>DATKCN010000176.1:0-13790 GCA_035513175.1 Thermomicrobiales bacterium
TGGAATCGCGCCCGAATCGGATAGATCCGCCGCGATCTCCTCGACCCTGGCGGCGCGTTGGGCGTGCGAGGACACGACATGCACCGTCGCGCCGAGGATGCGGTCGAGCAGCAGGTTTCCCTGCTCCTCCGGCGTTGAGGAAGCGGAGTTGAGGACGAGCACCGCTTCCATGCCGGCCAGACGGGCGGCCGCAGCGGTCTGCCGCGCATGATTGGACTGCGCGGCGCCGACGGTGATGACGTGCGTTGCGCCCGCAAGCGCGGCATCAGCGATGAGGTACTCAAGCTTGCGGGTCTTGTTGCCGCCCAGCGCCAGACCGGTGAGATCATCGCGTTTCAGGTAGACGCGCGGACCGCCAAGCTCCCCCGTCAGATTCGCGGCATATTGCAGCGGCGTCGGTAGTGCCGCCAAGCGCATCCGTGGTTGAGTTGCCAGTCTCATCGGTGCTCCTGATTCTCCGGTTGGTCGCCAGTTCCATGGGCCATCGTACTCGAAGCGCTTTGGCGCGGTATAGACAGGCGCCCGGCTTCTCGACCATAATGCGGCTTGGACAGGGACGCAACATCGATCCAGCCGGGTGGAGTGCACGGAGGAGGCGAGACTCGAATATGGCTCAGGCTACCAGAACCATCGAACAGGAATTCGTCGAGACATTTGACGGCTCACGGCAGCGCGCGATGCAGGCGATGGAGATCTATCCAGCCGGCGTTACCCACGACGCGCGCTACGTCAAGCCATTCCCGATCTACATCCAGCGGGCTGACGGCGCGATCAAGGTCGACGTCGACAACCACGAGCTGATCGACTACGCCGTCGGGCACGGGTCACTGATCCTGGGGCACAACCATCCGGAGGTGGTCGAGGCAGTGACGGCGCAGCTCAAGCGCGGAACTCACTTCGGCTCCGGGCACGATCAGGAGCTGGAATGGGGAGACTGGGTCCAGCGGCTCGTGCCATCCGCCGCACGCGTGAAGTTCACGTCGTCCGGCACGGAGGCGACGATGCTCGCGATCCGCGTCGCGCGAGCATTCAGCGGCAAGGAAAAAATCCTTAAGTTCGCGGGTCACTTCCACGGCTGGCATGACTACGCGGTTCCGGGGGAGAAGGTCCCGTTCGACGCTCCGTCGTCGCCCGGCATCCCGCAGTCGTCGTATGATCTGACGATCGTCGCGCCGCACGATGACTTGAATTTCGTCGAGGCACAGCTTGCGAGGGGCGACATCGCCGCGGTGATCCTCGAGCCCAGCGGGGCGTCGTGGGCCACCATCCCCCCAAAGCCGGGTTTCCTTCACCAGCTGCGCGAGATCACACGCAAGCACGACACGATTCTGATCTTCGACGAGGTGATTACCGGGTTCCGCTGGTCGCCGGGCGGGGCGCAGGAGCGCTTCTCGATCATGCCTGACATGACAACGCTGGCGAAGATCGTTGCCGGCGGACTACCGGGGGGCTGTATCGCGGGACGCGCCGACATCATGTCGGTGTTCGAGTTCCGCGACGAGCCGGGCTGGAAGAAGATCGTTCATCCCGGCACGTACAACGCAAATCCGCTGGCGTCCGTCTCAGGCGCAACCTGCCTGCGGCTGGTGTCCGACCGGACGGTGCAGGAGCATGCCGACGCGATGGCGACGCGGCTGCGGGCGGGGTTCAACGCGGCACTCGTCGACCGGGGCATCCGGGGCGTCTGCTACGGGGAGTCGTCAGTGTTCCACGTTCTGCTGGGCGTTGAATGCAGCAACATGACGGCGGGCGACGTGCGACGGCCCGAGGGGATCACACATGAGGCGCTCAAGGCCGGGTTGACGGGCAAGATCAAGAGTGCCTTCGTGTCGGGCATGATGCTGGAGGGCTCGGATCTGACGTTCGGTGGCGGGTGGCTGAGCCTGAAGCATACGCCCGAGCACATCGACCAGACGATCGCGGGGTTCGATCGGACGATCGTGCGCATGCGCGACGAGGGCGTTCTGGCAGGATAGCCCTCCGGGCTCAGGTGGACGTGGGAACGGGAGGGCAGAAGCCCTCCCGTCGCCGTGCTGCGCTGTCGAGCGCGCCCTGGTCAGACAGCTACCGGCCTGGCGACGCCGACCGGAGTGCGCCACGCGGGCCGCATGCCCGTCTTGCCGCGGAACGTGTCGTCCAGCAGGGTTTCGAGCTGGCGGGTGACCGGGCCGATGCTGCCGTCGCCAATGTCGTACTTGTCGATCGACACGAGCGGCGTGATCTCGAAGGCCGTTCCGCACATGAAAACCTCGTCCGCGATGTACAGCTCGGTGCGGTCGACGGCGCGCTCGACGACCTGCATGCCCAGCTCGTCGCGCGCCAGCTGGATGATTGAATCGCGGGTGATGCTCTCCAGGATGCTCTGCGTCGTGTCGGGCGTGATCAGCACGCCGTCGCGGATGAGTGCCACGCAGGCTCCGCCGCCCTCGGCGACCTTGCCCTGGGCGTTCAGGATGAGGGCGGTGTCGTAGCCGTTGTTCGCGGCCTCCATGTTGGCGAGCTGGCCGTTGCGGTAGTTCGAGATGTTCTTGATGCGTGGCGGCATGACGTTGTCGGAGATGCGCGTCCACGAGGAGACACAGGCGCTCTTGCCCTGCCCGCTCATCAGATGCGATGCGCTGGGGTGCGTGTTGATCAGAATCTCCGTGGTTCCACCGATGCCGCTGAAGCCGCCGCGTCCATCGCCACCGCGATAGGCGAGCGGCCGGATGTAGGTGTCCTCGCGAGTGTCGTTGGCTCGCAGGAGGTCGATGATGGCGTCCTTTAGCTCCGGCATCTCGTACGCCTTCGGCAGGCGGATGAGCTTGAGCGAGCGCTCGAAGCGGTCCATGTGTTCGTCCAGGCGATAGATGTACAGCTCCTCATGGTCGGCGTTCCAGTAGGCACGAATGCCCTCGAAGATAGCGCCGACGGTGGACCAGCCGAGCGCCGTCACGTGGACGGTCGCGTCGTCCCACGCCATCCTCTTGCCGTTCCACCAGAGATATGCGGGCTTGCCTGCTGCCACTGGAGACTCCCTTGCTTGAACCGATCGTGCGGCCGACCTCGGCGGCGGCCACTCCGAAGGATAGCAGAGGGATCGGAGCGGCAAAGGGCCAAAACGGATGCGTCCATGCCAGCCAATTCGGCGCGGCGGCGTAGAGTTCCGGCGTCCATGGCCGTAAACGCGACGAGAGGGGCCGGTTGGCCCCTCTCGTTCCGCGTCCACGCGAGTGATGGGCGACTGCCGGTCAGGCGTCGCGTCCCTCGATGTAGACCTCGCGCCACATGTTGATGTAGATGTTGACGGACGGTGTCACGAAGCCCTGCCGGTTGATGGGGATGCCCTTCAGCCACGGCTTGTAGACGTAGTAGGCATTGCGATACACGACCGGTATGTACCCGACCTCGGTCTGCATGATGATCTCGCACTGCCGGTAGATCTCGAGCCGCGCCGCGGGATCCGGCTCTTCCTTGCCCGCGATGGTGAGCGCGTCGAACTCCGCGTTCGACCATGCCTGGCGGCGTCCAGTCTCCTTGACGGAGTAGAACATGTCGAAGTAGCCGTTGTTCGGATCCGGATAGTCGTAGAACCAGCGGATCCAGACGATCTGCGGCGTCAGCGTGAACTGCAGCTCTCGGAACGCTTGGACGTCCATGACCTGGATGTCCATGCGCAGCCCGAGATTCTCCTCCACCTGCGCGGCGACATCCTCGACCATGATGGTCGAGTTGAGATGCGCCTCATTGCGCAGGATGATGGTGACCTCCGGCCAGTTGCGATCGGCGTAACGCGACTGCGCCAGCGCCTCCTCGGCGCGGGCCAGATCGAATGCCTGGATGTCGCGGATCTCCTCGTCGTCACTCAGGTACCCGAACAGGCCCGGCGGCATCAGACTGTATGCGGGGTCGCCACCGAAGTTCGTCAGCTCGTTGATGCGGTCGCGGTCGATCGAGTGGGATAGCGCGCGGCGCGCCCAGATGTCGTCGAACGGCTCGACCGTCACCTGCGGCAGGATCTTCCAGATCAATGGGTCGACGTACTTCTCGATCTCCTGACTGTAGACTGGATCAGCCACGACGCGCGGATAGTCCGCGCCCGGGACCGACGCGTAGTCGACCTCATCGGCCTCGTACGGGAGCATGCCCTGCTCAGCGGGGATGATGAGCCAGTCGATCTCCTCGATGCGAATGCGGTCCGCTTCCCAGAAGTTCGGGTTCTTCACCAGCTTGCAGTACTGGTCATGCCGCCATTCGGTGATCAGGAACGGCCCATTCGAGATAACCTCGCCATCGGCAGGATCAGTCGAATAGTTGCCGGCCTCGACGGACGGCGGGTGGGTCGGGAAGCAGGCTACGTAGCCCGCGATGACCGGGAAGAGGCCGCGCGGACCGATCATGTCGACCTCGAGCGTCCAGTCGTCGACCGCCCGGACACCGAGGGTCATGGGATCGGCTCCCTGCAGGTTGATGTCCTCGGAGCCGAGAATGTCGAACAGGATCGAGGCGTACGGAGCGGCCGTCGCAGGCGTCAGCAGCCGCCGCCAGGAGTAGGCGAAGGTCTCGGCGGTGACATCGTCGCCGTTCGAGAAGCCGCCGTTGTCGGGGCGGATGCGGAACGTCCACGTGGTGGCGTCCTCATTCGGCTCCCATTCGGTCGCCCAGTCAGGGATCGGCTCGAAGTTCTCGTTATAGCTCAGGACGCCAGCCCAGATCGTCGCTGCTCCACCAGCGTACAGGTCGGCGTTAAAGTCGTGGCTGGAAGGCTCAGCGCGGGTGCCGATAACGCGCAGCAGCTGTTGCTCAGCCGGTTCGGGAGCGGCGGTCGCCGTCGCCGCGGGGGCCGGGGTGTTGGTGGCGGCGACAGGCGCGGGCGTGTTCGTGGGCGCGCCTGGCTCGGCCGTCGCCGCGGGCGCGTCAGTCGCGGTTGGCTCTGGAGCCTGCCCGGGGGACGTTGCCGTCGCGGCTGGCGCGGGCGCGGATGTCGCCGTCGGATCATCGTCACCGCAGGCGGCCAGCAATGTGCCGGCCGCGGGCGCTGCCAGCGCGGCGCCGGCTACCTTCAGGAAGGTGCGCCGGTCGACACCGACGCCCCGCAGGCGCTGCTCCAGCAATCGTACCTGTTCCCTGTCAATAGGAATCATCGTGTGTGTCCCTCCTCGATTACGGTCATGGCCGCGTTCCCCCACATCGACGATGGGCCCCTACCCTCCGTCAGAATCTGCAGCCTGCCGGCGCAAACAGGTCCATCAGCCTGAATCGCTGATCGCTTGTGACGGCCCCTCCTCTCCGCGGTCGCACAAACTCCAGGACTGGTTGTCGTTCCGTCACATCTGTACATACGTACAGACGCCGAACAGTGGTTGTCTCATGGCTGGGACGGCCCCCGCCAGGGGCTGATCGACTGGAATTGACCTGGATTACCCTCGCTCAAACCGTCCACCGGCGTGCTGTCAGTCCATGCCCACATCATGACGCGCCCGACCTCGTTTTGACTGGAGCCGCGTCACCAATATCCGCATGATCGAGACGGTACCTGTTTATCACAGGTAGCGGCGCTTGGCAATAGGTGTCGATGCGCGACACAATATGTACGTACAGGCCCGACGCCGGCGATTCCTGCCTGCCCCGGCGTTCATTCGGCGTAGTGGCAGGCGACCCAATGGCCCGGCTCCAGCTCTCTCAGCGCCGGCTCGACCTCACTGCAGTCAGGGCGGGCGATTGGACAACGCGGATGGAACCGGCAGCCACTGGGCGGGTTGGCCGGGCTGGGAACGTCGCCCTCAAGAATCAAGCGCTCGCGTTGGCGTCCGGGAACCGGAATCGGCACGGCGGAGATGAGCGCCTGCGTATACGGGTGCTTGGGGGCCTCGGTGATGCGACGAGATTCCCCAATCTCCACGAGCTTGCCGAGGTACATAACGCCGACCCGGTCACTGATATGCGCGACCACTGCCAGATTGTGTGCGATGAACAGATAGGTCAGGTTGAACTCGCCCTGCAGCTTGCGCAGGAGATTGAGCACCTGAGCCTGAATCGAGACATCGAGCGCCGACACCGGCTCGTCGCAAATGATGAGCTCCGGGTTCAATGCCAGCGCGCGCGCGATGCCAATGCGCTGGCGCTGGCCTCCGGAGAACTCGTGCGGGTAGCGGTTGACGAAGTAGCTGTTCAACCCGACGACGCGCAGCAGCTCACGCACGCGCTCGCGCCGCTCCTCCTTCGACCCGATGCCGAAGATGTTCAGTGGCTCGCTGATGATCGAACCGACCGTCATGCGTGGGTCGAGGGAAGCGGACGGGTCCTGAAAGATCATTTGCATGCCGCGGCGATGCTTGCGCATATCAGCTGCATCCAGGCTCGAAATGTCAGTTCCATTGAAGTTGATCGAGCCTGATGTCGGGTTGTACAGGCGGATGATGGTCTGCCCGAGGGTGGTCTTGCCACAGCCGGATTCGCCGACCAGCCCGAACGTCTCGCCGCGCACGATTGAGAACGAGACGTCATCGACGGCGCGGATCGTCATCGCGGACCTGCGGGCCAGGAAACCGCCGCCGACACGGAAGTGCTTCTTGAGATGCTGGACATCGAGGATGGCGCCGGCCACGCCGCTCTTCGTTGTCGGCTGTGTACTCGCGTCAGCTGTCCTCTCAGTGGCCACGTTCGCTCACCGTTTCACGATCCTGCGTCCAACTCAGACGCCGGCGCCGTTACCGCATCGGCGTCCGACGCTCGCTCGGCGGCGCGCCGCGTGCCCCGCGCCTCGGCTTCCCGCGCGATCGCGCCTACGCCCTGTGGGAACCAGCAGCGGGCCCATTGTCCAGGGGCCACCTCGCCCAGCGGAGGGGACTGCTCACACTTCTCCTGGCGGAACCGACAGCGGGGTCGGAAGCGACAGCCGACCGGCGGCGCAAGCAGATCGGGTGGCAATCCTGGAATCGGGCTGAGGGCTTCCTTCACGTCAATGCCGATGCGCGGGACCGAGTTCATCAGGCCCACGGTGTACGGATGCTGCGGGTTCGTGAACAGATCGTTGGCCGAGCCCGTCTCGACGATCTGTCCGGCATACATCACATTGACGCGTTCGCAGACCTCCGCGACGACGCCAAGATCATGCGTGATGAGGATGATCGCGGTGCCGTACTCCTGGTTAAGGTGCAGCATCAGGTCGAGAATCTGCGCCTGGATCGTCACGTCGAGCGCCGTCGTCGGCTCGTCGGCGATCAGCACCTGGGGGTTGCAGGAGAGCGCGATCGCGATCATCACGCGCTGGCGCATGCCGCCGGAGAACTGATGCGGGTAGGCGGTCATGCGGTCTTCGGCCGCGGGGATTCCCACGCGTTTCAGCAACTCTACCGCGCGCGTGTGGGCTTCCCTGCGCGACATGCCCATATGCAGGATCAGCGGCTCAGTGAGCTGATCGCCGATCGAAAGCACCGGGTTCAGCGACGTCATGGGGTCCTGAAAGATCATCGCCAGCTTGTTGCCGCGGATGTGACGCATCTCGCTGTCGCTCAGCGACAGCACGTCGACGCGGCTCTTACCGTCGTCCAGCAGAATCTCGCCCTCGACGATCCTGCCGGGAGGGCTGGGAATCAGCCGCATGATGGACGTCGCGGTGACGCTCTTCCCGCAGCCTGACTCGCCGACGATGCCGAGCGTTTCGCCCTCGCCAACGTAAAAGCTCACCCCGTCGACCGCGTAGACGATGCCGGCGCGCGTAAAGAACTGCGTTTTGAGGTTATTGACTTCGAGCACATTTCTAGCCACGGATCCCCGGCTTCCTGTTCGCAACGGATCGTCGCATCACATGCCTCATTGCCGCTCGCTCCTCGCCCCAGTGTGCTTGACGGCCCGACCGTGCGTCCAACCTGGCTTACTCATTCATCTTCACGTCCAGCGCGTCGCGAAGACCATCGCCCAGGAAAGTGAACGCCAGCATCGTCAATGCGATGGCAAGGCAGGGAAATATCATCATGTGCTGCACGGACTGGATGTACTGCTGACCAGTGCCGACCATCTGTCCCCAGCTGGGCTGCGGCGGGCGAATGCCGACACCAACGAAGGACAGCGACGCCTCGATGAAGATGGCCTGCGGGATGCCGAACGTGAGCGCGACGACGATCGGCGTGAGGCTGTTCGGCAGCATGTGGCGAATGATGATGTAGCCGCTGCCGCCGCCGGCGACCCGGGACGCCTTGATGTACTCCTGCTCGCGGTTTGCCAGCATCACGCCGCGCACCAGGCGCGCCATCGTGACCCAGCCGGTGACGCCGATCGCGATGAAGATGTTCTTCATGCCGGGACCAAGCATGTTGACCAACAGGAGCACTAGCAGCAGTTGAGGGATCGCGTAGAAGACGTCGACGACGCGCATGAGCGCGTTATCGACGCGACCGCTGTAGAACCCAGCAATTGCGCCAACTGGCACTCCGATACCCAGAACAATGATCTGCGCCACGACGCCCACCAGCAACGACACGCGAGCGCCGTACACCATGCGGCTGAACATGTCGCGGCCGTTCTGATCGATGCCCATCGGGAAGTACCAGGACGGCGTCTCGAGCGCGAGCTGGAAGTGGACGACTTCTGCTTCTCCGTACGGCGCGATCAGGGGCGCGAACAGCGCGATCGAGCACAGGAGAATCACCGTCGCAAGCCCGAACACCGCGAGTTTGTTCTTGAGCAGGCGCCGCCAGGCGTCGCCCCACAAGCTCGCCTGTCGTAATGGAATGACTTCAGCCGCCTCCGCCAGTAGCTCCGCCTGGCTGACCTGACGATCCTGTGGCGTCGCCATGGGTTACTCTCCTCCGCCGGATAGGCGAATGCGGGGGTCGATGATGCCGTATGCGATATCGACGACCAGGTTCATGACGGCCAGGAAGGTGCCGTAGAGTAGCACAACCGCCATGATCATTGGATGATCTTTGGTTGACATGCTCGTCACGAAGAACTGGCCGACTCCCGGAACACGGAACACTTTCTCCACGAAGAACGAGCCGGTGCCAAGGGCGGCGAAGAGCGGGCCGATTAACGTGATGACGGGAATGAGCGCGTTACGCAGCACATGCTTGACGATGACCTTCTGCTCCGCCAGACCCTTGGCGCGCGCCGTTCGCACGTAGTCGGAGCGAATCACGTCGATCATGCTGGAACGGGTATAGCGCGCCAGTTGCGCAAATGGGCCGGCGCCGAGCGCGATCGTTGGTAACAGCCAGTCGCGCGGACTTTCCCAACCTCCTACCCTGAAGAAGCGCCACCCGGTCCATTCAGGCATCCAGATCGCAAAGAAAATCAGGAGCATGATGCCTAACACGAAACTGGGGACGCTATAGAAGAGGATGGCGAATGATGCGCTGATATAGTCCAGCGGACCATTCTGGTTCACGGCGGCCAGGATGCCCAGCGCCAGACCGCCGATGGTCGCCGCTGCCAGCGCCATGGCGCCGAGGTGGAGCGACACCGGCACCGTACGCCGGAGGATGTCATTGACCCGCTGCGAGCGGCGCGCGTACGACTCGCCGAAGTCCCCACGCACCGCTTTCCCCAGGTAAATGACGAATCGAACGGGGAGCGGCTTGTCGAGGCCGTAATGCCGTTCGATCTGCTCGATGACATCCTGGCGAAGGTTGTTGGCGCCTTCCGGCTGAAATGGGCTTCCGGGGGTGAGGTTCATGACGATGAACGTGACCATGGCGACGGCGAGGATCGTCGGGATGAACCACAAGATGCGCCTGATAATGAAATTGACCATCGCGAAGGCGTCCTTTCCTGGGCCACCGGCGGTCCGCCCTGGAAGTCGCCGCCACTGGCGGCGGGGCCATGCAGATGCCGGAAGTTCCGCGTCCCGCAGGCGCTCGGCGTCGATGCCGTCGTGCGTGCGGGAACCGGGTCCTGCGTCCGTGGAACGTCGTATCGCGCTGCCTGAAGCGTTCGACCATCAATCATCGTGGAGTTGACTCGGGCTGGGGCCGCTGAACCGTTGCCAGGTTCCGCCGCCTCACCCTGAATCTTGCTGAACCGACCCCCCAGCGCGTCGGCACAGGCACTCTAACAGATGTCTGATGAAACTCTCGATTGGCGCGGACTATACACGCTTAACTTTCAGAGTGTCAAGCGCTATGCATCGGTGTACGCTATCACCGTTACAACTGGTTTTCGTGGAACACGAGCGCGGCTGAACCAATGATGCCGGACTTGATGCCCAGCGTCGAGGCGACCAGCCGCGCGTCCTGGCGGATTGCAGGCATGGCGTAGGTCGCGATGGCCCGCCGGACAGGCTCCAGCAGCGGTTCGCCGATCTCCGATAGCCCGCCACCGATCACGATCAGCTCCGGATTGAAGATGTTAATGAAGTTCGCAATGCCTGCTCCGAGCGCCGTTCCCGCACGCTCGAGCAGCCGCAGCGCGTCCGGATCCCCCAGTCGAGCCGCAGCCCCTACTGCCCTGGGACCAACGGGTTGGCCGCGAGCCGCCTCCGCGATCGCGAGTCCCCGCCCGGAGCTGACGAGGTGTTGCGCGTCGCGGGTAATAGACCAGGCAGAACAATACGCCTCGATGCAGCCGATGGAGCCGCAGGTGCAGCGCGGACCGTCGATGCTGACGGTGACATGACCGAGTTCCCCTCCCAGGCCACGCGCGCCGTCGATGAGGCGTCCGTCCGCGATAACGCCGCCACCGATGCCGGTGCCCAGGCCGATGTAGATCATATTCCGCACATCGCGGCCAGAGCCGAAGTAGAACTCGCCGAGCGCGGCCGCATTTGCGTCGTTGCCAAGCACGATATGGCGCCCGGTGAGTCGCGCCAGCCGGTCGCCCAGCGGCACGTCGCGCCAGCCTGGGAGATTCGGCGTGAAGAAGATGACGCCGGTCCGGGGGTCGAGTGGGCCCGGCGCCGCGACGCCGACGGGCACGTTCGCGTCCACTCGACACGCCGTCGCGGCTTCGAGAATGGCGTTCGCGATGCGTTCGATGACCGAGTCCACGCCTTCATTCGCGAGCGTCGAAGTGCTTGTTTCATACAGAAGCCTGCCGGTCGAATCGACCACGGCAGCGCGCAGGTTGGTGCCGCCCAGGTCCACGCCAAGTGCGACGTTGCTCATGGCCATCCCTTCGAGCTGACTCCAACGCGCGGCGGCGGTTCTGGAGCGACGACGCCCCCGGTTCGGACTACCTGAACAATCGGTAGCGGATCAAGGTCCTCAGGACGACGAGCGCGTCCTTCCAGGATATCTTCTTACCCTCCCAGAACTCCCGGCCATTGTATGAGATCGGAACCTCGTAGATGCGCACGCCGCTGCGCAGGATCTTGGCGGTGATCTCCGGGTCAATCCCCCAGCGCATTTGCTTGATGTCGAGGTTCTGGGCGATGTCCCTGGTGAACACCTTGTAGCACGTCTCCATGTCAGTCAGGGTCGTGTCGAAGAGGACGTTGGTCACCAGGGTCAGGAACTTGTTCCCCATCGAGTGCCAGAAATACATCGCCTTGTGCTCGCCCAGGAAGCGCGAGCCGTAGACAGCCTTGGAGCGGCCTTCGAGGATCGGCTTCAACAGAACGTGATAGTCGCGTGGATCGTACTCAAGGTCCGCGTCCTGGATGATGACGATGTCGCCGGTAACGTTGGCGAGCCCGGTCTTGACCGCGCCACCCTTGCCCTTGTTCGTCCTGTGCAGAATCACGGTCGTGTCAGCATGCTCGTATTCGGCTTGAAGGAGCTGCTGTGTCCGGTCCGTCGAGCAATCATCGACGACGATAATCTGCTTAGGGATTGGCACGGCGCGGACACGCTTCAGAATCTCCGCGATCGTGCGCTCCTCGTTGTACACGGGCACGATAACCGACAGGACGATGTTCGCCTCGGCGCGCGGTTCGAGGACCCTGTCGGGGGCGAGGCCGGAGGGCGCCATGCTGTTCTTCCTTTCGGGTGGCGACCTGATCAGGGAACTACAGGATGGCGTTGTTCAGGTCGTCGTCAGAAACGATGTCGCCGATACGCTCGGTTACGTAGGCTGCGTCGACGACGACCGTGCTGCCGGACTGTTCGGGCGCATCGAACGAGACTCCTTCGAGCACACGTTCGACGATCGTGTGCAGCCGGCGGGCGCCGATATCCTCGGTGCGCGAGTTGACCTCGGCGGCAAGCGCGGCGATCTCGCGCAGCCCGTCCTCGTGGAAGTCGAGGGTGACTCCCTCGGTTGCCAGCAGCGCGACGGACTGCCGAGTAAGCGCGTTCTCCGGCTCGGTCAGGATTGCGAACAGATCGTCCTCATCGAGACTGTGCAGCTCGACGCGCAGTGGGAAGCGTCCCTGAAGCTCAGGAATGAGGTCTGATGGCCGCGCCGACGTAAACGATCCGGCGGCGATGAACAGGATATGGTCGGTTCGCACCGGCCCATGCCGCGTCAGCACGACGCAGCCCTCGATGATCGGCAGCAGGTCGCGCTGGACACCTTCGCCGGAGATGTCCGGGCCGAAGTCGCCGCCCCCGTGAATCGTCTTGTCGAGCTCATCGATGAAGACGACTCCTGCCTCCTCGACGCGCCGGATCGCGGTTTCGACGATCGAGTCGATATCGATGAGCCGCTGGGCTTCCTGATGTGTGAGGATGTGGCGCGCTTCCTGGACCGATACGCGCCGCTGCTCGCGTCGGGGTGCGAATGAGTCCAGCATGCCCCGGAACGCGTCATGCAACTCTTCTGGTGACACGCCAGAGACGATCTCAACCGGCGACGAGAAGAGCTCGGAGTCCGTCTCGATGTCGATTTCCACCGTCTCGCCGGCCAGCGCATCGATGGAATCCTGCGAGAGCAGGTTGACAAGCTGCTTGCGCTTGCGGGTCAGGCGGCGCTTATCGGCAGTCGTCACGATCGGCTGGCCAGCCGCGGCGGTGTCGACGATGCCGCCGTTCTGCGTTCCGCGTTGCTCCGCCTGCTCGACCAGCAGGTCGACCAGGCGTTGGACGGCCGCGCCACGCGCCTGCGCGCGCACCGCGTCCATACGCTCGCCATGCAGCTGGCTGATGCTCGACTCAAGCAGCTCGCGGATCATCGACTCCACGTCGCGCCCAACGTACCCGACTTCCGTAAACTTGGTCGCCTCAACCTTGATGAATGGCGCGTTCACAACGCGGGAGACCCGCCGCGCGATCTCGGTCTTGCCAACGCCGGTAGGACCGATCATGAGGATGTTCTTCGGTTGAACCTCGCCGCGCAGGTCATCGCCAAGCTGTTGCCGGCGCCAGCGGTTGCGCAGCGCGATAGCGACGGCGCGCTTGGCTTCCTCCTGCCCGATCACGTAGCGATCGAGCTCGGCAACGATTTCCTTTGGCGTCAATCCATTCACGATGTCGCCGCCTTTCGACGACGTCGGTCAGATTCAGGCGCGGTCGCGTTTTGCGGCTCAACTGTTTTGGCTTCATCGGACGGGGCGTATTCGATCGTAATGCGGTCGTTCGTGAAAATGCACAGCTGCGCCGCGATGGCCATGGCCTCGCCGGCGATCTGACGCGGCGCCATGGTTGTGTGGAGCGCCAGCGCGCGGGCGGCCGCCATCGCGTACGGGGCGCCTGTGCCGATGGCGACGATGCCGTCGTCCGGCTGGATCACGTCCCCCTCGCCAGACAGAACAAAAATCTGATCGGGGTCGGCCACGATGAGCTGAGCTTCGAGTCGACGCAGGTAGCGGTCGGTGCGCCACTCTTTGGCCAGCTCGACCGACGCGCGGCGCAGATCCCCCTTTGCTTCGCGCAACTGCGTTTCGAACTTCTCAAAGAGGGTCATCGCGTCGGCCACGGCTCCAGCGAAGCCCGCGA
>DATKCN010000177.1:0-11099 GCA_035513175.1 Thermomicrobiales bacterium
CGCAGCACTGACTCGGCTGTCTGCAAGATCGACCTGCGCGTCGGGATCGCGCGCATGACACGGTGGTCCAGCACGCCATACTGCTCGCTATCGATGTCATCAATGCGCGCCCAATTTTGATCGCCGTAAACCATCGCACGAACGTAAGGAGCGCTGCATGCCATCCTCAGAAAGTACCGGATCCGGTGCCGCGCACGCTGCCATGTGGGGGCAGCAAGCTCACGAATGGGCGCTGCTGGAAGAGCGGAATAGCCCGCTGTATGACGCTGTCTTCGATCGCCTCGCGCTCTCCGCAGGAATGCGTCTGCTCGATGTCGGGTGCGGGACGGGGGTCGCGTGCCAGCTTGCCGTGCAACGCGGCGTTGAGGTGGATGGGCTTGATGCAACGCTCGAAGCGCTCGACATCGCCCGGGCCCGTGTTCCAGAGGGAGCGTTCCATGTGGGCGACATGGAGCAGCTTCCCTTCGACACCGCGAGCTTCGAAGTCGTGACCGGCTTCAACGCGTTCCAGTTTGCTGCCAATCCAGTGCAGGCATTGACAGAGGCGCGCCGTGTCGTCCGTCCCAACGGACGGGTCGTCATCGTAGTCTGGGGTCGTCCAGAAAGGAACGAGGCGTTTCTCGCGCGGCAGAGAGTGATCAACGCCTTCCTACCGCCTCCGCCACCCGGGGCGCCGGGTCCCCTCGCGCTCTCCAGCGAGGGTGTGCTGGCGGCGCTTGTCCGGGAAGCAGGCCTGACGGCATTGGTTCAGGACACGTTTGTCTTCCAGCATGTGTATGCCGACGAAGAGGAAGCGATCCGCCAGTCGACGGCTGGCGGACCTGCGGTTCGCGCCATGCAGATCGCCGGCGCCGAGCCAGTGCGCCGTGCCATCGCACGTACCCTAACGCCCTACCGCCAGCTGGACGGGACGTACCGCGTTGAGCATGAGTTCACCTACCTGATCGCCACCGCCTGAGCGTTGGTCGCAGGACAGCGATGATGCTCACGCTGATGGTGACGCCGTTCTCAGAAGAGTAGTCGCTGCCGGAGATCCTTTGGTCGGCTTCAACGAGTCGCTCGCGGGCACGGCGTTGCGCTTGCTCATGCACAACTCGCGGGCGAGCATGCGTCGCGGCGCCACGCGTGGATTCAGGGCGCGCTCGAGTCCGGGTTGCGCGAGGCGCGGGAGGTTCGCGAGTCCAGTACGCCGTGGAAGCGAATGGCGGCGTGGGTCGTTGCGAGCAGGCACGGTTGCCCGGGGACTTTGGGGGCCTGGAAACATGTCCGGCCGGGTCACGCGACGGCAAGCGTCACGGGCGGGAGTCCTGATGGGACTCGGGCGTGGCGGCAGCGAGCTGCAACCTGCGCGTCTTTAGAATAGAACATATGTTCGGATTTGTCAAGAGTTTCAGGGCGTGATGGGTGATGATGTCCGGGGCCGATACGACAGGGTTGAGTCGGTTCGGAATTGTGGCGGCCGCCAGCGGGGCGAATGGCCGTTCGTGTTCGCATTGCGTTATACCGCCGCACCTCCGAGTGTCGACCTTGCCGTAGGGGCACATGGCAATGTGGCCAGCTGGAGACGATCCAACGGCGCATCGTGACGCAGGGCTGGGGAAGCTGCTGCCGATCCGAGGGAGTGCTGCCATGCCGGGCGCATTGCCATGCTCCCCTACGGGTGCTGCGGTGGTCTGCCATTCCTTTCGTGAAGCCGCATAGCGCGTCTTGACACGCTGGGTGGTGGTGTCCGGGGCGGTTCCGACAGGGTTGGTTTGGTCCGGAATAGCGGCGGCGGCTCGGGGCGCGGGACGAGGCCGGGAGATGCCCGGGGGGTTTAGTCAAGATGCGGCTTGACAGCGGGTGGGTTGTGGTTCATACTCATAGTTAACGAAGATGTTAATTAGCGAGTTGGTTAAGCACATGATGCACAGCGATCAGCTCAGTCAGACGTTCGCGGCGCTGGCCGACCCGACGAGGCGAGCGATTCTGGCGCGGCTGGCCGGTGGAGAAGCGAACGTTACGGAGCTGGCGGAGCCGTTTGCGATGAGCTTGCCCGCCATTTCGCGGCACCTGAAGGTGCTTGAGCGCGCCGGGCTGATTACGAAGGGGCGCGAGGCCCAGTGGCGGCCATGCCGCATCGAGACGGTCGCGCTCGAAATCGTCGACGACTGGCTGGCCGGGTATCGCCAGCTCTGGGAAGAACGCTTCGAGCGGCTGGACGGCTACCTGGAAGAGCTGCAGCGCGAGGCGCGCACGCGGGAGGAGGAACAGTGGCGTAGCGATCCCGCGACATGAGTCCTCTTGAAATGGCATTGATGGAGAACACAGATGGCTGAGACAACGACCGGCAAGCTGACGGTGACGACTCCCGGGGAGCGCGAGTTGCTGATGAAGCGCGAATTCAACGCGCCCCGCGAGCTGGTGTTCGAGGCGTGGACGAATCCGGAGCACGTCTCGCAATGGTTCGGGCCGCGCACGTTCACGCTGCCGGTGTGCGAGATCGATCTGCGGCCGGGCGGGCGCTATCACTACGTGATGCGTGGCCCGGACGGCGCGGACTACCCGATGGGCGGCGACTTCATCGAGATTGACCCGCCCGGACGGCTGGTGTACACCGACCGCTTCGAGATCGAGGGCATGCCGGAACGGGAGTCTGTCATCACGCTGACCTTCGAGGAGCGTGACGGAAAGACGTTCATGACGATGCACACGCTGTACCAGTCCGCCGAGGACCGTGACGCCGTGCTGGCGATGGGGATGGTCGAGGGCATGACGGAGACGCTGGACCGGCTGGTCGAGCTGCTGGAGACGCTGGGCTAAGGGCCGAGGGATGGGGGATGCTAAGCGAGAGGCGTGACCGATGACGGTTCAAGAGCGTATGACGCTGGAGGTGATTGAGCGCGGGATCGTGTTGCGACGCGCGTTCAACGCATCCGCGGATCTGGTGTTCGACGCGACCACCGAGCCCAACCATGTGCGGAACTGGTGGGGGCCGCGGGGCACGGTGCTGTCGGTGTGCGAGATTGACCCGCGGGTTGGCGGCAGGTGGCGCTATGTGATGCTCGGGCCGGATGGCGAAGAGATCGGGTTCTCCGGGGAGTACCTGGAGATCGAGCGGCCATCGAAGATCGTCCACACCGAGGTGTTCGAGCCGATGCCGGGCGAACCGGCGGTCGTGACGGTGACGTTCGCGGAGCGCGCTGGGCGGACGCTCGTGACGAGCACGTCGCTCTACCCGTCGAACGAGATCCGTGACATCGTGATCGGGACCGGCATGGAGGCGGGCGCGGCCGAGTCGTTCGACCGCCTGGCGGAGCTGGTGGAGTCGATGGGCTGAGGCTGACCCAGCCGCAACGCAACGTGTTTCAGTGGATCGCCTGGTTCTTCGCGGAGGAACCCCACCCCTCGGCCCCCTCCCCCGCAGAGAGAGGGGGAGCGCGGAGGATCGCGCGGACGCGTGGCTGTGTTCCAATCACATTCAGTACTTGACATTTCGGAGCATTCCGCTACTGTACGTATAGGACAGGCGTTCTAATATCGTCCGTCGAGGGGAGTGTATGGGACCGCGAAAGATGAGCTGGCCTGAGGACCGCGCGCTTTTGGTCCGGCGCGCGTGATTGCCGCGACGATGGTTGAGCAGGCGCGTGAGGCGGTGGATGAGGTCTATCGCAACGAGTCGCGGCGGGTCTTCGCCACGCTGATCCGGCTGCTGGGCGATTTCGACCTGGCGGAGGACGCGCTGCACGAGGCGTTCATCGCGGCCGTGGAGCAGTGGCAGCGGGACGGGGCGCCGGCCAATCCGCGCGCGTGGCTGGTGTCGACGGGACGGTTCAAGGCGATCGACGCGATCCGGCGGCGGGGGCGCTTCGACGCAGCGCTGGCGACGCTGGCTCAGCAGATCGAGCTGCGCGCAAGCGACGAGCTCGACGTGGACAGCGACGGGATCGCGGATGACCGGCTCAGGCTGATCTTCACGTGCTGCCACCCGGCGCTGTCCCCGGATGCCCGCGTGGCACTGACGCTGCGTGAAGTGTGCGGCCTGACGACGGAGGAAATCGCGCGGGCCTTCCTGACCGCGCCACCGACACTTGCCCAGCGCATCGTGCGGGCGAAAGCGAAGATACGCGACGCGGGCATTCCCTATCAGGTGCCGTCGCCAGAGGAGCTGCCCGAACGACTGGACACGGTGCTGCACGTGATCTACCTGCTCTTCAATGAAGGCTACTCGGCGTCGTCCGGCGAGTCGTTGACGCGGGCCGATCTGTCGGGTGAGGCGATCCGCCTGACGCGGCTGCTGGTAGAGCTGCTGCCGGAGCCCGAGGTGGCGGGGTTGCTGGCGCTGATGCTGTTGCACGAATCCCGGCGCGCCGCCCGCTCGACTCCTGAGGGGGATCTGGTGCTGCTCGAGAATCAGGATCGAGCGCGGTGGAACCGGGAGCTGATTGCCGAAGGGGTGGCGCTGGTCGAGGGTGCGCTGGAGTCGCGACGGTTTGGGCCATACACGCTGCAGGCCGCAATTTCGGCGGTGCATGCCGAGTCTCCGACGCCGGACGCGACAGACTGGAACCAGATCGTCGGGTTGTACGACGTGCTGCTGGAAGCTGTGCCGTCGCCGGTGGTGGAACTGAACCGGGCGGTGGCGGTGGCGATGCGCGATGGTCCTGCCGCTGGCCTAGCGTTGATCGAGGAGATTCTGGAGCGGGGCGATCTCGCGGACTACTACCTTGCACATTCGGCGCGCGCGGAATTGAGCCGCCGTGTTGGACGGCTGAATGACGCCAGAGCCGCCTATGAGCGCGCGCTGGCGTTGACGCAGCTGGAGCCTGAGCGGCGCTTTCTTAAACGACGCCTGGCCGAGATGCGTGACTGAGTTGGCGTAGCGCCGAGCGTGATATTGCCTCACGTCGAGTGTCGATCGAAATTCGCCAGATTTTCGAGATGTTGGACTTTGACGCGTCATAGCAGCCCGGGATGCGCCTGATCGTGGCGCGCGTCTCGGGTGTGGCGTGGGCGCGCGGCCAGCGGGCAGCCGGACCGAGCGAGCCACGGGAGCGGCGACGCGTGACGAGCCGGGGCAATGCAAAAGGAAGAGGCGCATCCAGTCGCCTGTCAAGAGGTGAGCGGCGGGCCGCGCGTGCTAGACTTTTGAATGTACGTACACTATGAGTCCATCGCGGACAGTCGCCGATATGAGGCAACGGACAACGTCCACCGGCGAGACTGCCGGGATCGAACGAGGTGACCGCCATGCAATCAGGAATTCGGGCGATCGCAACTACCCGCGCGACGATCTGGGCGGCACGGGCGATGAGCGGACTGGCGGCGCTGTTCATCATCGTCGATGGCGCCATGAAGCTTTTCGCCCCGACGCAGGTCGTAGAGGCCATGAACGAGCTGGGCTATCCGGAGCGGCTCACGACCAGCATCGGCATCCTGGCGATAGCCGTCACGGCTGTCTACCTGTACCCACGCACGGCGGTGCTCGGCGCGGTGTTGCTGACCGGCTTCCTCGGCGGCGCGGTGGCCAGCCAGCTGCGCGCCGAGGCGGGTTTGTTCCCGATCGTCTTTCCGATTCTGATCGGAGCGCTGGCCTGGGCTGGACTCTACCTGCGCGACAAGCGGGCGCGGATGCTGTTTCAGGCGTGAATGCGAATGTCGATTTCGGCAGGTCTCGAACGACTATTCATTGGAAGCGAATCGATGCGTGGCAGCCGCATGCGTGACAAGAGAGGAACCTGAATGGTCGCTACTGCTCGGGCGCCGAGTGGGCGCAGACAACGATCGTGGAGTTCCTTAACGCTTCTGATTCGGATGCGCCGGGAGGATGAGTACTCAGCGACAGTGATTCTGCCGCATTGGGCGTTGCGCGAAGCGAGGGATCGTCGAGCCGTGACTACCGAGCGCGTTGACGCGCACGAACGCCGTCTGATCCGACGCCAACCGAAACCCAGAGTAAGGGCGTTGTTCGACAATTGCTGGAGCGTCTGCCTCCGGCGCCTATGCCAATGACGCAATGTGATGAGACGTGTAACGCGTAACGGGTGGTTCGGGATGCGACACGCGGGACGGTTTGGTCGGGGTTGGACGAATGCGATTCGCCCCTGCGCGGATGTGAGGCGGCGCGCCTCGGTGGAGACGTCGAGCACACGAGCATGAACGTGAAGGAGACCGGATGAGCGGCACACGAGTACTGGTTGGCACGCGCAAGGGCGCGTTCATTCTGACGTCGGATGAGAAGCGCGAACAGTGGGATGTCAGCGAGCCGCACTTCGCGGGCTGGGAGATATACCACCTTAAGGGCTCGCCGGTTAATCCGGACCGGCTGTACGCGTCGCAGTCGAGCAGCTGGTTCGGACAGACGATTCAACGTTCCGATGACGGCGGGAAGTCATGGGAGCCGGTCGGCAACGAGTTCGTGTACGACGGCGTGCCGGGCACGCACCAGTGGTACGACGGGACGCAGCATCCGTGGGAGTTTACGCGCGTCTGGCACATGGAACCCTCCCCGGTCGACGCCGACACGGTCTACGCTGGCGTGGAGGACGCGGCGATGTTCCGCTCCACCGACGGCGGCTCGACGTGGCAGGAGCTGTCGTCCCTGCGAGAGGTGAAGAGCGCGTTGTGGCAACCGGGAGCGGGCGGCATGTGCCTGCACACGATCATCATCGACCCAAACAATCCGGAGCGCATCTTCATCGCCATCTCGGCGGCGGGCGCCTTCCGCACCGATGACGGGGGCGCGACGTGGAAGCCGATCAACAAGGGGCTGCTCTCCGAGTACACGCTGCCGGACCCCGACGCCGACGTCGGGCACTGCGTGCATAACCTGGCGATGCACCCTTCACGCCCCGACACGCTGTTCATGCAAAAGCACTGGGACGTGATGCGCACGGACGACGCCGGAGGAATGTGGCATGAGGTGAGCGGCAATCTGCCGAGCGACTTCGGCTTCCCGATCTCGGTGCACGCGCACGAGCCGGAGACGATCTACGTGGTGCCGATCAAGAGCGATTCCGAGCACTTCCCGCCGGATGGCAAGCTGCGGGTGTACCGCAGCCGCAGCGGCGGCAATGAGTGGGAGGCGCTGACCAACGGGCTGCCGCAGAGCGACTGCTACGTTAATATCCTGCGCGACTCGATGGCCGTCGACACGCACGAATCGTGCGGCATCTACTTCGGGACAACCGGCGGGCAGGTGTACGCCTCGAACGACTCGGGGGACACGTGGAACGCGATCGTGCGCGACCTGCCGGCGGTCACCTCTGTGGAAGTGCAGACGCTGAGATGATTCGAGTTGAGCTACCGTTCCATCTGAGAAATCTGGCCAACACGGAGCGCGAGGTGGTGCTGGAGGTGGCGGGGCCTGTGACGCAGCGTGCGATCCTCGACGCGCTGGAGGCGGAGTTTCCGGCGCTGAAGGGAACCATCCGCGACCACACGACACAGAAGCGGCGACCGTTCCTGCGCTTCTTCGCCTGCGAGCAGGACCTGTCCCACGAGGGGCCGGACGACCCGCTGCCGGACGAGGTGGCGAGCGGTAAGGAGCCGTTCCTGATCGTCGGCGCGCTGGCGGGCGGCTGACGGGGAACGCCCTCACCCCCGGCCCCTCAAGTGCTGCCGCACTCCCAATCCTGGGAGAGGGGAGTCGTGAACGGCGCCAGGGCGCGCACGTCAGCTCAGCGATGGAGGCAGGTGAATGAAGTACATGCTATTGATCTATGGCGCAGAAGATGCGTATGACGACGACTCCCGCAACGCGTGTTACGTGGAGTCGACGAGCCTGGCGCACGAGCTGAAAGAACGCGGGACGCTATTGGCAACGTCGCCGCTGCACTCGGTGGCGACGGCGACCAGTGTGCGGGTGAGAGACGGCAAGCGGCTGATAACGGACGGTCCGTTTGCGGAGACACGGGAACAGCTCGGCGGGTACTACCTGATCGACGCGGCGGACCTGGACGAAGCGATCGGGATAGCGGAACGGATTCCGGGGGCGAAGGTTGGGACGGTCGAGGTGCGTCCGGTGGTGGAGCTGCCGGGGCTGCGGACCTGACCCCCCGGCCCCCTTCCCTAAGAGGGAAGGGGGAGATTGGCGATTGGGGAGGCGGGGGCTCGCTGCCGGTCCAACGGCGCGCGCTTCGACCTGGCGCATTGCAAGGCGCCCGTATGACGATGGTGCTGCTCGCAAGCCGCGTCCGTTGGCCATCATCGCTTGTCCCGCGTTCCGACCGGATGCTTCCGTGTCGATTTCTCGCCGCTCCGTTCGACAACGTGATGACGCGGCTGTGCGCGGGCGCCGGAGGGGGCGATGCAGTACCTGTGTCTGGTCTATCAGGATGAGAACAGACTGAAGGCGATGCCGCGGAGTGAGTATGAATCGCTCGTGAGCGAGACGCTGTCCAACAACGAGTCGCTGCTGGCGAGCGGTCATCTGGTATCGGCGAACGCGTTGGAGCTGGTCGAGGGGGCGGCGTCGCTGCGCTTGCGGGACGGCGGAGTGGTGGTGACGGACGGACCGTTTGTCGAGACGAAGGAGCAGATTGGCGGGTACTTCCTGATCGAGGCGCGGGACCTGAACGAGGCAATACGCATCGCGTCGAAGCTGCCCCCGGCGCGGTTAGGCGGGATCGAGATACGGCCTGTGAAGGACCTGCGGACAGCGGAGGGGTCGTGAGGAAGGTTATCTACTCGATGCTCGTGTCGCTGGATGGCTACATAGAAGCGCCTGGTCACGACATCAGCTGGACCAATCCCGACGAGGAGCTGCACCGGCATTTCAACGAGCTGGAACGTGAGACGGATACGCATCTCTTCGGGCGGCGGATGTACGAGACGATGGCCGCCTATTGGCCGACGGCCGATCGGGATACATCGATTCCGGACTACGTTGCCGAGTACGCGCGGCTGTGGCGGGACACCGAGAAGGTGGTGTTCTCGACGACGCTGGAGCGGGTCGAAGGGAACGCGCGGCTCGTGCGCGAGAACGTCGCGGAAGAGGTCGCGGCGCTGAAGCGGCAGCCCGGCGGGGACATGGACCTGGGCGGGGCGGGGATCGCGGCGACGTTCATGCAGCTCGACCTGATCGACGAGTACCGGCTCTACGTCCACCCGGTCATCCTCGGCGGCGGCGCGCCGATGCTCCCGGCGGTGGATCACCGGTTCGACCTGCGGCTCTCCGAAACGCGCGCGTTCGGCTCGGGCGTCGTGATGTTGCGCTACGAGCGCGTCAGGAACGCGGGATAGCGGCGCCGGAAGGCTGTGGCAACGATGCTGCAATGTGCGAACGGGCGACCGCTCTGGCCCGTAGCTGGCCGGGCGCTTGTGTTCCCCGCTTTCATGCAACGAACGGATGGGCTTTGATGGCGGCTGTGCGTGACAACGTGCTGTTTCGCGAGGCAGGGGCCGCACAGGCGGTCTACTACGTCGCGACCGGCGAGTGGTCGCTGGTCCATCGCCGCAGCTTCGAGGCAATCACCGGGCCGAAGATCGACTACTGGCTGGTCAGGACGGTCGGCGTGCTGGTCATGGCAGCCGGCGCCTCGATTGGCATCGCGGCGGGCCTGGCCGCGATCGGCGCGGTATATCCCATCCGCGGTCGAATCTCGAAGATCTACCTTCTGGATGTCGTTGCCGAGGCAGCGTTGATCGCAATGTGGGTCAAGGCGCTTGCCCGGCGACGGTGAGCCCCCAGCCTCTCGGCGCCGCTGTCGCTCAGCGTCATGCGGGCGCGGTGGCCGCTGTCGGCTCGCGCTCACTCGTGACGCGCGCCGTCGACGCCCGGATCATGATCGCGGATGAAATGGCGAACGCCATGGCGAACATTCCCACCAGACCGTAGCCTCCGAGCGCCAGCAGCAGCCCGCCGAGCGCGCTGCCCAGCGCGGTTCCGAGACTGAGCACGGCAGTGTTCAGCGTCAGGGTCGTGGCGCGCCTGGCCGGAGATTCGCGCGTCAGCATCAATGTGATGGCGATCGACGCGACGCCGGTCGAGGCGCCCTGCGCGACGAGCAGGGCGATGCCCGCGAGGGCGGGCAACGGGAGGATGAACAGGCCGCCGATCGCCAGCGCCGTTACGACCCGGCACGCGATGGCAAGTGGCCTTAGCGGCAACGTGCCCAGACGTCCCCCGACGGCGAGATTTCCGAGCAGCAGCGCCCCGCCGACGACGAGATAGACCCAGCCGATCTGCTGAATCGTGAAGCCGTGGCGGTCGTTGTAGAAGGCCCCGAGATAGGTCGCCATCGACCAGACGGCAGCCGCGCCCAGCAGCGTCGAGCCGATCAGTCCCAACGACGGACGGTGACGCATCAGCGGCCGGTAGGCGGACAGGATCTCTCGCGCCGACAGCCGCTCTGTCTTCCGGTGATCGTCAGGGCTGACGTAGCGCTCGGCGAGCAGGAGTGACGCGAACGTGATCAGGGCCAGCCCCGCGAACGCGGATCGCCAGCCCAGGAAGTCAGCGGTGATCGTGAGCACCGGGATGCCCGCGATCACGGCGCCGGTGACGCCGGCCATGACCCAGCTGATGGCGCGCCGTTGGCGATCGCCATGGAAGTGCGAGCTCGCAATGACGACCGCCAGCGGCTGCGTGATCGCCCGGCCTGCCGCCCCGACCAGCGCGGCTGCCAGCAACAGCGTGTACCCGGGCGCGAGCCCGATGCCCAGCGAGCTGACGATCGCGGCGACGAGGCTGCCGAGCAGAGCGCGCCGGTGACCGATGCGATCGGCGAGCGGTCCGATTGCCAGGCCAAGCAACGCTGCCAGCAGCATCGACAGCGCGGGAATCTGGCCCAGCAGGGACACGCTCGTCCCGAGGTCCCGGGCGATGACCGGCAGGAACGGACCGAGCGCCATCGCGTTGAGCATGGTCACGAACGACGCCAGCGACAACGCCGGGACGATCCACGGGCAGACTGCCGCCGCCTCACCGCCGTGTGCTTCTGTCGTGCCTGCCATCGGATCGTCCTTTCCGCCGTATCGCCCGTCAGCATCCTGTCCTCACGATAGATGCGGATCACACACGACGCATCGTACGGAGTACGGAATCGAGACCAACCAATGTCGCTGGCCGCGACTACGTAGCGCTACGTATCGCCAGCCAGTGGCGCAACATGCGCGCG
>DATKCN010000178.1:0-6859 GCA_035513175.1 Thermomicrobiales bacterium
CGCCGGAAGAATCCGTAGCCCTCGTCCACTCCGAATGCGATGTTCATGGCGCGCGTCAAGGCTCCGAAAACCCGTGTGCCGGACCACACCAGCGCCGCGAACGCGATCCATCCGATCTGACCCTGCGCCGCCAGCGCGTTCTCAACAATCTCGTCGATATCTTCCTCGCCTTCGGGCAGGAAGTCGCCCATTAGCTGAACGACGTGCCGCATCAGCGGGTCTGGGTCGGAGATGAATCCGATCACGGTGATCCCGACGATCAGCAGAGGCAAGGTGGACAGCAGCGCGTAGAACGCGATAGCCGATGCCCAGTATGGTCCGTCGTCAGCGATGAGATCCTTCAGCGATTGATACAGGATCTCAGGCGCCTTCTTCAGCGTTTCAGGGTTCACTCAACCACCTTGCAAGGGTTCCTGGTCCGTTTCCGGCGATGCTCCCGACCAGGCGCGGACGGCCGGCGCGATGACGCGAATGACCAGCACCCGCAGCGCTCCAGACAGCGGGATGGCGATCAAAGCGCCGAGAATGCCGCCAATCGACCCACCGACGAATATCGCGAACAGGACGAGCAGCGGCGGGACGTGCGCCTGGCTGCTCATGACAACCGGCAACAGGATGTTGGATTCGATCTGCTGGAGAACGACGTAGAACACGAGTACGATCAGCGCGTGTGCAGGAGACTCAAGCAGCGCGAGCAGCACCGCTGGAGCGCCCGCGATTATCGGACCGGCGATCGGCACGAACTCGCCCAACGCGGCCAGCAACGCGAGCACGAGCGGATACGGGACGCCGATGATGAGCAGCCCGACGTATACGATTGATCCTACAACCAGCGCGTTGAACGCCGTGCCGCGCACATATCTGCCAATCGCGGAACCCATCTCGCCGAGCACATCCTCGGCATGCGACCGTCGGTGCTCGGGAAACAGGGAGAGGAGGAACCGGCGCATATTCGGGGCGGCGATCACCCAGTAGATCGACATCACGAAGACGAGAAACACCTCGACGACGGAGGAGACGACCGTGAGCGGCAGGCTCGCGAGCGCGCCTGCGCCACCCTGGGCCTGACTGGTGATGAACTCCTCGACACGCCCTTCGCCGCCGGGGTCCCAACGGTTCAACACATCGCGCCCGTCCTCGATCAGCTCGGGCATGCGGTCGACCACCTCCTGCGCCTGAGTGACGAGCGGGGGAAACACCAGCAAGCCGATGCCAACAAAGACAGCGATCAGCGCGGCGTACATGGCAAGCGTGGCCAGCACGCGCGGCATGAACTTCGCAAGGCGATCCACGGCCGGCATCATGGCCTCGGCGATCACGATGGCGCCGAACAGGATAGCCAGCGGACGGGCGATCATCCAGACGAACTGCATCAGGGTCAGCGCGAGCACGAGGGCAAGCGACGCCAGCGCCAGCAGCTTCCACCACTCGTTCTTGTCCGGCACGACCCGAACGGCGGGGGCTGGAACGCCGCGATCCGGCGCGGCGATCGATGTCGCGTCGCCGGGCATCGAAGCTCGCGGCTCGGGGCTTGTCCTGGAGCGTAGTAGGCGAAATATCATGTGGACTGTGGATTCCAATCACGTTACACCATCACGATGGCTACTGCACCGTGCGTGCCAACCCACCGAGACGCGGCCGGATTCCGACGATTCCTGACAGGCGAAAGCCGGGACGCTCGGGTCCCGGCTTTCATCGCAGCTCACTGAGATCGAGCGGATAGGCGCTCGCCGCGTTGGCCACGGCCCCGAACCCCGCCCCCGGCTTGTCAAGCGCCGTGGGCAGCCAATCCAACCTGCGTCAACCTGTCCGCCATCTCGTCTCATGATAGGAACGCCGCCACTGGACGCCAGCGTCCTCCCAGCGCTGAGGCTCAATGATATTGGTGATCCTGCCGCCAATTCGTACGCAAGTTTGGCGCCGGCAATGGGGCGCGCAGCGGCTCGCCATCAGGGCTCGAGCGAGCGTTCCGGGATAATGTCGCCGCGGGAGACTCTGAAGACGATGAGACCAACGAACGGCAGCGTCGCGAGAAGCACGAACGCGTACGACAGCCCAACATCCGCGAGACGACCAACGATCAGCTTCCAGATTAACGCCCAGCCACCTTCGAGCATGGAGATGAGCGAGATAGCGGTCGCGCGGTTGTGCGAGGAGATGTGGATGTTTCTCATCGACGCGATCAGTGGGTAGCGGGCCTGCATCAGTCCGAAGCACAGCACGTACAGCAGCGCGGCTGCGAATGCGTGAAATGTCACGGCCATAGCCAGATACATGAGCAATGGCGTCAACGCAACGATTCGGAACGCCGAGGCCGCGCCGACGCGAGCCTCGAGCACGTGAACCCACTTCGCACTCAGCGCGCCTACGCCCGCCCCGGCGGCCGCGGCTATTCCGTACAGCGCGAGCGGCGTGTCCGAAGCCTGAAAGTATGGCTGGTAGAGAAACAGCAGCGCGTAGGGAAATGGATCGGTAAACACGCTTGCGAGCACGATCCGGCGGAAGCTGCGGTTGCGCCGGATCAGGTTTAGACCGTCGCGAACGAGCCCGAGACTTCCGCGCTGCCTCGCCTCGGCAGAAACCGGAACGCCGGAAATGGTGAGGGCGATCAGCGACGAAATGACGAACGACCCGGCGCTGAGGCCGAGAGCCAACACGAACCATGAGTCACTCATCGCGCGAACGACGGCAACCGCGAGGAGCGCCGAAGTGATGCGCCCGGCCAGCTGCGAGGCCCACAGGGATCCCTGCGCTCGCGTCATATGACGTTCCTCGCCACGACGTTTCAGCAGCTCGTACACCCATGCCTCAGTCGATCCGCTGCGCAAGGAGATCGCCAGGCCGAGAAACGCATAGCCCGCGAGAAACATCCAGTAGTCGTGCGAGAACATCAGTACAACGAGCCAGACGGCCTGCAGGAAGTGTCCGAGGAAGACGGTGCGCTTCAGCCCGATGCGGTCGCCAAGCACCCCCGCGGGCGCTTCCGCGAGCATGATGACCGCCGAGTTGAGCGCCTCCAACGACAACACCTGAAACAGGGTCAATCCCCGTCCGGTATAGAACAGAACCAGGACGGGCGAATAGATCGTCATCGAGAGCAGGAAGACGGAGAGGTTGAGCCGCGCGAGTGGATCGCGCATTGACCAGCGTTCAGGAGCGTGTGCGATCGACACGGTGTCTACTCCCACGGACCGGACACTTCAACGCAGCTCCCGTCACGACGCGCGACAGCCTGCCGGATCGATGGCAACGCCACCATCATGCGGCCCGCGCTGCTGCTCGGGAATACGAAAAACGACGCATTTCTACCAGATTCAGCGGGGCGAGCGGCCTTGGCGACATCGACGGAATCTGCTAGCGTAGCGCGCAGGGGGGACGGGCTTTGGAAGAACGCTGGCAGAACGATCTTTACGAGCACCTCGCGATGGCGAGCGCAGCGCACACAAACCCGATCGCGGCGAGCCTGCTGGAAACGCTCGACGAGCCCCGATTCCAGGAGATTCGCGCGATCGCGCTCGATGAAATGCACCTGTATCCAGGCGCCGTGTCATTAGAAGTCGGATGCGGTCCCGGCATGCTCACCGAGGAAATCCTGGCGCGAACCGGTCCGGGATCGCTCGCGCACGGCATCGACATTAACCCCCATTTTATTCGCATCGCGACGCAGCGCGCCGAGATGCTGGGTCTGGCCGGCGCCGAGTTCGTGACCGGCGACTGCCACACCCTGCCGTACGACGATGAGATGTTCGACGCGGTCGTGGCGGAGCGCCTGCTGATGCACGTCGCGCCGATTACCCGGGTGTTGAGCGAGATATCGCGGGTGCTGACGATCGGAGGGAGGGCGGTGCTGATCGACTACGATCCCTATTGCGCGTTCGCCGCGGGACCGAATCCGACGATCACCTCGCGGATGCTGGCCTCCGCGGCGACGATGTACGCCACGCCGCTGGCGGCGCGCGAGACCCCGTCCGCCTGCGCGCGCGTTGGCCTGATCGTCGAGCGCGTGCGGGGGCATCTGCTGGTGTTCGAGGACGCGACCCTGCACACGGCCGGCGGGATCGCATCGGCGTGGAGCGAGCACGCGGTTGCCGGTCGTCAGGTGGACCGGGGAACGGTGCAACGCTGGATGCTCGCGGTCGAGCGCGCGGCGGCGGAGGGCCGCTTCATGATCGCGATCCCCCACATCATGACCGTCGCAACCCGCAGCTATTGATGCGGCGCGCCGACCTGGGCGACAATGACCGCCAGGCTGTTCGCGCCGATGAAAGGATCTCCTATGTCTCAATCCGCCGCGACCAGAGCGTATCCACGGCAGGAGCTGTTGCGGGAGCCGCAGTGGCTTGCCGCCCGTCTCGATGACACGTCCGTGCGCGTCATTGACTGCGACCCGGTCGAGGTCGCCACCCAGCGGCCACACATCCCTGGGGCCGTCGCGCTGCCGATCCACCCGTACTTCCGCGACACCGACACCGGCGTTGGCGTTGCGACAGCCGCGCAGACCGAGGCGATCATGTCCGGGCTGGGCGTCAGCAACGACACGACGGTCGTGTGCTATGACAGCAGCGGCGGAACGTTGGCAGCGCGCATCTGGTGGGTGCTTTGGTACTACGGGCACGAGAATGCGACGTTTCTCAACGGGGGGATCCATGCCTGGAATCAGCTTGGGTTGCCAACCGAGACGGACTGGCAAACGCCGCCGAACGGGAACTTCCACGCCACTGCACATGAGGACAGGATCGCCAGTTGCGAAACGATGCTGCCGGGTCTTCATTCCGGAGACATGATCCCGCTGGATGTGCGGGCGATCCATGAGTGGGCCGGCACGACGCCAAACGTCGCGAACCAGCGGGAGGGCCACATCCCCGGCGCCGTGCACATCGAGTGGAAAGACTTCGTTGACTGGGACCAGGCGACGCGATTGAAGCCGGCGGAGGAAATCCGCGAGCTACTGGAGGCGAAGGGAGTAACCAGGGACAAACGCGTCGTCCCCTACTGACAGGGAGGCATCCGTGCGGCGCACGGAGTGTTTGTACTCGCGCTGATGGGTTACGAGCGGATAGCCAACTATGACCGGTCGTGGGCGGAGTGGGGCAATCGGCCCGACGCGCCCCTGTCCCTGCCTGCCTGATGTCGAAGCACCGAGATCACTGACGAAGCTGGAGTTGAGATGAACCGCGACGAGATTGTCCGCCGCTGGAGAGCCAGCGCCGACGCAACTGGCGTGCGCCTGACGGACGAGGACTTGGCACGCATCGAGAGTCGTGGCGGGCTGGATCGCGTGCTGGCGATCGAGAACATTCTCGACCGAGTCGCAGCGCGCGTGGACGTGCCGGACTATCTGGCGACGCTGACGGGAGGCGCGGTGAGTGAGTGACACGGACATTCTCACACTGCCGCTGCATGCCGTCGCGGAGCTGGTCGAGGGTCGCGAGATATCCTCTCGCGAACTGACCGCCCTGTCGCTGGCGGAGATCGAACGGACGAACCCGACCTCCAACGCGTTTCATCTCGTGCTCGCCGAGCGCGCAGAGGACGCGGCGATGCGCGCTGACGGCGAGCTCGCGGCTGGACGGCGCCGGGGGCCGCTCCACGGCGTGCCGATCGCGGTGAAGGACCTGATGGACATTGCGGGGATCGCGACCGCCGCCGGGTCGAAGGTGCTCGCCGGCCGGATCGCCGCCGAGGACAGCGAGGCGGTGCGGCGCCTTGAAGCTGAGGGCGCGGTCATTGTCGGCAAGACGTCAATGCCGGAGTTTGCGTTCTCACCGGCGTCAAACAACCCGCATTACGGGCCGGTCCCGAATCCCTGGAACGCGGTGCACGATAGCGGCGGTTCGAGCAGTGGGTCCGGCTCGGCGGTGGCATCGTGTGTCGTGTACGGCGCAACGGGCTCAGACACGGGCGGTTCCATCCGCATGCCGAGCACCTTGTGTGGGATCGTCGGCCTCAAACCGACGTTCGGCAGGGTCAGCGCGGCGGGCGCCGTGTCGTTGTCGTGGTCGCTCGATCACATCGGACCGATGACACGCGCCGTGCGTGACGCGGCGATCATGCTTGACGCACTCGCCGGACACGATGCGCGCGATCCCCGCACGCGGCTCGTGCCGGTCGACGACTATGCTGGGAGTGTCGAGCGGGGGGTCGACGGAGTGAAAGTCGCCGTCGTGTCAGACGATGGCGGCGGGGAGCCTGGCACGCCCGCGGTCATGGAAGGCGTGCGGCTGGGCGTGGAGGCGCTGCAACGGGCCGGGGCGTCGATCGCGCGGGTCGCTATTCCGGAGTTCATCGACCTCTCGATGCTGTATTCGTCGCTGCTCGTCATCGAGGCCGCGACCTACTACGAGCCGTTCCTGCGGGAGCGTCCGGACGGCCTGGGCGAAGCCGTCCGCGACCGCCTGCTGGCGGCCTACGCCTACTCTCCGACATTTTTCGTCGCGGGATCGCAGGCGCGGGCGAAGCTGCGACGGGCGATCGAAGAACGTCTGGCGGGCTTCGATCTCGTTGTCGTGCCGGGCATGCCGCATGAGGCTCCGCCGCTCGGGATCGTGCAAAACAACACGCGCTACACCGGGCCGTTCAACGCGCTCGGATGGCCGGCGATTGTCGTGCCAACCGTGCTCGGCGATAACGGCCTGCCAGTCGCGATCCAGATCGCGGCGCATCCGTGGCGCGAGGATCTGGTGGTGCGGGCCGGCCGGGTCGTCGAGCGCGATGGCCCCTGGCAGGGGAAGTTGCCAGGCCGGTCGTAACGCGGCGCGCTGGTTCGATCGAGAGCGACGGGTCGACGTTGACGACTGCGGCTCCGAATCCGTAGGATGCTCGCCGAGTGAGCTTGAGACAGCGTGCCTCGTATTCCTTG
>DATKCN010000179.1:0-6047 GCA_035513175.1 Thermomicrobiales bacterium
GCACGCGGTTGAACTGTCCGGCGGTTTCGATGCCCTCGGCGACGACGCGCATGCCGAGGGTGTGGGCCAGGCTGTTGATCGCCTGGACGATCGCGGTGTCCTGCTCGTTCTCGTCCAGTCGCTCGACGAAGGAGCGGTCGATCTTGAGCACATCGATCGGGAAGCCCTTAAGATAGCTCAGGCTGGAGTAGCCGATGCCAAAGTCATCGATTGCCAGCCGCACACCGAGCGCCTTCAATTCGTTCAGCAGCATGATGTTGGCGGGGCCGCCATCCATCAGGCCGGTCTCGGTGATCTCCAGCGCCAGGTTCCAGGGGTGCAGGCCCGTTTCCTGCAGCACGCGCGCGACATCGTTGACGAGGTTCGGATCCTGAAACTGGCGGACGGACAGGTTGACGCCGATTTCAGGCGCGCTGTTCGGGAACTGGTCCTGCCATATGCGCCCCTGCCGGCAGGCGGCTTCCAGCACCCAGCGGCCGAGCGGCAGGATCAGGCCCGTCTCCTCGGCCAGCGGGATGAACTCACCCGGCGACACGATGCCCCGCTCCGGCTGCGCCCAGCGGACCAATACCTCGAAGCTGGCCAGGCGGCCACTGTCCAGCTCGATCTGTGGCTGGTACAGCAGTGTGAACTGTTCCGCTTCGATCGCGCGACGCAGGCTGTTCTCCAGATCCAGGCGCTCGCTCGAGTTGGAGGTCATGCTGGGGTCGAAGATCGCATAGCCCGCCTTGCCCTTGGCTTTGGCCGTGTACATGGCGCCATCCGCTTCGCGCAGCAGATCAGACGGCTTCGCGATCCCGGGCCGGCTGACCGCGATGCCGATGCTGGTCGAGATGAAGATGCTGTGTCCCGCGACGATGAATGGATCCTTGAACACCTCGATGATGCGATCCGCGACGGCGGTCGCGTCGTGCAGCGAGTACATGTCTTCCAGCAGGACCGTGAACTCATCACCGCCCAGACGCGCGCAGGTGTCCCCCTGCCGCATGCAGGCCGCGATGCGCTGGCCAGCGGCGATCAGCAACTGGTCGCCGATGTCGTGCCCCAGGCTGTCGTTGATGACCTTGAAACGGTCGAGGTCGACGAACAGCACCGCGACTGACCGTCGGTGGCGCGCCAGCCTCGCCAGCGCGTGCGCCAGGCGATCGAGGAACAGGGCGCGGTTCGGCAGATTCGTCAACGTGTCGTGGAACGCCTGGTGGGCGAGCAGGTCTTCGGCGCGCGTGCGCTCAGTGATGTCACGAATGTTCAGCACAATGCCGGCGATCGCGGGATCGTGGAGCATGCTGTTGCCGATGGCCTCAAAGTGCAGCCATGCCCCATCCGCGTGTTCCATGCGGAACTCGGCCAACGGGTTGTGACCCGCGACGCGGGCAACATCCTGCACGAACTCGCGCACCCGTGATTGCTGCTCGGGCGGGACCAGCGCGCAGATGTCGGTTGCCAGCAGGCTGTCGGCGTCATGGCCGAGAATGCGCTCGACCGACGGGCTGACGTAGCGAAAGCGGCCGTCCGGCTCGACGATCGCGATAATGTCCGAGGCATGCCGGACCAGTGAGCGAAAGCGTTCCTCGCTGTGCGACTGGCTCCGGCCATAGACCAGCGCTTCGCTTTCGAGCGCCAGCGCGACCTGTGACCCGAGCGCTTCAATGCCCAGCGCCACGTCATCGGTGATGTTGCCGTTGCCGATGACCAGCATGCCCCGCAGCTCCTGCTGCACAATCAGTGGCGCCAGCAGCAGCACCCGGTTGTTCAGCGGGAATCCGAGCATCCGCCGCAACGCCAACGCGTTTGCTTCCATCAGTCGCACCGACCCCTGACCCTGCGGGGAGCGGCTCAGTGACGACGCGAAAATGGACGGACTGAGCGTGGCGCCGAGCGCGCTGACGTCGATGTCGTCGGTAAGCGACGCGATCGTGAACGGACCGGCAGGCTCGTCACGCACCGCGATCAGCACCGAGGCGTCCTTGATCAGCGCCGCGATGGCGGTGAACGCCGCGTCGAAGGTCGCGCGCCGGTTGGTGGCGGCGACGAGCGTTGCCGCGGCGTTGCGCAGAATGCGCTCGCGCGTGACGACGCGCTGGTGCACGCGCACCAGCGCGTTGAGGCGCAGGATGACCAGCAGCGCGAGCAGGGTCGCGCCGAAGACGATCAGCGACACCGAGACATCCTCGCCGCGCGAACGCTGGATGACCAGCGCAGTCGGAGCGAGCAGCGTCGCGCTGCCGAGCAGGATGAGACGGCGCGGGCTCAGCCCCAGGGTTGGCTCCGCGGCCGGGGTTGCGATCCCGTTCATCGATGGGTGCAGGGCGGCGAGGCCCAGCAGCAGATACGACAGCAGCCACAGGGCGTCGATGCGCTGCGCGATGACAAATGCGTCGGACACCGTCGTCCGCGCGTACAGCAGGTCGGCGGCGACGAGCAGGCCCAGGCTGGCGCTGATGAAGTGGAATGAGCGCGCGCGCACGCCGGTTGTCAGCGCCATGCGGATAGCGAGCGCCAGGATCAGGATGTCGACGAACGGGTGCGCGATCGAGCCAAGCTGTTCCGAAAACGACTGCAGGCCGGCGACCGACTGAGGAGCGATCAGGAACACCCAGCACAGGATGCCTGCTCCCGTGGCGATAATGAATGCGTCGATGTTCCAACTGTGTTCCGCCGACGAGGTGGATTCCCGGATCAGCAGCAGCACCGCCGCCGTCAGCACGATCGGTCCCGGCAGCGGGAGCAGGTCGACCATCCACGGCGACAGCATGGCCAGGCGGTCTACCGGATCATCGAAGAACCAGACGATATCACTCGCAACCTTGATGAACAGGCCGGTCGCCAGCAGCATCCACGCGCGTGACCTGGCTGGCTGGTGGATCCGGATCCCGCCGGCGATCGCTGCCACCGTGACGACGCCGAAGGTCGCGTACGCGAACTGATAGGGGACCGCGGGCAGCCAGGCGTACGCGGCAATGACGGCCAGGCCAACCAGCAGAAACGCGCGCCACCGCCAGTCGCTGGAGCCCGCGCGCCGCGCGCCGGCAATCCACGCCAGGCCGTTGATCAGATACGCGCCGGCGACCGCCGCGGCGAGCGGCCAGCCGGTCCCGGCCACGAACGCCACGAGCGGCAGGATGGCAACGGTCGCGCCCAGCAGGGCGAGTTGCGCGGGCGCATACTGCCGCGCGTTCGGCTGGGGAGCGGCCGGCATCGCCATCGCGGGCGACGCCGCGAGGAACGATGTCGCGCTCACCTCGCGGCGCCTGGGAGACGTTTCCCCCGCGTCCGCACTCACATGAACGACCGTCACGATGACTCCCGTGTCGCTGTCGGTCACGTTGCCTGACCCGCTTTGGACTCCGGCAACTGACGATCCACCATCGATCGTGTGCTTGAACGTTCTGACGGCATCGCCGCGAACGTTCGCGCCGCCCGCGATCGCATGGCATCTGACGGCAGCGACGCGGACTCTCGTAGAGTAGGCGACATTGACCCTGCTCGGAATGAGCCAAAAGCACTGATATCGACCGAACTATCGTACATGTGCATGCCGCTCCGGCCGGTCCGGGTCGCGGGCAACCGGCTACTCGCCGTTGGGACGCCGCTGATGCTGGCCGGACGGGTTGGCGTCGCCGGTGACATCGCTCTCATCATGCACATCTCCCTGCCGCCCGGCATGGCCAGCTGGAACGGCGGACTGCCGGCGTTCGGCATTGCGACGGGCGAGATGACCGCCGCTCCGTCGCAGGCGCCAACCAGCGCAACGACGCCACCGACGCGGACGCCGGACCAGCGGCACGCGATGTAGAATCGCGGCGGAAGAGAGGCGGCGGCATGGTAACGCTCAAGGTGGACAGGGACAGTGAAATCAGTCGCAAGCTCCGCGCGGCCGGCGCCGCTGGAGAGCCGCTGCTGGTCGACACCGGCGACCGGGTCTACACGCTGCGGGTTCAGACGCACGAGCAAGCAGACATGCCCGACATCTGGGCGAACTATGATTCCAACCGAGTGCTGAAAGCATTAGAGGACGCAGCCGGCATCCTGGAAGGAGTCGATGTCGAGCAGCTGAAAGCAGATCTGCGCATTCAGCGGGGGCAGAACAGCCGCGGGCGTCCGGAGTAGGCCATGCCCCACCTGCTCGACTCCGACGTCATGATCGACCGCTTGGATGGAGATCCAGCGACCGTCGACCTGATGCGACATCTGGCGCCAAGCGGAGTCGCGATCAGCATCGTCACGTATATGGAAACGTATCAGGGAGTACTGCGCAACCCGAGATCGCGGGGAATCGAAGCGCGCTTCAACGCCTTAATGGCCATCGTGCCCGTCATGGACTTCACGATTGGGGCGGCGGAGCGATGTGCGGCGTTGCGTCAGACTCTGAGCGAACAGGGCAGGCGCGTTCGGCCCCGCGCGCTCGATCTCATCACGGCCTCGATCGCGCTGGAGCACGATCTCACGCTCGTGACCCGCATCACCGCCGACTACGACGACATCCCCGGCCTCAAGCTCTACGCCTGGTAGCGGTGCCTCACGCCTGCTGCTTCGCGACGGCCCGCTCGGCCGTGGCGATGGCACGGTCCATTCCGGGGAGTGGGGACTCGACGACGCCCCCGTGCCCGACGGCGAGGCGGGAGGGGGCCAGCGCGCGCAAGACGCGCGCGCTCGCCACGGCGGTCGGGCGATGCCAGGTGAACCACGATGGGAACGGCATCAGCAGCCGCGCCGTGCCGACGACCTCCAGCCCGCCACGGGTGACGAAGGCGTCCCCGGCGATCAGCGAGCGGTCGCGCGTGTCCAGATAGGCGAGGTGTCCGGGCGTGTGGCCGGGACTGTGGACCACCTCCAGCGACCCGACGCGGTCGCCGTGCTCCAGCAGCGTATCCGGCCTCGTCCTGCTGCCGCTCATGTCCTCGCGGGAGCCCGCCAGCACCTCGGCCTCCGGGAACCGCTCGTGTAACCGGCCGAGCGCGCCGATGTGATCGCTGTGCGCATGGGTCAGCGCGATGCGCGCAATCGGCAGGCCGAGCCGCTCGGCGGCGGCGGCGATCGCCCCGGCGCTGGTGGCGATGGTCGTGTCGATCAGCGTCAGCCCGTCATCCTCGCGCACGAAATAGCAGCTCATCGGCGTGAGGAGCGGAAAGCGGGTCAGCTCGATCAGGAAGTCGCCGTGATCCGTTACCTTCATGGAGGGCCTCCGCCGTAATGCGTGATCGTAAGTATGCAGGCTGCGTGGAGAACCTAGCCACTGCCCCCAAATACTGCCGCTTCCCTCGCAGGAAAGGGGAGAATCGCGGTTGGAGGTTGAATTGATTGACTGAGCCAGGCGCCTGGGGTTGGGTGAGTGTGCCTTTCTGCGTTCGAGTGAGTCTCGGGACGGGGGATGGTTGGCCTGGGATGGAGCCTCTCCCGTGAGGCGCCCCGGGGGCTGGGGCGTGTGTGACATCCTGCCGTCTGACATGCCGAACGGGATTCGGGGCGGATTCTGTGCCACCTTTCGGGATGAAAGATTTGCCAGCCACTCCGTGACCAGCATCGAGCGCTCCAGAGGGGCGAATGTACCAGCCACCACGTTTGTGACGATACCGAGCACAAGCGACACGCTGGGGCGCCGGGCCGTTCTGAACTATCCGGGCCAGACGACGCACGTCACCTACAGCTACGCGGCGCGGCCAGATCGACACGGCAACTGACTGACTGAACAGTGTCGCCGCCGACACGGTCCAACCTAATGCGCCAGGCACGCAGGGCTATAACCGCTATGCCTACGTCGCCAACAACCCGGCCACCTGGACCGACCCGAGCGGACACCAGACCCCTACTGCCCCTGCGGTACCATTCCCGAACACGGGCTCTCAGGCCGGAAAGGTGGGCGGGGCCGTTCTCGGAGCCCTTAAGTGGCTCAGGACTCTGAAAATAGGGTGGCTGGCAATCGGCACGCGGCTGGGCTTCCAACACGCCGCTTGGGCGTGCGCTGCGTCGCCGGTCGAATGCGCGGCAGTGGCGGTGTTTGCGATTGTCGTGTTCATCATCGTAGCCTGCGTGCTGGAGGTCGGTGG
>DATKCN010000180.1:0-2073 GCA_035513175.1 Thermomicrobiales bacterium
CGACTCTCGAGACACGCGGCGGCTGATGTAGCCAACGCGAGCCGGTGCGCGCAGACCGCTACCCCACGCGTGACGGCTTGTCCTTGATGATCGTGACCTACCGATTCAGCGTCAGCCACTCATCGACCTGGTCGGCGACGACGGACCCCTCGAAGCGCGTGCTCGACTCGCTCACCGACCCGCACGAGTGACACCAGATCGTGCCCTCCTTGTCCCGCGTCGCGGCGATCTCCGAGGTCCGTTTGCTACCGCAACTGGGGCAGGCAACTGTCTCTGGCTCCATAGTCGTCTCCAAACCAGGTGAAACAGGGTCGAGCGCGTCGACCCTGATTCGATGGTAGAGATTGCGGCCTGTCCTGCCTACGGATAGCCCGCCCAAGCCTGCCCGCGTTCCTTGGGCGGCGCGCACAGTCAGCCTGCGGCGAAGCATCAGGCCCACATGGCCGACTCCGGGTCGGACGCGAGACGCGCGTCGCCGCCGGAGAAGCCCATCGGCGCGCCGTCGGCCCGCCAGCAGGCCGCGCCACGCATCAGCCCCGTCTCCGCATCGAGCAGGATGCCGTTCATGCCGCCCGCCACCTTCAGCGGAGTCGCGACGACGTGCCCGCGCGCTTCGAGCGCTGCCTTCAGGTCAGCGAGGCCGGGGAACCCTTCCTCGATCTCCAGCACGGGGCCCCGGTCCCACAGCCTCGGCGCCTCGACCGCCTCCTGCAAGGTCATGCCGTGGTCGATGACGTTGATGATGCCCTGCATGACCGTCCCGAAGATGCGCACCCCGCCCGGCGTGCCGATGGCCATGAACGGTTGGCCGTCCTTCAGCACCAGCGTCGGCGACATCGACGACAGGTTGCGCTTGCCGCCCGCGATCGAGTTCGGCCGGCCCGGCGTTGGATCCATCAGCTTCATGCAGTTGTTCAGCAGCATCCCCGTCCCAGGCACGGTTACTTTCGACCCGAACCCGCCGTTGAGCGTCTGCGTTGTGGAGACGACGTTCTCCTCGGCGTCCATCGCGCAACAGTGCGTCGTCGACGCGCCCTCGCCCTCCGGAGCCACCGCCGCGACGTACTGCTGCGCCCGCGCCATGTCGATCCGCGCCCGCCGCTCGGCCGCGTACTCCTTCGACGTCAGCCAGTCGAGCGGGATATCGGTCGTCGCCGGATCGCCCATGTAGCGAAAGCGGTCAGCGAACGCGATCTTCATCGCCTCGGCGATGACGTGCACAGTGTCGGGCGTCCCGAAGCCCAGCACGCCGAGATCGAAACCTTCCAGAATGTTCAGCATCTGGACGATGTGCGTCCCGCCCGAGGACACCGGTCCCATCGCTACGATCTCGTGACCCCGGTACGTCCCACGCACCGGTGGACGCTCGTGCACCCGATACCCCTCCAGATCGGCCTTCGAGATCAGCCCGCCGTTCTCGGCCATCGCCGCCACGATCGCGTCTCCGAGTGGTCCCCGGTACAGGTAGTCCGGTCCATGCACGGCAATCGCCTGCAACGTGACGGCGTAGTCCTCGCGCTTCAGTCGCGAGTCGACCGCCGCTGGCTCTCCACCCGGCAGAAACACCTTCGCGCTGGCCGGAAAGCGCGCCAGATTCTCCCGCTCCATCTCGATCAGTTGATTCAGGTACGGGCTGACTCGAAACCCGTTCCGCGCGAAGCGGATGGCCGGCGCCATGATCTCCGCCAGCGACAGCCGCCCATACTTCTCGACCGCCGTGTGCCACCCCAGCAGCGTCCCGCCGGTCGCGACCGCGAGGTAGCCGGTCCCGTTCAGATCGTCGACCACCTCGTTGTCAAGGCTGCCGGGAATCGGCTCGAACATGTCAGGCGTCGCCGCCGCGGGCACGGTCGCGTAGTTGTCGATCGTGACGCACCTGCCGTCCGCCAACCGGATGTTGATAAAGCCCGCGCCGAAGATCGTCGTCATCATCGGCTCGACGACCGACAGCGCGAACATCGTCGCGATGGCCGCATCGACCGCATTCCCGCCCATCACCAGCATCTCGTTTCCCGCCAGCGACGCCAGCGGGTGGTTCGAGGTCACCATGCCCTTCGAGCCCGTCGCCTCCTG
>DATKCN010000181.1:0-11627 GCA_035513175.1 Thermomicrobiales bacterium
CGAAACAGGGCCGGGTGCTCCTCGCGGGGGACGTGGATGATGGCGTAGAAGGAGACGACGGCGTCGAACGCGCCATCCGGGAAGTCCAGCGCGGTCATGTCGGCCTGGAGGAAGGTGGCGTCCGGCACGAGCTGGCGCGCCAGCGCGATCTGGGCGGCGGAGATGTCGACGCCGGTGACGAGGAGACGTCCGGCCAGCCGCTGCGCTACCGGAACGCCCGCGCCGCAGCCGAGGTCCAGCACGCTCGCGCCGTCCGGCAGGCGGGCGGCGAGGTCGTCCAGCAGCTCCAGGTCTGCCGCGCCGGCCCGGCGCGTGTTCAGATAGCGTGCCGCGATGGCGTCGTAGCCGGCGCCGACGATCAGCTTCGGGTCGCGCATGGCAAGGGTTCCCTCCGGCCCCGGCGCATCTCAGGGGTTGGCGCGCATCATAGGCGCCGGATGGTGGCAGGACAAGCGCATGTGTGTCTCAATCATCGCGCGGGGAGGCCGCGAACGTGAGGGGCGGGGATTCGTGAGCAACCCGGTCGCGCACGCCGCCTACATGATCACAGTTCGAACGCGTTGTCTACGAGGTGATCTCGCGCTATTGAGGGCCGCGTCGCGAGCGGAGCGAGCGGAGGGGCCGTGCGCGCGCGATCGAAGGCAGGCCGATATGCTACGCGTTGTGACACGGGGATGGCGCGGGATGCGACGCGCCGCCCCGCGCGCTCAGGTCTGAAGTCGTGCAGGAAGGAGGCGTGTCATGCAGGAGCTGAACAGCCGCGAGGCGTTGCTGGAGACGGTGCGGGGGCTGCGGGAAGAGATGGAGCAGGTCGTTGCCGAGGTGGACGAAGCGCGGGCCAACGAGCCGGGCAGCTTTGACGAATGGTCGTTCAAGGACCTCATCGCGCATCTGAACGGCTGGCGGTCGGTGACAGCCGCGCGGCTGGAGGCCGGGCTGCGGGGCGAGGAGCCGGTCTTTCCGTGGCCGGGGAACCTGAGCGAGGAGCAGGACGTGGATGCGGTCAACCGCTGGTTCCACGAGGACAGTAAGCCGAAGTCGTTCGACGAGGTGCTGCGCGATCAGCAGGAGACGTTCGAGCGGGTGGAGCAGGCCATCGCCGCGCTGCCGGAGGACGACCTGCTGGGCTCGGGCCGCTTTCCGTGGCTGCACTGGACGAGCGAGGGGCTGGGACCGGCGGTCGTGCGCGGCACATACGGCCACTACCACGAGGACCACGAGCCGGAGCTTCGCGCCTGGCTCAGCACGTGGTAGGCGCCTCACATGGCGCCGGCGCCAGCGCCGTGGCGTAGCGCCATCGACGTGCCAAAGCGAAAGGGGGCGGTCACACGAATCACCCCCTGAAACTGACAGCTTGCTCCAGCGCGCCGCGCGCTGGGTGCTAGGGATTGAGGACTTTGACGAGCATGTAGCCAATGACGGTCAGCATGCCAACGACGACGAACGGCAGCAGTAACCCGAACACTGATTCCGGATTGAACCCGGCGCTATAGATGCCGATCCGGTCCTTCATGCGATCGCGCATCGACAACATCGTCTTCAACATCGAAATTTCACCACCTTCGAACTCGCGTCTGGCGGCGCGGCTGACGAACGCTCACATTCTAGCATCGCCGTGATTGCTGGACGAGACCGGCCGGAGCGTTCTGCCGTTACCGGGCAGCTCAGGGGAATCTGTCGTCAGGGTATTGACACCTCATCACGCCGGTGCTACGGTACGTGCAGGTCCCGAGGAGTTAGAGGGATCGACGCTCCGGAGACGATCTCGAGTCATCGAACGTCGAAGGGTTTCCAGCAAACGCGGCGCACCGAGTCGCAAACGCTTGATGGGCGCGAGCTCTGAAGGCGGCTGCGAAGACGACGAGATGCAGGTTGGAAATTTGTGCCAGGACTACGGTCCGGAGCACGTGTCTACAATCACCTGTCTGGTAAGGCCGGGCAACCGGTGGATCCAGTGAAGGGACTGTATGACCAGCGTCGAACACCGACACGGCTCGTCGGGGCCTGCATTTTCAAACGCGGTGAATCCACCTGAATTGACGCGCGGCGCCATCACCGGCGCCGCGTTCTGCTGTCCGCCGCGACTCACTGGAGGACGCATGACCGTTGCCTACCATCTCGTCGCTGAAGCGTGGTATCACTCGTGGCCGAGGAGCGCCCCGTACGTCCCGGAGGCGTTCGAGCGCGAGGACTTCATTCACCTGACGCACGGCATCGATGAGGCGCTCGCGGCGGGCAACCGCTACTACCGCGACGATCCCCGGCCCTACCTGCTGCTGACGGTCGACCTCGACGCCATGCCCGCCGAGGTCGAGGTGCGTTACGACGACCCCGACCGGCAGTTCCCCCACATCTACGGCCCGCTCGAGCGCGCCGCGATCGTCGGGATCAACAGCGTCGAGCGTGACGACGCGGGGTCGTTCATCGCCGTCGCGACGGCGGCGCCCTGAGCAGCGGGGCGACAAGCGCGCCCCGCTGGTCGTCAGGGGCGTGACGGAGCTAGTCCGCGCCTGGTCCTGGCGGCGGCGGTCCACTCGGCGGCGCGGTGGGTCCGGCCGGCCGGCCCGTGCCGCCCTGAATCTTGCTCATGATGTCGATCGTGCCCAGCAGATCGAGGATCATCACGACCAGCGCGGCCACGACGAGCAGGCCAACGAACAGCAGCGTGTTCTCGCTGGCGAAGTCGTCGACGAGCTTCCGTCGAAAGAACGCCTCCCAGACCGTGAACAGGCCGTAGAGCGTGCCACCAAAGACCGCCATGAACACGCCGACGCTGGTGGTTGAAGCCCAGGTCCGACCGCGCCGCTCGCCCGTTACGACGGTGTACGCCAGCCAGATGCTCACCAGTGCCAGTACTAACCAGACGATAGCGTCCATTCGCGCACCCTTCCACTACCCTCGTATTCGACTATGGCTGCCTGTTTACACTGTAGCAGGGATTACGCCGATATGGAAGATGCGTGTGGAAGAATCTTCCCGCGCCCATCGTGCCTGGATCAGCGGGAGACAGCGCCGGGCACGCGCGGAGGCTTCGTGAGCCAGGCGCTGCTGCTCGCCATCATGTATGTCGGGCTGTGCCTGCCGCTGATCGGCTACGCGTACGGCCGTCAGCGCCGCTGGCTGGGCGCAGCTGGCTGGGCGCTGCTGATGGGCGGCCTGCTGCTGGCATTCGGCGGGGGCGGGGACCTCTTCGCCTGGGCGGGGCTGCTGTGGTCCTCCCTGGCCGCGTTCGGCGGGCTGATGGTCGTCATGGACGTGGCCGAGGCCCGCAGGCGGCGGGGGTGATACGGGGTGGGTTGGGGCGAGGGATGAGGGTTGAGGGCCGAGGGCCGAGGAGCGTGGACGCCGGTCCCTACCAGGGTTGGCGTCCGCCCCGCGTTACACGTTACGCGTCACGCGTTACGATCTCTGCATCCCGCTCCCCTCGGCCCTCAGAATATGGCGCCCACCGAGGTCCACAGCACCCAGCAGACACAGCACAGCAGCAGCACGACCAGGACGTTCAGCAGCAGGCAGGTCGTCCGCCCGCCGCGCGCGACGTAGACGCGTCCCCGCTCGATGCGCTCGCCACCCCAGCCCTGCCAGCCGGAGACCTCCCGCTCCTCGAGCGTGACGACACGCGGCTCCGGGGTGGAGACGTCGATCACCTGCTGCTCGGGCGCGTTGAGCGTGGCCCCGCAGGAGGCGCAGGAGACGGCTTGCGTGGAATTCGCCGCTCCGCAATTGCGGCAGGGGACGCCACGGTCCTGGCCCCAGTTGCCGTTCTCCCGCATGCCGCGCTCCCTCGCCGTTGCGGCGCCCGCCTGTCCGGTGCGCAACAATAGCACCAGCACGGGCCGCGCACGATGAAGGGCCGGAACTCCGCTGGAGCACGATCGCACGGGCACTGTCACACCCGGAACGCTCTACCTGGTCGCCGTCCCGATCGGGAATCTACGCGACATAACCTATCGAGCCGTCGACGTGCTGCGCGGCGTCGACGTGATCGCGGCCGAGGACACGCGCGACTTCCGGGAGCTACAGCGGGAGCACGGCATCTCGACCCGCGTAGTGTCGTACCACGATTACAACGAGCAGACGCGCGCGCGGCAGCTCATCGAACGGCTGAGGGCGGGGGAGAGCGTGGCGCTGGTGTCCGACGCCGGGACGCCGCTGGTCAACGACCCCGGCTTCCGGATTGTCGGGGCGGCCATCGAGGCGGGCGTGCCGGTGACGAGCGTGCCGGGCGCGAGCGCGGTGCTGACGGCGCTGACGGGGTCCGGACTGCCGCTGTCCCAGTTCGTGTTCCTCGGCTTCCCGCCCCGCGGGAGCGGCAAGCGGCGGGCGTTCTTCGCCGGTCGCGCGCGCGAGCAGGCGACGCTGGTGTTTTTCGAAGCGCCACACCGCCTGGCCGCGAGCCTTGAGGACCTGCGGGAGGCGCTGGGGGACCGCCACATCTGCCTGGCGAGGAACCTCACCAAGCCACACGAGCGCTACCAGCGGGGGACGGTGTCGGACATCCTCCAGCAGCTCGCGGCCGAGGGCGAGGCGCGCGGCGAGGCGACGGTCGTCGTGGCAGGCTGCGCCGCGGGCGTGCCGGAAGAGGTGAGCGCGTCGGTGACGGACGAGATCGATGACCTGGTGCGGCAGGGGCTGGAGACGCGCGCGATCCTGGAGCGGGTGACGCGCGAGCACGGGCTCAAGCGGCGGGAGGCGTACGAACTGGTGCTGAAGGCGAAGGACCGTAACGCGTGATGTGGGGGCGGGACGTAGGACGCGGAAAGGAACCCCACCCCCCGACCCCCTCCCCCGCGGGGAGAGGGGGAGGGGAGCCGGGGCGCGGGAACGCATGAGCGCCGGGATCTCGGTGGAGGATGTGCTGGCGCGGGTGGCGGCCTCGCGGCGTTACCGTTGGGTGACGGAGGAGGTGACGCGGCGGCTGGCGTTGGAGGAGATACCCCATGCCCGCAACGTGGCGGACGCGGAGAAGCGCACGAAGCGCCGCCTGCACCAGATCTTCGGCGCGTACACGGGTCAGGCGGACTACACGCGGCTGCTGCTGGGGATCGCGGAAGGGCGGGAGCAGGGGGACGACGCGTTGCGCGCCGCCTGCCGCGCTGCCATGGCCCAGCATGCCTCGACCCGCGAGCGGCTGCCGATCCTGGACGAGCTCTACGCCCGCGTGCTTGAGGTGACAGGCGTGCCTGCCACGCTGGTCGATGTCGCCTGTGGGCTGAACCCGCTGGCGCTGCCGTGGATGGGGCTGGGGCAGGATGCCCGCTACGTTGCCTACGACATCGACAGCGGCCTGCTGGGCCTGGTCGCCGGATTCCTCGATCTGATGGGTGTGGAGCATCGCGTGGAGCCGCGTGACATCGTCGTCTCCCCGCCGGACGACGCGTGCGACGTCATGCTTCTATTGAAGACTGTTCCGTGTCTGGATCAGCAGGACCCGCGCGCCGCGCTGCGCGTCATGCAGGCGTCGCGCGCGCGGCATGTGGTGGTGTCGTTTCCGACGCAGTCGCTGGGAGGGCGCGGCAAGGGCATGGCACGAACGTATCGGGCACGCTTCGACGAGCTGATGGCGGCCATCGAGGGGCCCATCGCGCGGATCGAGGAGCTGGAGCTTGTGGGGGAGCTGGTGTTCGTGATCGAGGCAGGAGCGTGAGGATGGGTGGGTCGGGACGCGGGGAGGAACCTAACCCCCCGGCCCCCTTCCCTGCGAGGGGAGGGGGGGACGGTAGCGCGATCGAGCCGGGTCTTGCGCGTCCCGCCTCCGATGATGCCCTACCCACGGCGCACGGTCCGCTCACCACGCCCGCGTTTCTGCCGGACGCGACGCGGGCCGGGGTGCGCGCGGTGACGTCGGAGGATCTGCGCTCGGTTGGGATTGAGGCGCTGGTGGTCAACGCGTTCCACCTGATGCGGCGGCCCGGGGTGCGGGTGATTCAGGCGGCCGGGGGCATTCACTCCTTTATGGACTGGGATGGGCCGATCCTCAGCGATTCGGGCGGCTTTCAGGTGTATTCGCTGATCCGCCAGAACCCGGATTACGGGGTGATCCGCGCCAATGAGGTCATCTTCCGCGAGCCTGGCACGAGCGAGCGGGTGACGCTGACGCCGGAGCGGGTGGTGCAGATCCAGTATCAGCTCGGCTCCGACATCATCGTCTGCCTCGACGACTGCACCAACGCCGACGACCCGGAGGACGCGCAACAGGCGTCGGTCGAGCGCACGATCCGCTGGGCGCGCCGCTGCCGGGAGGAGTACGACCGGCTGGAGGCGCAACGGCGGGACACGGTGCGCCCCCAGCGGCCGTTGATCTTCGCCGTCGTGCAGGGCGGCCCCTACGAATACCTGCGGAAGCGCTGCGCCGAGGCGCTGGTCGAGATTGGCTTCGACGGCTTCGGGTTCGGCGGCTGGCCGATCGCGGAGGACGGGAGCCTGTTGACCGATGTGCTGCGCTACGTGGTTGACGCGCTGCCGCCAGAGGCCCCGAAGCACGCGCTGGGGGTTGGCAGCCCAGAGCACGTCGTCACGGCCTGGAACCTGGGCTACCACACCTTCGACTCCAGCTTCCCGACGCGCGACGCGCGCCACCACCGGCTGTACATCTATCGCCCCGGTTTCCCGGAGGGCGGATTGCGTCCGGGCGAGAGCTTCTACCGCACCCTCTACATTCTCGACACGGATCACCACGCCGAGCGCGAGCCGCTCGACCCCACCTGTGACTGTCCGGCCTGTTCACGCTACTCCCGCGCCTACATTCATCACCTGTTCAAGGTCGGGGATGTCTCCGCCGAACGCCTCGCCACGCTTCATAACCTGCGCTTCTACACGCGGCTGATCGCGGCGCTCGGACCCCGGCTCAGTTGACTCGCGGTGCGATCGCGGGAGCACTGGGCCGGGGTTGATGCGCCCGAGCGGTCCCTTCTCAGGGGCGCACAGGGATCTGGTATGCGCCATCCGTTGGATTCCAGTCCCAGAGCAGGTGGTGAGCGATGTCCAGCCCGATGTCCGCGCCACCGGCGCCAACCAGGGCCTGTGATCCGGCAGAGCCTGTCGTTACTGCCAATGCGCCCGAGAAAACCATCGCGAGCGCCAGAGTAGCGATGGCGATGTACGCGCTGACGAACCGCTTGGCGTCTACTGTCTGCTGCATTGCCTGCCTCCTGTTTAAGTGCTGCCGTGTGGTCGAGTCCGATGCGCCAACCACGTGGACAGCATGCGCGCTCGGCAGGCAGCCGCCATCCCACGACCCTGCCATTTCTCGTTGCGAGGGACTGGCAGGTGTTTGCTATACGGACGGATCAGCTGAGGCGTTGCTTGACGAACCAGGCAGCGGCGGCGGTGCGGGACTCCAGCCCGAGCTTGTTGAGGATACTGGTGACATGCCGGGCGACAGTGAAGTGACTAATGAACAGGATGGAGCCGATCTCCTGATTGGAGCGCCCCTCGGCCACCAGCCGCAGCACATCCATCTCGCGCGGGGAAAGCGGCGATTCCGCGACCGCCAGCTCCTCTGGCGTCGTTGCCCCCTGGAGCGCCTCGTTGATGGCAGCTTCCAACGACATGGCGCCGCCCTGAGCGAAGGCTGCTGCGTAGGCCGCCTCACCGAGGGTGTACCGCGCGGCCGCGATCGCCGGTTCCATCTCGTCCCGTTGCGACTGGGTCATCGGCGACGCGATCCGTACATGCAGCGCCTCGGCGGCGCCGAACAGCCGTGCGGCGCGTGTCGTGTCATCGTTGACCTGCGCCATGATCGCCAGCTTCCCGACGGCCCTGGCAACCCCCCATGCCATGTCGAGCTTCTGGTAGAGCTCCAGGCTCTCCCGGAAGAGCATAGCGGCGTGAGGGTGATCGCCCTGCTGATGCGCCAACCGCCCGAGCCCGTATTTCACCAGCGCGATCACATCGTTGTCCGCGATCGTCGTGGCGACCGACAGCGCCTCCCCAAGGTGTTCTGCCGCGTGGTCAGGCTCGTTGCGGACGATCGCGGCATGACCGAGATTGAAGAGCAGGCGCGCGCGGCTCTTGTCATCGCCGGTCTCGCGCGCGAATCGGAGGCCGCGGTTCCAGTAGTCGCACGCCGCGTCTATCCCCTCAAGGTCCTGCGCTGCCATACCGATGGCGTTGTACAGCCATGCGCCATGCGCCGGGTCCTTCAGCGAGTCCCAGATGGCCAGTGCCTCTTCGCAGCACGCGATCGATCGTGTGGTGTCGTTCAGCCAGCGGGCGAGCCAGCCCGCCGTCGCCAGCGCGAGCGCGCGGGCACGGGTCGGCGCTGCCGCTTCCGGCAACGCCAGGAAGGCCTCGGCGCGGGTCATGCCTTCAGCGAGACGCCCCCGCATGAACCAGAACTCCCGCAACGCTCCGGTGAGCCGCAGCCCGCGCTCGGCGTCTCGCTGTGCCAGCAGCCAATCCAGCGCGGCGAGCAGGTTGGCATGCTCGGCATCCAGGCGACGAAGCCAGCGCTCAGGATCGGATCGGTCGAGATAGTGCGCTGCTGCCTCGGCCACACTGAGATAGCAGGCCGCATGCCGCTCTCGAACGGCCTCGGCCCGGCCGGACTGCTCCAGCCGCTCCAGCCCAAATTCGCGAATGGTCTCCAGTAACCCGAAGCGTCCACCGCTTTCCGGGCCTGCCGGCGATGTGATGCGGAGCAGCAGGCTCTTGTCGGAAAGGGATGACAGCCCACCAAGAACGACCGTGGCGCTCGTGTCCCGGCTTTCACTCCCAGGCGATGCGGGATCGCCGCCTGGTTGGCAGACAGCCTCCGCCGCTTCGAGCGTCCAGCCGCCGCTGAAGACCGAGAGCTGCCGGAACAGCCGCTGCTCATCCGCGCCGAGCAGGTCATAGCTCCAGGCGATGGTATTGCGCATCGTCTGCTGGCGCATGGGAGCATCGCGCGCGCCTCCAGTCAGCAGCGGCAGTGCGCGGTCGAGCCGCTCCAGCAGGGCATGGGGTAACAGGGTCCGCGACCATGCCGCTGCCAGCTCAATCGCCAGCGGCAGCCCGTCCAGCCTTCGGCAAATGCCGGCCACGGCCACCGCGTTGCCAGCAGTCAAAGCGAAGTCCGGCAACGCCGCGCGGGCGCGGACAACGAACAGCGCCACCGCCTCATTTGCCAGGAGTTGATCGACCGTCAGCCGGTCAACGATCTCTGGAAGCGACATGGGGAAGATGGGGAACACCTGCTCGCCCGTAATACGCAGCGGCACGCGGCTGGTAGCGATGATCGTGAGATGTGAGCATGCCATGAGCAGTTCGGCCACGAGCGGGGCGGCATCGCTGACCTGCTCGAAGTTGTCGAGGATGACGAGCGCCGCATGGTCTCGCAGGCGGTTCTGGATGGCGTCAGCGGCTGGCACGGTTCCCTGTGGGATGACGCCGAGCGCGGCGGCGACTGCTGAAGGAACCAGTAACGGATCTTCAATGTTCGCCAGGGGGACGAACCACGCACCACCAGGGAAGTCGCCAGCCAGCCGCTCGGCAAGCGCGATGCTAACCCGCGTCTTGCCGACGCCGCCGGGGCCGGTCAGCGTCAGCAGGCGTGTGGACGAAAGCAGGTCGATGATGCGCGCGATCTCGGCGTCGCGTCCAACGAAGCTGCTCAGCGGGGCCGGAAGGCGCGCCATTGTGTGTCCCATCATTGCCTGATGTTCCACGTCAGGAGTCAGGAGTCGGAGGTGACGGCTGCGAGTTGCGCTGTCACATGGGTTCCAGCAGGCATGTCCACTACTATCTGCCCGATCGAACGGATGTCAAGAGGGCGGCGGGAGACTGAACGAGCAGCGCAGGAGGCGCCATGCTGCTCACCGCCGGTGGCGGGTCAGCCGGTGGTGTGCCGCACGGCCCAGGCAGCGGCGATCGGAGCACGGACGGCGTGAAGCACACCGGTGGGGACAAGCGGAAAGCCCCCCGGGGAATCGGGGAGCTTTCCATGAGGAGAGATTGGTGATATCGAGCGTGCGTCGTCTGGCACTCAGTGGCGCTCGCCGAGGCGATCGGTCGATGGCGCGAGGTTCCGGGCATCGTCGCCTGGCAGCTGGTTGATCTCCCAGAAGTGGATGTCGGAGGCGGTTCCGATCCATGCGGCGACCGGCAGCTCGTTGATCTCCAGGAAGCGCGTGTCCTGGTAGCTCATGGGCGCGGCGGCTGCAGCGGGCAGCTCGTTGATCTCCAGGAAGCGGATGTCGTGCGCGCTCATGGGCGCGGCCACCGCTGACGCCGGCAGCTCGTTGATCTCCAGGAAGCGCCAGCTGCTGGTCGGGTGCTGGCGGGTGATGGCTGCGGCGGACGGCTGGCTGACGGATGCCGTGTCGTCGCTGCGGGTCAGCGCGACCGTGGCCGCCCCGACCGTGAGTGTTGCCAGAACGCCAAGCGCCAGGGCGACGTTCTTGATCGGTCCGAGTCCGAACTGCTTGTCGTGGGCTGCTGTCTGTGCCTGCATCGTGTGTCTCCTCACATGCTGCTGATCGGTGGTTGCGGTCGCTCCGTCAACCACACTCACAGCATGCGCCTGAGGCGTGTGACACACATCGCGCGACTTGAGTATTTGTCTCTGAGAGGGGACTACTGATTTCTGATTAGTCGTGGATCCGAGTCAGCCGATGCCGTGCCGCACGGCCCAGGTCGCGGCGGCAGTGCGAGAGTCCAGGCCGAGCTTGCCCATGATGTTAGCCACGTGCTTGGCGGCGGTGTGCGGGCTGATGAAGAGCGCCTCGGCGATCTCCTGGTTGGAGCGACCGTCCACCAGCAGGCGCAGCACCTCGACCTCGCGACGGGACAGGCCGTCGACAGCCGCGCCAGCCGGGGGCGCGGCGGAGACCGGGTCCGGCTCCGGTTCCAGCGGGAGCTCCATTGCATAGACGATCGCCTCGTCCAGCGTATTCGAGCGGCCCTCGGCCCAGGCACGATCCCAGGTGGGCACGTCAACCCGCGCGCGGACCAGTGGCACGTACGTGTCGTAGTCCCGGCGGACCATTGGCGACACCGGCACGCCAATCGACTCACGCATGGCTTCAGCCGCGCCGAGCAGCCGCGCGGTTCGTTCCGGCTGCTGGCTACTTGCCGCTATCCAGGCACAGTATTCGAAGGCCTGCGCGGCAAAGCGCCGGTCCCGAATATGGCGCTGTAGCGTCAAGCTCTCCAGCAATTGCGCTCTCGCGCTGTCAATATCGGACCGCGCTATGGACACGCGTGCGATGTCACCAAGCGAATCCGCTATCCCGCCGTGGTCTTCTTGTTCGCGGGAGATGTCGAGCGCCTCGTCGAGATAGGCGTACGCGGCGGCGTAGTCTTTCCGCTCGGTTGCGACCGCTGCCAGGTTGCCGAGCAGGCTCGGTAGCCAGATGATCGGTCCTATCTCGCGTGCCAGCGTCAGGGCTGACGAAAGGAGGCGATGTGCCTGCTCCTGGTCATCTGTGTACATGGCAATGCGGCCGAGACTATACAGACTTTCTGCCTGGCCCAACGTGTCCCCGCTGCGCTGAGAAATCGTCAGTGCTTCCTCACACAGCTTCTGTGCCACGGGATAGTCACCCTGCGAGGTTGCCAAGAAGCCAGCATAGGCGAGGGCAGTGACACGGATCGAATCCGAAACCCCGGCATCTCTCACGAGCCCCATCTCGAGCCACCGGCGACCT
>DATKCN010000182.1:0-14185 GCA_035513175.1 Thermomicrobiales bacterium
CGGCGCAACCGACCCGGCCTCGCCCGTCGACCTCGCGGCGGCCGACGCAATCTCTCCGGGAGGCGCGTTGGCCCGCTCGGCGTCGTGGGCTGGCGCGCCGTCCCTCGCTCCGACCCCGGCGCCTCCCAACGCCAGCTCGCCGGGCAGCCTCAGCTGCGCTCGCGGTCGAGCGGGGCGCTCAACCGGCGCGGCGACATCGAGCGCGCGCGTCCCGCTGGCAGACGCTGCGTGGGGGACAGCGCCCGCTGGCGTCGGTCGATCCTCATCGGGGCTTGTGGTTGTTGTCGTAGTTGTGAGTGGTTGGTGATGCGTACTGTTGCTCGGCGCAACAGAGGGGACCTGACCTGTGTTGCTCGCGGCGCCAGAGGTCGGCTGAATGATCTCTGAACCATCGTTGCTGCCGGCAACACCCGCGGACGAACCATCGTTGGTCCGCGCAACAGCGCCAGCTTGCGGCAACAAACCATCGTTGCCGCGATCAACGATGGTTGCGTCCTCCCCCCGCTCCAGTCCCTTGTGTTCGGCTCCGACTGACAATTTGTCGGGTAACTGACCGCTGGTCGGCGCCGCGCCATCGTGGTTGCCTTCGCGGGCCGCGCGGGTGCGGTGGCCGGCCCGCGACCGGGCGCTGGCGCGTGACTCCTGCGCCGCAGTGCGCTCGCGCATCGCCTGCCAGAGCGGATGTCCGTCCAGCTCGGCCAGGATGGCGTGCCAGACGTTGTCACGGTCGATCGGCTTGAAGCGGGGAGAGAAGATGCGGCGCACGTGGCGGTAGACGGCGGGGTCGTCGCAAGCCAGAGACGTCACGCAGAGGACGTCTTCGGCTCGCAGCGCGACGCCGAGTGGTCGGTCCTTCACGCGATAGAGGTTATGCGGCACGCGCCAGCGCCGGCCGCGCTCGTCGGTCCGAGCCACCATTTCCTTGCGGATCTCGATCAGGTCGAGCGCGACGAGGATCTTGTTGATTGTGATCAGCTCGGAGCGCTCTTCGCCATAGAAGTCGGCCTCGGACTGCTGGCTGGGAAACGCGTAGCCGCGGTGGGGCGACTCGTCGCGCCGGTCGGTCCAGACGGTGTAGGAGTTGAGCAGCCCGACCCCCTTCAGCCCGATGAGCGGCGCGTACTGGGTGACGACGCTGTTCCAGTGCCAGAACCACCCCCTGCGCCGCTGGTCGACCCCCGCGCGCTCGCGCTCGTCCTCGCCGCGAGTGTCCTCCGTGGGGGGAGCGTGCGGCTGGCGATCCGTGGCCCCGCCGTCCGGGCCGCGCCCCTGGGCCCCAGGCTGCGCGGTCGGCGCAGGCGCGGCGGGCCAGCCGCACGCCGGGGCCGCGTCTGGGCCGTTGGGATGGTCGCCGCCTCGCCTGGCCGCCATGGCCCCCTCAGGTGTCCCCGAATTGGCCGGAGCGCTGTCGCCACGGTCCATTTATACAATAACACTCGCAACTCCTCAACTCAATAAGGCTGCCGCGTGCGGGAAATTACGGTGCTGCTTGACCATACATGTAATCGTCAATGGATCGATCGCGCGTGACGACTCCCACTTGTCCGCGACCCTCGCTGCGCGAAAGCGCTTGACGACGGCGAGTGACGGTTGTACCGTGTGGGGGCCTGGCGACCGCCCCGCGATTCGTCAAGCGCGCTCGCGTCGCTGGCGCTGTCTGGCGAGCGAACGCGGATCATGCGGCGGCCGCGCGGATGCCGTGGCCGGCGCTGAGGATCGAGCAATCGGGAAGATCGTGCTGACTGCTGAAAGGACAGGCGCGTGTCGGGTGAGATCGCGCTGCCGTACCGCACCGACTGGCGCGAGATGTCGAGTGTGCTGGATTACTGCAAGGGCAAGGGCGCCGACCGCGGCGCACTCGAAGCGCGCTTCGGCGCCGGGGAGAACCTGCGAGAGACGCTGAACGCGCTCGAACAGCTCGGCCTCATCGAGCGCGCCGAATCCGGTGACGCGCGCCTCACGATGGCCGGCGAGCAGCTGGCCTACGCCCCCGATAAGGAGCGCGTGCGGGCGCGGCTGGTTGAGGCGCTGCTCGGCTACGCGCCGTACCGCTTTCCGCTCGAACGGGCGGTAGCCGACTCCGCCACGCTGCTCGACGGCCCGTGGGTCGAGCACATCTGGCAGGTGGACATGCGCCTGGGGCAGCCGCGCAACCGCGTGGAAGAGGCCCGCACGTTCTTCTTCCGGGTCGCCGACGAGGCCGGCCTGGGCGTCTACCGGCGGGGCGTGAGGGGCCAGACAACCCGTCTGGAGCTGTCGGCGGACTTCGCCGACACGCTGCGCCCGCTGCTCGAGCGTGAGGCGTCACCACCGCCGTCTTTCGCGCCGGAACCTGAGCCTGCCGACGCCGCCCGCGCGCCGGGCGCCCCGCCGCCGGCCACGCCGTTCAGGCTGGCTGGCGTGTTCCCGGCAACCGCCGCGGATGCCGGCGGCAGTGCGGCTGTCACGCCGGCCGACGGGGTCGTCGAGGGGGCGTCCCTGTCGCTGCGCGTCGACATGAGTGCGTGGGAGCTCGACAAGATCGAAGCCTTCCTGCGGCTGATCGGCTACCTGCCGCGCCCGCGGTGGGAATAGTCGGGCGGGGGCATGCCTGACGCCGCCAGCGTCGCTGCGCGCCCGGCTCGGCGCCGAGCTGCCCATGGATCGGCGCTGGCCGGCGCCCTGCGGAGCGAGCCACGGGTAGCGCGAGGCATGCCCGTCGACGGCAGCCCCGTGGGGAACGGAGCGTCAGGCTCACGTGTGAGCGGCGGCTGTCGTCCGTCGTGTCCCGCTGCAGACATCTGACCATATCCCCGCCGGCCCACGGCGGGGAGGTCGCGGTGGCGACCTGAAATGCTAGGCTGAGTTTGCCTTGGCGAGGCGCTTGAACGCGGCCGGGCTGTACTTAAGGATGACCGAGTCCTCGTTGACCTGCTTCACGTCGGCGATGGTGACGCGGGTGCTCTTGTTCTTGAGCAGGCCGTGGCGCACGGTAAGCGCCGACACAAGGCCGTCCGTGTCGTGCTCGAGCGACTGGACCTTGCCCAGCGCCTTGCCCTGCTCGCCGACGACCCGCATCTCCGCCTTCAGGTACGAGCGGGGATCGACATTCGCTGCCGTTGCTTCCGTTGAGCGCGCGCGTTGTGGTGTGGCTGCGTCGGTCATGGCGGCGCCGTCCTTTTCCATGCGCTCCCTGGCATCCACGGCATCGCGGCGCGGTTGGGGAGCGTCCATTAATCATCCTCCCTGGCGGGTCGTTCGTCAAGCGTCGCGCGGAAAAAAGGGAGAAACAATGCTGCGTCAGAGCAGCGCGGCGATCCGCTCCGCCGCTCGCCTGGCGCCACCGGTCTCGACCTCGCGGTAGCAGGGCGGGCTGCACATCAATTTCGCAAGGCGTTCCGCTACGCAGCCAGTGGTGGCATCGCTGAAGGGGACTCGGGCCCACGGCGGCACGCCGTAGCGCTCCAGCCGGTGAGCGACATGCCGGTTCTGCTCGAAGTGATTGGTCAACGGGAGATACAGGAACGGCGTGCCGGAAGCCACCAGCTCCATCGTCGTCGAGAGCCACCCTGTACCAGCGCCATGTCAGCCGCTGCCAGCATCTCGTGCAGGTTGGGGACGTAGCCGAGGTAGTCGACTCCAGGGATAGCCGGCAGACGGCTCGAGTCCAGTCGCGGCCCGCACACGATGATCAGGCGCAGGTCAGGCAGCAGTTCACGGGCTGCCGGGTACGAGCCGACGATTGCGCTGGAGTTTTGGCAGCAGATCGCGCGGCGTTCCGTGCCCGCGACGAGAATCGAGTCGTGGATGACAAGCAGATCGGCAGCAATTTAACGTGCGTGAAACGTAACCGGTTCCGGCCATGTTTCAGTCTCCGAGTGTATGCTGGCGCGCCCACTCGGATGCGGTTGTCCCGCGCGGGATGGTCAAGCGTCCTGGGTCACGGGTCTCAGTCGCTGGCTGGCACGCCGAGCGGTGACTCCATCGCGATGTCGGACGCGATGAGCTGGTCCACCGCCGCGACGCCGCGCTCCAGCGTTGCAACGCGCGGCGGGCACGGCCGCCCGGCGGCGACCGGCTCGTACAGCGCCTCGTAGCCTGCCACCATCGACTCGGGCGAGAAGTGGCGCTCGACATGCGCCCGGCATGCGCGGCGATCCAATGATGGAATGCGGTCGACCGCCTCGATCATCCCGCGCAGCGAGGAGCAGACGAAGCCGGTCACCCCATCGACGACGATCTCCGGCGTCGAGCCGATGCGATAGGTGATGACCGGCGTGCCGGTGGCCATGGATTCCGCCATCGTCAGCCCGAACGGCTCGGGCCAGTCGATCGGGAAGAGATAGGCGTAGGAGCCGCCCAGCAGCTCGTCCTTCTCCTGCTCGTTGACCTCGCCGATGTATTCGATGAGCCTGCTTGAGTTGACCAGCGGCTCGATGGCGTGCTCCCAGTACGCGCGATCGACATCATCCACCTTGGCCGCAATGATGAGCCGCATGCTGGCATCCCGGGCGATCTCGATGGCCCGGTCGGGGCGCTTCTCGATGCTGATGCGGCCGAGAAACACGAGATACTCGCCTGGCTGCGGGCGGAAGTGGTAGTTGTCGAGGTCGATGCCGTTGTAGACGTTGCCGATCCAATTGAGATGCGGCAGCGGATTGCGCTGGGCCCAGCTGATCGAGACGAGCCGCTGCTCCGGGAACGAGCTGTACAGTTTTCGGATCTCAGCCAGATCGAGCCGTCCGTGCGCCGTCGTGATCATTGGCGCGCGCGCCATGCGGGCGAACGGCCAGGCAATGTAGTCGACGTGATTGTGTATCACGTCGAACTCGTCCGACCGCCTCATCGCCTCGCCAACGTGAGTGAGCGTTGCCGCGACCACATCGCGGACTTGCGGGTCGAGACGCAGGCTGCGCGATGTCATGGACACGAGCGTCGCTCGCGTCTGGGAGTCACCACTCGCGAAGAGCGTCACATCATGACCGCGACGCACAAGTCCTTCGGTGAGCACGGACACGACCCGTTCCGTGCCCCCATAGCGCGCCGGCGGCACCGACTCGACCACTGGCGCGATGAGCCCGATTCTCATTTGTTCCACCCTGTTTGCATACTTTAGATCGACACATAGATGACGCCCACGCGCGCCGTGGCTTGCCATGCTGCAGCGCGCTTTATTCGCAAACAGCATGCCAGTGCGCTGCGCCGTGGGCGGCAGGTTCGATGTGGCTGCTCGCGGCCGCGCGCCGGCTCGGCGATGGTCTGGAACCCCGGGGCCTGGCAGTCGTCTTGCTGTCTGTGCGCTCGTCCGGCAACCTTTACGCTGGATGAGAGGGCGGCTGCGCGATGAGTGACGTCATTCAGATTGACGACGCGTATTACATTCGAACGACGTCATCGATGGCCGACAGCCGAACGATGGTGCTCAAGCACGCCGACACGTTCGGCGTCTTCGACCGTCACGGCGACATTCGCCCGCTCGGAGCCGCCGAGCAGGGCATCTTCCATGACGGCGCCCGCTTCCTGTCGCGCCTGGTGCTGGAGATCAACGGCGAGCCTCCCTTGCTGCTGAGCTCGACGACCAGCACCGACAGCGAGCAGCTCGCGATCGACCTGACGAACCACGACATCCGTGGCGAGGGAGCGCGCCGCATTCCGCAGGAGACGCTGCACATCCTGCGCTCGAAGTTCCTGCTGGCCAGCTGCTGCTTCGAGCGCGTCAGCGTCCGCAATTACGGCAACCGCGCGCGGGAGTTCGCGCTCTGCCTGCGCTTCGGCGCCGACTACGCCGACATCTTCGAAATTCGCGGGATGACGCGGGGCCGACACGGGGAGCATCTCCCGGCGCGTGTCGACGGCGAGCAGGTCATGCTGGCCTACCGCGGGCTGGATGACGTGACGCGCTATACCCGCCTGCGGTTCTCGCCCGTCCCCGATCGGCTGGAGGCGGAGCGCGCCGAGTTCCTCATGCGATTGGAGCCGAACCAGGCGACGACGCTGGACGTCATCGTCAGTTGCCGGTATGACGAGCGGCACGTCGACGACTCCTACGACGCCGCGTTGGAGTCCATGCGCCGCGCGCGCTCCTCCCAGCGCGAGCGGGAGGTCAGGATCGCGTCGCCGAATCAGCAGTTCAGCGACTGGGTCAGCCAGGCGCGGGCCGATCTGCGCATGCTGGTGACCGACACCTCGCACGGCGCCTACCCGTACGCGGGCGTGCCCTGGTTCAGCACCGCCTTCGGCCGCGACGGCGTGATCGCCGCGTTGCAGACGCTGTGGCTCGAGCCGGGCATCGCGCGCGGCGTGCTGCGCTTTCTGGCGGCGTATCAGGCGCGCGAGCTCGATCCGGAACGTGAGGCGGAGCCGGGCAAGATTCTGCACGAGATGCGCCGGGGCGAGATGGCGGCGCTGGGTGAGATTCCCTTTGGCCTGTACTACGGCAGCGTCGACGTCACGCCGCTCTTCGTCATGCTGGCCGGCGCCTACTACCGCCGCACCGGGGACCGGAACCTGATCGAAGCGCTCTGGCCCAATATCGAGGCGGCGCTGCGCTGGATCGACACCTCTGGCGATGTCGACGGCGACGGCTTCATCGAGTACGCCCAGCACAACACCAGGGGGCTCAGTCACCAGGGCTGGAAAGACTCCCACGACGCGATCTTCCACGCCGACGGCAGCGAGCCGGCCCCGCCGATCGCGCTGTGCGAGGTCCAGGGCTACGTCTACGCCGCGCGGCGCGCGGCTGCCGAGCTGGCCCGGGCCCTGGGCAGGGACGAGCTGGCCGGCACGCTGCTCCTCGACGCCGAGCGGCTGCGGATGGCATTCCACGACACGTTCTGGATGGACGATCTGGGAACCTACGCGCTCGCGCTTGACGGCGACAAGCGTCCCTGCCGCGTGCGCTCCTCCAACGCCGGACACTGCCTCTACACCGGCATCGCCGATGAGGCCATGGCCGCGCGGCTGGCGCAGACGCTGATGGACGACGCGATGTTCTCCGGCTTCGGCGTGCGGACGATCGCGGTCGGGGAGGCGCGCTACAACCCGATGTCGTACCACAACGGCTCGGTCTGGCCGCACGACACGGCCATGATCGCCGCCGGGCTGGCACGCTACGGCTATAAGGAGGAGGCGCTGCGCGTCATGAGCGGCCTGTTCGCCGCCGGCGCTTTCATGGACCTCAAGCGCCTGCCGGAGCTGTTCTGCGGCTTCCCACGGCGCCAGCGCGTCGGTCCCACCCTGTACCCGGTCGCCTGCTCGCCCCAGGCCTGGGCGGCGGGCAGCGTCCTGATGCTGCTGGAAGCCTGCCTCGGCATGGACATCGACGCCCCCGGCCGCGTCATCCGCTTCGACCGGCCTATCCTGCCCGACTACGTGCCGGAGCTGGACATCTCCCGGCTAGCGGTGGGCGACGCGGTTGTCGATCTGGCGTTCCATTACCACCCGGACGGCGTCGGCGTGCTCGTCGCCAGCCGCACCGAGCACGTCGAAGTGATCGTCGCGAAGTAGGGAGTCGGGACGCGGGATGTGGGACGCGGAAGGACCGGCCAGGTTAGACCGCCAATTGGCGGTGTAAGGAGTTGGCGGTCTAACCCTCGTCACGCAGCGTTTGTGTATGCAGACGTTCCGCAGGGGAGGTCGCGCGGGGCCTCCCCCGCGCGTCCCGCATCCCACGTCCCGACTCTCCCCTGACCGCTACCCACTCAAGAAAAAGTCCAGCGCGTCGGGTCCTTGTCAAACGCGGTCCAGGCCAGCGCCTTGTCGATGTGGAAGATGTACAGCCCGCCCTGCTCCCAGGTCTCCGGCCCCGGTTCATAGCCGCGCGAGGCGTACTTGGCGCTGTAGGCTGCCGCCAGCCGCTCGCGCAGCTGCAGGCTGGGCGCCTCGATCTGATAGGCGCGCCCTTCCATGATCACCACGTCGTCGGCGCTTTCGAGATGCACCGCGATGCGCGGGTTGGCGGCGATGTTCCTGCCGCGCGTCGTCTGCGGGCTGCCGTCGAAGTAGAACGTGTCGTCCAGCCACATGCCCCAGATCGGCGTCGCGTGCGGCCGTCCGTCCGGGCGCGTCGTGCTGATCCAGTAGCCTGGCGACTCCGTCATGCGCTGCCGCACGTGCTCCCACGGCACGAAGCCCGCCAGGCTGGCCTCCGACAGATAGCCGTCCGGCATGTGCGGCCGGTCCACAGCCGGCTCCGGATTCACGTGTCGCTCGCTGACCGTCACTCGACCTCTCCATCCTCTCGCGTGTCACCGCCCTGGTAACGAACGACCGCCAGCATAGCGCTCATGCATGACATCCTGTGTCATGTCAGGGCCGAGGGATGAGGGCCGAGGGCCGAGTGCCGAGGATTCTGGACCACGAGACCACGCATTACGCGTTACGAACCCGGCGCCCCTCGGCCGGGGCGCCGGACGAGGACGGCTGGCTGCGGCTGGACCTGCATTTCGAGGTGGAGGAAGACGCCCGGGGCTACGTGCTGGCGTGCGGTGTGCTGGTTGAGATTCTGGGGCCGGAGAGCTTTCGCGAACGGGTGGTTGAGCTGGCCCGTTCCGTGCTGGCGCTGTACGGGGCGGAGGACTGACACACGGCCTGTGACCGCTCGCCCGGCGACCCACTCCCTCGTAACGAACGCTCGCATGACGGATTGACGGAATTCCGTCATTCCGTCAAGCGTCACTCAGAGTTGGCGTCCTTTAGCAGACGCCTGCCCTGCCCGCGTGCACAGGCGTCAACCGGCGCCGGGTGGGTAGCGATGTCCGAATGACAGACTCGCGTCCCCTTCCAATCCGTGACGTGGCGCCGTGGCCGGATCGGGCGGGACGTGTGATGATATGGCGCGGACGACACAGGCGAGGCCGGGTGACGGGAGGGGGCAGCCCTGATGGACGCGCGTGACATCTGCTACATGCCGGCGACGGAGCTGCGCGAGCGCTACCGGCGGCGGGAGCTGTCGCCCCTGGAAGTTGCCGGCGTCGTTCTGGAACGCATCGGCGCGCTGAACCCGACACTCAACGCCTACCTCACCGTCACGGTCGAGCGGGCGCTGGACGACGCGCGAGCCGCCGAGCGCGCCTGGGGCGGCGACGGCGACCCGGGACCACTCTGCGGCATCCCGATCTCGATCAAGGACCTCACGCCGACCAAAGGCATCCGCACCACCCGTGGCTCGCTGCTCTACGAGGACTGGGTCCCTGACGAGGACGGCCCGTTCGTCGAGCGGGTCAACGCCGCCGGGGCGGTCATGCTGGGCAAGACGAACACGCCGGAGTTCGGCTGGAAGGGCGATTCCGGCAACCGGCTGATCGGCCCGACCCACAATCCGTGGCAGCACGGCCGCACGGCCGGGGGATCGAGCGGCGGAGCGGCGGCAGCGGTGGCTGCCGGGCTGGGTCCGCTGGCGCAGGGCAGCGACGGGGCAGGCTCGATCCGCATCCCGTCGGCCTTCTGCGGCATCTTCGGGCTGAAGCCGTCATTCGGGCTGGTGGCCTATTATCCGCCCAGCTCGGTCGTGTCGCTGGCGCATCTGGGGCCGATGACCCGCACCGTGCGCGACGCCGCGCTGCTGCTCGATGTCGTCGGGCAGCCGGACGCGCGCGACCGCAACTCATACGCGCACAACGTCAACTTTCTGGCCGCCTGCGAGGGTGGGGTGGCGGGGTTGCGGGTGGCATGGTCGCCCGACCTCGGCTTCGCCGCGATCGACCCCGAGGTGCGCGAGCTGACCGAGCGGGCGGCGCTGCGCATGAGCGAGCTGGGCTGCCACGTCGAGGAGCTGCGGCTGACGCAGCCTGACCCGTGGCCGACGGTCGACACCATCTGGCTGGCGGCGCAGGCGGGGGCGCACCGCGACGACTTCGAGCGCGTGCGCGAGCTGATCGACCCGGGACGCGTGCCGCTAGTCGAACGGGGCCGCGAGCTGTCGGCGGTCGACCTGTACGACGCCTACAATGCGGCCAACGCCTACTACCATCAGATCCGCGCGGCGCTGAGCGGCTATGACCTGCTGGTGACGCCGCAGCTGCCGGTGACGGCGTTCACCGCCGGTGACAGCCACCCGCCGGCAATCGCCGGGCGCGAGGTGTCGTACCTGAGCTGGACGGCCTTCACCTACCCGTTCAACCTGACCGGGCATCCGGCGGCCAGCGTGCCGTGCGGGTTCGCCAGCGATGGCTTGCCGGTCGCGCTACAGTTCGTGGGCAACTGGCGCGACGACGCGACGGTGCTGCGGTGCGCGGCGGCCTACGAGGAGCTTGCGCCGTGGGCACAACACCGCCCGCCTGTTGACTGAGACACGGAACGTCGCTGGCAATGGGCGAGGCAGCGTGGAGAACGCTTGCCGCGCGCGGATGAGCTCATCGATATTCCACTTCATCCGACAGATGGATGAGCCCCAGGCTGCGCGTCACGCCCGCTGAGGCCACGTTGTCGACGACGTGGCTGTAGAAGACCGCCTTGCCCTGCGCCAGCGCATCGGCGGCCCAGGCGGCTACCACCTGCCGGGCATAGCCGCGCCGCCGGTAGTCCTCCAGCGTCTCGACCTCGACCTCTGAGGCGAGCGCATTGCCCGCGACGGTCCAGGCCTGGGCCGCGACCTTGCCGTCGATCAGGATCACGAAGCGGCCGTCCTGCCGGGTAACGTCGGGGAACGCGTCCGGCGGCGGGGCATCGTAGAGCGTGTGCCAGCGGACGCGCCAGACATCCTCGACCAGCGCGCGCGCCTCAAGGATGGAGCACACGGCGGCCTCGTCCTGCATCGCGCGCTGGATGCCGAGGGCGCGCAGTTGGGCGCGAGTATCCTCCGGCAGGTCGTGGCGGAAGAACATGACCCCGCCGCCGTCGAAACGGCTGACGAGCAGCCGGGGATGGCCGTCGGCGTTGCGGGTGGGCGGGGGCAGCGACTCGCCGTCCGGCTCGACGCCGAACTCGACGGCCAGCTTGAGGCGCACGAGGTCGATTGGCCGCGCGTCGTTCACCCGCTAGCCCGGCCCGGCGAGCAGGTCGCGGTAGTCCGGGTTGTCGCGGATGAACTGGTCGATAAACCAGCAGGTGGGGATGACCTTCAGCCCGCGTTCACGCGCGCTGTCGAGCGCCGCCCGGGCCAGCGCTGACGCGATGCCACGCCCACGCAGCGCGGGGGGCGTGACGGTGCTGTACATTTCCAGGGCGTCGCCGACCTGCCGGTAGGCGGCGAAGGCGACGGCGCCGTCGACCTCCAGCTCGAAGCGCCGCGCCTGCTCGTTGTCGCGCACGGGGCCGAACTCCGCCACGCTGCCCTCCTCACATCCGTCGATTCCGTCGATACTTCCCGGCAGGCCATCGCTCGGCGCAATCGTACCGGACCGGGCCGGAAAGGAGGACCGATGCAGGCGCGCTCGCTGTACCTGACGGCGCCACGGCGCGTGGAGTGGGTCGAGGAAGCGCTGCCGCAGCCGGGACCGGGAGAGGTCCTGCTGTGGACAACCGCCGGGGCGATCAGCATCGGGACTGAACTAGCGCGGTATCGGGGCGCCGAGCGCCGGGGATACGAGCGCCCGCTCCCGGTCATGACCGGCTACGAAAGCCTCGGCATCGTCACGGCCATCGGCGACGGCGTGACCGGGCTGGCGCCCGGCGACCGCGCGTTGGCGTTTTACGGCCACCGCACGGCGGCGCTCGTCCCGGCGGCCAAGGCGATCCCCGTCGCGCCGGACATCGGCGACGCCCTCGCGCTGCTGGCGATCCTGGGCTGCGACGTGGTGAAGGGCGTCCGCAAGCTTCAGCCCCGGCCGGACGAGCCGGTGCTGATCACTGGCGCGGGGACCATCGGTCTGCTGGCGGTGTGGTCGTTGCGGGCGCTTGGCGTCGAGACGGTCGACGTGGTGGAGCCGAACGCGTCCCGGCGTGAGCTGGCCCTGGCGCTCGGCGCCCGGCAGGCCCTGGACCCAACGGACGGCGACCAGTCATCCGGCTACGCCGTTGGGCTCGAATGCTCCAGCCGCGACGCCGCGTTTCACCTGTTGCAGCGCTGGTTGCGGCCGCAGGGCCGCATCTGCGTGCTGGCCGACGGCAATATTGAGCCGCTGACGCTCGCGCCCGCGTTTCACATGCAGGAGCTGACCGTGATCGCCTCCAGCGACGGCTGGGACTATCACCAGCACGCCGCCTGGCATTTCGACGTGATCCGGAGCGGTTGCAGCAACGTTGAGCGCATCTTCGAGCATCATGTATCCGCCGATGACCTGCCCGCTGCCTTCGAGGCCATCGCGGCGGGGGAGATCAATCCGGTCAAGGTCTTCGTGAGGTATTGACGGGGTCGGGACGCGGGACGCGTGGGATTGGCACATGGTCCCCGCGGCCCGTGGGTCCCGGGCGCGGTATCGCAGGCCGGGCGAGCCGCGGCCCCCACGAGATGCCTCGCGTCCCGACCCTTATCCGCTAACCGCTCGCCGCTCGCCGCTCGCCGGTTGCGCCAGCGGGGCGCCGCGCCGGGGCAGGAGCGCGATGCAGGGCAGGGCGAGGAGCCAGAGGGCGGGGACGAACCAGTAGGCTTCTTCGGTGCCGACGCGGTCGGCGAAGACGCCGAACAGCAGGGCGGCGAAGCTCATCGAGACGAAGCCGAGGGCCAACAGCATGCCGGCCATCGGGCCGCGCGCCTCCGGCATCAACTCGGCGGCGCTGGCCAGGATGACGGAGCGGGGGGCCATCGTCACCATGCCGGCGATCGCCAGCAACGACAGCACCCAGAGCGAGCCGTTCTCGACCCAGAGGTAGAAGAAGAGCAGCGGCGGCGTCGCGGCGGTGGCGGTGAACAGCAGCGCCCGGCGGCCGATGCGGTCTGAGAGCGTGCCGCCGATCAGGCCGCCGAAGATGCCGGCGGCGAACAGCGTCGAGAGGGCGAAGCCGCCGTACCACTCGCCGTGGCCCTTGTCGACCATCAGCTTTACCAGAAAGAAGTGGAACGGGGTGGTGGCGATGCCGGTCAGGATCGAATAGGCCAGCAGGCCGGAGATGGGCTTGCGCCGCGCCCGCAGCAGCGGCCGGATGTTGACGCTGGCCGCGCCGTGGCGCCGCGCGTCGGTCGCTTTCGTGTCGAGCGTGAGGTAGAGGATGACCGAGGCCGCCACCCCGAACACCATCACGACCAGCGAGCCTTCGAGGGTGAACAGGGCGATGGCGGCGGTAATGATCAGCGGGCCGAGGGTGCGCGACAGCTCGCCGCCGGCCATGAAGATCGACATCGAGCGGCCCATGTGGGCGCCGCCGAACTCGCCGACCAACGCCACGGCGGGCGCGTGGAACATGGCCGACGACAGGCCGGAGACGAGCAGCAGCAGCAGCACGACGGCGAAGTTGGGGGCGACGCCGATCGATGAGAGCGAGATGGCGGCGGTGGCCGGCGAGATCACGACGAACCAGCGGCGGCTGGTGCGGTCGGCCAGATAGCCGATGAAGGGCTGGAAGATGCTGGGCAATTGCTGGGCGGGGATCATCAGGGCGACGAGGGCGGTCGAGATGCCGAGCTTCAGCTGCACCGCGACGATCAGCGGGCCGATGAAGCTGGGATACAGGTCGTGCGCGAGGTGCGCGCCGGCGGTGACGTAGACGCCTTTGGCGTCATAGGTGTCATCCGCGGCAGCGGGCACGGCCGCCTGCTGGGTCCCGGTTGTCGCCGCGGGTGTGGAGTCCGTCCGTCGCCCCTTCCGCCTCACAGTCCGGGCTGCATGGTACACCAGCGCGGCCCGGCGACACCGGTCGGGTGGATGGGGGTGGCGACGGCGGATTGAGTCGGGACGCGGGACGCGGGGTTAGTAACGCGGTGGGCTCTGGTTGGGCCGTCACGGGACGCTGTGGCGGCTTTGCTGTTGTGGGTGGCGGTGGGGCGTCGATTGGATGCAGCGGAGGACGGGCGGGCTGGTCCCACGTGTTGCTCAGACGGGTGGGCGGGAGAGCTTGTCCATGACCGGGAGCAACGGGCTAGCATGGCGGCTATCAGAGTGGTATGCCATAGTGGCATCCCCTTGTGTATGCTGGATAGAACACGCCGCATGGGAAGCGAAAGGAGCGCGCATGTCTGTCCTGTCACGGGATGAGGGGCGACGGAACGTTGGAGCAGGCAAGCGGCCAGGCAGCATGATCCGGGTCCCGGAGTCGACGCACGCCACGTTGCGCGAGATGTCGGACGCGACCGGCCAGTCGATGCAGGCACTGCTGGTGGAAGCGGTGGAAG
>DATKCN010000183.1:0-4056 GCA_035513175.1 Thermomicrobiales bacterium
CAGGCGATCGAGGTGGCCTGCCGCTGGCTGAGGTCCGGCCCCTGGGGATTGGCGACATCGGTCAGTTGCAGGGGCGCGCCGCCGTCGACATCGACTGTCATGACATCGAGGCGTCCGTCGTAGCCCCGTGAGTAGGCGACCCTCCTGCCGTCCGGCGAGACGCGCGGCGTCGAGATGGTCGGTATGGTTGCCCAGGCTTCCGGCGCCAGCGTGGCGTTCCAGCGTCCCGGCTCGTTGCTCCAGTGCATGGGAACCCCTCCCCCCAGCCCCCTCCCCGACGCGGAGAGGGGGAGTTGTTGGCGGACGCGAAGCGTCCTCTATCCGCTTCATTCGCGTAGCATCGCAGAGAATGGCGGCGCTGTCAGGAGGGAATGGATGACCGGGGTCGTGGCTGCCGAGACGGAGCGGCTGGAGCTGCGGGAGTTTTCGGTCGACGACGCGGAGGGCTTCTTCCGGCTGAACGGGGACCCGGAGGTGCTGCGGTACACCGGGGACGAGCCGTTCGCGGACGTCGAGCAGGCGCGGGCCTTCCTGGCTGCCTACGACAACTATGCCCGCGACGGCTTTGGCCGCTGGTCGGTCTATCTGAAGGAGACGGGCGAATACCTCGGCTTCTGCGGCCTCAATAACCGGCCCGCTACGGACGAGGTCGATGTCGGCTTCCGCTTCCGGCGGGCGTGCTGGGACCGGGGCTACGCCACGGAAGCGGCTCGCGCCGCGCTGGACCTCGGCTTTACCCGCTACGGCCTGACGAGGATCGTCGGCCGCGCCATGCGCGACAACGCCGCGTCCCACCGGGTGCTGGAGAAGCTCGGCATGACGAAGAGCCACGAGTTCGAGCAGGACGGGCACGTGTGGGCGCAGTACGAAGCGAGGGCCGGGGGATAAGGGCCGGGGCCGCGATATGCCGCTCGCGTAGGGGAGGCTGGGCCTCCCCTACGCGAGCGGCGTCCCCACGTCACGCGTCCCGACTCCGTGCGTGACACTTTCGCCCGCGTGCGCCAATATGAGGCAGGAGGAGGCACGGTGGCACGGGACCTCTCGCCGCGATTGGACGCGCCGGAAGAAGAAGTGGGCGCCGGGCCGGATGACGCCGCGCTCGCGCTGGCGGCGCGCCGCGATCGCCGCCAGTTCGTCCACCTGTACGAGCGCTATGCCGACCGGCTGTTCCGCTATGCTAAGGCGCGCACCGGCTCGGCCACGGCGGCGGACGACATCGTCAGCGAGACGATGCTGTCGGCCATGGAGGACCTGCGCCGCTTCGACCCCGCGCGCGGCAGCTTCGCCGGCTGGCTGTTCGGCATCGCTGCGCACGAGCTGTCCGCCCGCGAGCGGCGCCGGGGACGCTTGCGCCGCGCCATCGCGCGCATGTGGGCGCCGGACACCGCCGAGGACGACGCGCTCGACAGCCTGATCCGCTACGAGGACGTGCTGCTCGCGCGCCGTCTGCTGGCGATCCTCTCGCCCGCCGACCGCGAGGTCGTGCTGCTGCGCTACAGCGCCGGGCTGCGCGCCACCGAGATCGCCGAGGCGCTGGGCATCTCACACGGGGCGGCCCGCATGCGGCTCAGCCGCGCCCTGCAACGCATGGCCGTCGAGTTGGGAGACGACCGATGAGCGACCGACACGACGACCTGGACCTGCCGGTCGATCCGACGCTGGACGCGCTGCTGCGCCGCGCGCTGGCAACCGGCGGACTCACGCCGCAACAGCGCGACCGGCGCCTGGAGGAGCTGGACCTGACGACGCCGGAGCTCGAGCTGCCGGGCGGCATCGTGCCGGTGTCCGGCGCGCCAAAGTCGCTCAGCTTCGACAGCGCCGCGCCGCGTGGCGAGCGCCGCTCCCGCCGCGAGCTGTTTGAGCTGGCCGCCGTGCTTGCGGTCATCGCGCTCGGCGCCGGGCTGCTGCTGGCGCAACTGTGGGATGGGCGCTCCGACCCGGCGACGCGCCCCGTGATACAGCCGGGGCCCTTCGCGACCCCCGCGCCGTTCGTCGCCACCGCAACGCCCGCGCCGCCCTCCTTCGCCGGCGCGACCGAGCGGCTGTACGTCGTCAGCCGCGTCCTGACGCAGGCGGGAGACACCGTGCTGACGTCCGGCCGCGTCACCGCGCTCGATCCGGACAGCGGCCGGCAGGAGTGGTCGCTCTACCTGGGCCACATGGTCGACGCGCTGCTGTCCCGCGATGGCGCGACCATCTACGTCGCGGCCTCGCGGGCTGATGGTATGCAGGGCGAGCTGCTGGCCGTGGACGCCATCGACGGAACGGAGCTGTGGCGGATCGCGATCCCTGACCGCGTCTGGTGGTCGGACGAGGAGGGTCCGGCCGGGCTGGCGCTCTCCCGTGATGGGACGCGGCTCTACCTGCTGAGCTGCTCGCGGGAGGCCGGGCCGGCCTGCGACCCCTCGGACGATCCGTCGCTGGCGATCTACGACGCGTCCAGCGGACGGCAGGTGGCGGGGCTGGCATTCGACGGCTGTCTGGGCACGCCCTACCTCTCGCCGGACGCGCGCGCGCTCGTTCTGGCTTGCGAGGACCGTCCGGGGGCGCGTGTCGTCGATCTGGAGTCGGGCGAGCTGATAGCGGCGCTGCCGGGTCATGCGCTGGTGGGGTCGGTGGCGTCGCCGGATGGACGCTGGCTCTACGTGATTTCAGATGATGACGGCGTCTACCAGGCCGCTGTCATCGACATGCACAGCCGGGAGCTGCTGGTTCAGATGGCCAGCGTGGCGCTGGTGGGCAGCCAGCCGGAGCGCTTCCTGGACCTCGTGACCATCTCACCGGACGGCTCGCGCCTGTTCATCGGCGTTCTTTCCGCCTATGAGGGAAACACGCGGGTCGCGAAGGACATCTTCGTCATCGACACCGAGACGCTGCAAAGCGTTGGGCGCATGACGGCCAGCCCGGAGATCAACGCCCGCACGCTGGCCCCGGCGGCGGACAATCGCTCCGTCTTCGCCGCGCACGCTGTCGTCGAGCGCGATCCCGGCGTCTGGGCTCGCTCGACGATCACCCACTTCGGCCTGGGCGTCGAGCCGCGCACGATCGCCGTGCTGGAGCACCAGCAGGCGCTGCGGCTGCTGAGCTGGACGAAGCCGGCCGGTCAACCCATCTCGCGGGACTGGGCGTCGCTCGAGGCGTGTCCGGCGCCGCCGTACACGGGCGCCGCGCCGTCTGATCCGCGCCAAGCGGCCTACAGCCGGAACATCACCGACAAGGGCTGCAGCCGTGGAACGCGCTGAAAATCGGCGTCGGCCGTTACCAGCGTCAGGCCGTGCTCGAAGGCTGCCGGACGACCGCTCTGGAACCTCGTCGCGGCCGGGCCTGGACGGTTCATGCATAATCCGGGCTCGTCCCTCGTCCCTTAATCCACGGGAGCGAGACTCTCGAGGATGCCGGCGAACACGTCGTCGTGGTCGCCGTAGAACGTGCTCGCGGTGGCCACGAGGACCGAGCAGGCATGCCCATCGACCGGCCGGGCGATCATGAACGAGGTGTCGCCGCTGTCCGCGCCCGATTGCAGGTAGAGCAGGTCGTCCGAATCCTCGACGACCACATGACCGCCCATCAGCATCGACCGCAGCCGCCCCTTGTGCTCATCCCAGTCGCTTATCTCCTCGACCGCGAAGTATGCGTGGGCGTTGTACTGCGGGCTGGAGCGCGACCCGGCGAGGATCTCCTCCCAGTCCTCGGGCACGGCCATCTGGCACAGACCGTCGGCGTCGGTGACGACCTCCCAGCCTTCCGGCACGGTCCCCTCGCCGCTGACCGGCGGTGGTTCGACCACGTCCGTGTCGGTGGCTGGAGTGGCGGTCTCGGCATCCTCAGGCGTCGGGGTCGGCTCAGCCGCGACGGCCGGCGTGCTGATCTCCTCGGTCGGCTCGACATCGTCGACGTCGCCCAGATCATCATCGTCGCCGCATGCGGCGAACAGCATCAGCCCGGCGGCTGCCAGCAGCAGCCCCGCGCGCATCTTGTTGACCATTGGCTCTCTTCTCTCAGCTAACGGCAAATCGCCATTGCAGCACTCCGCTACGTGAGACATTGCACTGGGCC
>DATKCN010000184.1:0-4688 GCA_035513175.1 Thermomicrobiales bacterium
CTGAGCCGTGTGCAGCTGATGCAGCGTCTCTACGGCAGGCGTCATGCGGCGTTCGTCCGCGTGGCGCTGCTGGCCGGGTATCTCATCCACATCGTTCGCGAGGCGCTCAAGTGGGTAGTCGGCCACCGGCGCGAGCTGAGGAGAGAGCGCGTGGCGTTCTACGCGAGGCTAATTCGAACGGGGCTCCGGTCGACCATCGGGAGACGAACGTGACGCCCCGGCGCCTGCTCCTGATCAGTGGCGAGCACCCGCCGATGCCTGGCGGCGTCGGGGACTACACCGCCAGCCTCAGGACGGCGCTTGTCGCGCAGGGGGTTGACAGCGTGGTGCTCGCCTCCCGCGGAGCGCGCGGCGATGGCGTGCACACCGTTCGCGGGTGGCGTTCCGGGACCTTCCGACGCGTCTCGTCGCTGATCGCGTCCGAAGGCGTCGATCTGGTCCACATTCAGTATCAGGCGGGCGCCTATGACATGCGCTTCGCCGTCAACACGCTCCCATACGCGATCCGCTCGCGACTGGGCCTGCCGGTCGTGACGACGTTCCACGACCTGCGCCCTCCATACCTGTTCCCGAAGGCCGGTCCGCTGCGGAATCTGGTAATGCTGCGCATGGCGCGCGCGGCGGCGGCCGTCGTCGTGACGAACGCGGGGGATGAGCGCGCGTTAGCACGCAAGCGGATCGCGTCCGAGCTGATCCACATCGGGCCGAACCTGCCGCCGCCGGACCCGGACGCTGGCGACGTCGACCGTGGAACGGTGGCCTTCTTCGGCTTCCCCTCCCGCTCAAAGGGGGTGGTTGAGCTGATCGAGGCGCTCGGCATGATCGATTCCCGGTCGCGGCCGCGGCTGGCTCTGGTCGGGGAGCAGGGCCTCCCATCGGCGAACAACGACATCCTCAAGGCGCAGGAGATCGACCAGCGAGCGGCCAGCGCAGGCGTGCGAGTCGAGCGCACAGGACGGCTGCCGGCGCAGGAGGCCAGCAACCGGCTTGCGCGCGCCGCCGTGATCGCGCTCCCGTTTCAAGGCGGCGCCAGCCTGCGCAGCGGGTCGCTGCTGGCGGCGTTGCAGGCGGGACGGCCGGTGGTGACAACCGAGCCAGCGAACGCCTGGCGGCTGGGCGCGCTGGCCGGCATGCAGCAGTTCGCGCTGGTTATCCGTGACGACCCCGAGGACCTGCGCGACGCGATCGTCGACGCGCTGGCGTCGCCGCCCGCCGCCGGCCCGTTGCCGCCGGAATTCCGCTGGCAGGCCATAGCGGAGCGACACCGCGCGTTGTACGCGTCGCTGCCCGACGGAAAAGCCGGGAACCGGCGCTCACGGTCGCGGTAGTAGAATCCTGCTGATCGAGACGCGGGACAGCAGGGGAGGATCCGGCGATGAGCCTGACGGCGGCGTACGGGGGCGCGAAGTGGTCCCCGCGCATAAGCGGCATGCGCGACGACATGCCGGAGTTCTGGGGCGCGTGGGGCTCGTCGTCGGAATGCGGCAGGCTGCGCGCCGTGCTGTTGCGGCGACCCGGCCCGGAGCTGGATGCGATCACCGATTTCGACGCGGTCCAGATGCGCGCCGACCTGAACCCCGAGATCGCCCGGCTGCAGCACGACGCGCTGGCCGACGCCTACGAGGCGCATGGCGTCGCCGTCCACTACGTCGAGAACGGGCGACTGGACAAGCCAAACTCCTACTTCATCCGCGACCTGATGCTGATGACGCCGGAAGGCGCGATCATCACGCGTCCCGCCTCGACGATCCGGGCTGGTGAGGAGCGCTTCGTTGCCGAGGCGCTGGGGCGGCTGGGCGTGCCGATCCTGATGTCGGTGCACGGAACCGGCACGTTCGAGGGCGCCGACGTGATCTGGGTCGACCAGGACCTGTGCTTCCTGGCGGAGGGGCTACGCACCAACACCGAGGGCGCCAACCAGGTCGAGCGCATGCTCAAGGAGATCGGCGTGCGGGACGTGGTGCGCGTGCAACTGCCCTGGGGCGCGATGCATCTCGACGGATTGCTCAACTTCGCCGACCGGGACCTGGCGGTCGTCTGGCCGCGACGGACGCCGTTCCCGGTCGTGCGCACGTTGCTGGAGCGCGGCTTCCGCCTGCTGGAGGTCGTCGACGAGCACGAGGCGCACAACCAGCTGCCGATGAACTTCGTCGCGCTGGAGCCGGGGAAGGTGCTGATGCCGAAAGGCGGCGAGCAGATGAAGGCCCGCTACGAGGAGGCCGGCGTCGAGTGCGTCGAGGTCGAGGTGGGGGAGCTGATCAAGGGGGGCGGTGGCATTCATTGCATGACCGGCTTCCTGCGCCGTGACGAGACATAACGCGGTCATTGTGTCGATGAGCCGTCTGTGAGTCGGCGCCCCTGGGAATCGAGCTTCGTTTACACTGGAAAGGGGTGAATGATGTGGTTCAAGTGGTTAGCATTCCTCATTCTGATCCCGGCTTTCGTCATCATCGTTGGTCTGGCAGCAGGCGATGGCGGGTGGAGTGCGTTGGGTTACGCGCTCGCCGGATGGATAGCCGGCATGCTCGTGATCGGGCTGATTCTGCTCCTCAGAACGCGCAGATCGCTGTAGAGCACAATGAAGGAACGATCCTCGTCACCTGTCGTGGCGGCACGGCGGCTCGCTGTTCCGTCATCGAAAGCTCGCGCTCCGACCAGCGCGCTGCCGTGGCGCATAGGGCCACGGCATAGCGGTCCGCGCCTCTCGCGCTCGCTGGCTGATGCGATACTGCGCGGGCAGAACGTGCCGATTGAGCGAGAGGACAGTCGATGGCGACCGAGATAACGTCCCGCGAGCGGGTGCTGGCGGCGCTGCGCGGCGACGAGGTGGACTGCCCACCGGTCAGCCTCTGGAAACACTTCCCGGAGCGGGACCAGTCGGCGGCGGCGCTGGCGACCTCGACCGGCGCCTGGCAGGAGATGCTGGGCCTGGACTTCATCAAGCTGATGCCGCCCGGCGACTACGCGACCATCGACTGGGGGCTGCGCAGCGAGTTCCGGGGCGCGCGGGGCGGCACGCGGGACCCGATCCACGTCCCGGTCAGGACGGCGGCTGACTGGAGGTCCATCCAGCCGGTCGACGTCACGCGGGGCTTCAACGCCGAGGTCATCCGCGCCTGCCGTCTCGTGCGCGACGCGGTTGGGCCGGACCTGCCGGTGTTGCAGACGATCTTCAGCCCGCTGACGATCGCCAGCAAGCTTTCGAACGGCGCGGTCATCGAGCATCTGCGCGCCGAGCCGGCCGCCGTGCATGACGCGCTGGCGATAATCCGGGATGTCACGATCGCCGTAACTCGCGAATCGTTGCGGGTCGGGGCGTCCGGCGTCTTCTTCGCCAGCCAGTGCTCCTCGTCGGACGTGATGCGGCGTGAGGAGTATGACGAGTTCGGCGTGCCGTATGACCTGCCGGTCTTGCAGGCGGCGGCGGACGAGGGCAGTGAGTTCACGCTGACGCACATCCACGGCGCCAACACCTTCTTCGAGCTGCTGGCTGGGTATCCGGCGCACGCGCTGAACTGGCACGACAGGCGCATTGGACCGGACATCCAGTCCGTGCTGCGTGATCATCCGGAGCGCTCCGCCGTGGCGGGCATCGACGAGCACGCCATCGCGTCGATGACGCCAGATGAGGTTCGGGCGCAGGTGCGTGAGGCGCGCGAGGCGAGCGGTAACCGGCGGCTGCTGATCGGACCGGGCTGCGTGGCGCTGGCGGCCACGCCCGATGACAACCTGCGCGCGGCGGTCGAAGCGGCGCGGGCTTGATGGCTCCGGCGGGGAAGCGAGGGGGGACGATGACTGGCGCGTGGATGTACGCCAACGGCACGATCCTGACGATGGACCGCTCGCGGCCGGAGGCGGAGGCGATCGGCGTGATCGGCGATCGCATCGTGGCCGTCGGCGATCGGGATGCGGTGGCGGATGCGCTCCCACGTGGGTTCTCGACCTACGATCTGGGCGGGCGCACGCTCGTGCCGGGCTTCAATGAAGCCCATAATCACATGATCGGCTACGGCACGGCGCTGGGCCACATCGACGCGGGGTTTCCCGCCGTGCGCTCCGTTGCCGACATCGTCGGCGCGGTGCGGGAACGGGCGGCGACGACTCCCGAAGGGGATTGGATCATTGGGCGCGGCTACGACGACAACAAGTTGGAGGAGAAGCGGCATCCGAACCGGCGCGACCTCGACGGGGCGACGACGCGGCATCCGGTGCTGATTGTCAACGGCTCCGGTCACCTCTCGGCCGTCAACTCTGAAGCGCTGCGGCTGGCGGGAGTCACCGCGAGCACGCCCGACCCGACCGGCGGGCACTTCGTGAGGGACGAGCACGGCGAGGCGACCGGCGTGCTGCACGAGACGGCCCAGGAGCCGATTCGCGCACAGGTTCCCGTCCCGAGTGTCGAGGACTACGTCGAAGCGTTGCGGCGCTGCAACGACGCCTACGTGCAGGCGGGGATCACCAGCTCGCAGGACGCGGGGTCGACGACGGCGGAACAGGTGCGCGCTTACCAGCTCGCCGTGCAGCGCGGCGTGCTGAAGCTGCGCACGAGCATGATGATCCGCGAGCATCTGTTGCCCCACGTGCTGGGACTGGGCGTGTCGCAGGGGTTGGGCAACGAGCGGCTGCGGATCGGGCCGATCAAGCTGTTCATCGACGGCTCGCTGATCGGGCGCACGGCGGCGGTCACG
>DATKCN010000185.1:0-9187 GCA_035513175.1 Thermomicrobiales bacterium
CCGCCAGCGCGCCGTTCGGCGGTTGCCCACTCGGCGCGCGCATCGCGAGCCTGGTTGAATCGCTCCAACAACGCCTCGTCCGCTTCCGCGGTTCCGGCAGCGATCAGCGAGCGAGTCTGCTGCAGTTCCTCGATCGTTTGATCGACCCAGCGCAGAATTGCCTCGCGGTTCGTAACGCAGATGTCGCGATGCATGTCGGCGCTGGCCGCCGCAAGGCGTGAGACATCGCGAAACCCGCCCGCCGTCAAGTGCTTCATGTCGCGCCAGGACGGGTCGCGGCTGACGGATCTCATTAGCGCGATGGATAGTAAGAATGGCAGATGACTTATGCCCCCAACGTGTCCGTCATGCTCGTGAGCGTCGATGAACAGCGGCTCGGCTTCCAGCGCGCTGATGATGCCTAGAACCGTCTGCACCGCTGCCTCGCTGGCTCGCACGCTCGGCACGACACACCAGGTGGCGCCTTTGAACAGGCCCGCCTCGGCGCCCTCGATACTCTGCGCTTTGCCAGCCATCGGGTGGCCACCCACGAAGTGCGTAGTCGCGGGTAGTAAGTCATCCGCCCACTTCCCGACTTGCGCCTTCGTTGACGTTGTGTCGGTTACAATGGCGCCTGCCTTCAAATGAGGGCCGATCGATTCGAACACCTCACGCACGGCGAGCGGCGGCACGGCGACGACAACGACGTCTGCTTCGCGGACCGACTTCATCAGGTCCCATTCGGTGCGGTCTACCGCCTTGATCTTTTTGCTGTAGTTCTGGTGCTCGAGGTTCAGGTCAAAACCTGTGATCTCCAGCACCGGGTCACGCTTGCCTTCCTGACTCGCCCAGCGCCGGAGTCCGAGGCCGATGGACGATCCGATCAACCCAAGCCCGAGTATGGTTACTCTTTGCATGTTCGTCCCTTCGAACTCGTTTGACGATGAGGTGAGAAACAGCATCGCGTAAGGGAAAAGTATAGCAGAGCCTCGAAGCATCTCTGCCGCGATCCCGGATGAAAAGTGGTGACTATGGCTCGCGTGTTGCGTCGGTGACGATGGTTGGCGTCATCACGTCCGCCTCGGAGACGAAGTCGCTGAGCAACGGTTCGAGCTCGATGAAGATCCAGATGAACGTGGCGATGCAGATGACGATCGTGACCGCTATCGCAGCAGCGATGCTCCAATCGTTGCGCGACCGATCGTATTCGGGGCGGTGCTCCTCAACTGGGTCCCGCATGCCGTCCCCATCGAGCCCGTGTCGCGTGCCAGTCGACGCGGAATGACCATTCTGGCGCTCAGTGACGCGAGTATAGCACTGGCGATTCTGTCGTCCGTTGCGCGTTTGCTACACTGCCCTCGCAGGTGGCAGATGGCTTCACAAGGCGAGCTACCGGTTGGGGTGAAGACGTCGGGAGGGGTTCACTGAATGGATCATTACAGGAATTTCATTAATGGCATGTGGGTCGAGGCGAAGAGCGGCAGCCAATTCACCCGTGAGAACCCGGCGACCGGCGAGACGATTGGCACGTTCGCCGCGAGTGGCGGCGCAGACGTGGTCGCCGCGATCGAGGCGGCAAGTGCGGCGTTCGACAAGTGGCGGTTGTATCCGGCCCCCAAGCGTGGTGAGCTCCTGTACCGCGTGGGGCAGTTGCTCATCGAGCGGAAGGAGTCTCTCGCCCGCGAAATGACCGAAGAGATGGGCAAGGTGCTGGCCGAAGCGCGAGGCGATGTCCAGGAAGGCATCGACATGACGTTCTACATGGCTGGTGAGGGGCGTCGGATGGCCGGTCAGACGGTTCCGGCCGAACTGCCGAACAAGTGGAGCATGTCTGTCCGCAAGCCGATCGGCGTCATGGCCGCGATTACACCGTGGAACTTTCCGCTCGCAATACCGACCTGGAAAATCATGCCCGCTCTCGTGGCCGGCAACACAGTTGTGTTCAAACCGGCGTCGTACAGTCCACGCATGGCGGTTCGACTCGTCGAGATATTTGAGGAAGCGGGCATTCCCGCGGGGGTCGTCAACCTGGTGACCGGCAGCGGCTCCGAGACAGGCGAGATGTTGCTGAAGCACCCGGACGTGGGGCTCATCTCGTTCACCGGCTCCACGGAGACCGGCAGGCACATCAACATGGAAGCTGCCAGGAGCCTGAAGCGCGTCTCGCTGGAGATGGGTGGGAAGAACGCGATCATCGTGATGGATGACGCCGATATTGACCTGGCCGTCGACGGCATCGTTTGGAGTGCGTTCGGGACATCCGGGCAGCGTTGTACCGCGGCGAGCAGGGTAATCGCGCATCGCTCGTTGGCGGACGAGATTACCGGTCGACTGGCAGACCGCGCTGGTGGCATGCGTCTCGGCTACGGCCTTGATGACACAACCGATGTCGGTCCGGTCGTCAGCAAGTCCCAGCTCGATCGTGTGCACTCGTATATGGCCGTCGGAACGTCCGAGGGCGCCGAGCTGGCAAGTGGCGGCAGCATCGCGACAGGTGAAGGACTGGACCGAGGATACTTCCACCAGCCAACAGTATTCGGCAACGTCAAGGCTGGTATGCGCATCGCTCAGGAAGAGATTTTCGGACCAGTCACCGCGGTAATCCCGGTGTCCGATATCGACGAGGCCATCGCAGTCGCCAACGGTGTCGAGTACGGGCTTTCAGCATCAATCTATACGCGCGACGTGAACCGTGCGTTCCGGGCGATGCAGGACATTTACACCGGCATCCTCTACATCAACGCAGGCACGATTGGAGCGGAAATTCAGTTGCCGTTCGGTGGAACGAAGGCGACCGGCAACGGGCACCGGGAGGCGGGCCAGGCGGCCCTCGATGTCGTCACCGAATGGCAGTCGATCTACGTCGATTACAGCGGCAGGCTGCAGAAGGCGCAGATTGACTCAGTCGAGTGACATGCGGAGCGCCCGAGACGCCGACATGGGCGGCCATCCGATCTCACTGGTCACCCTGATGGTGTCGCGCTATCGCGCTATAGCGTAGGAACATCGGTCTCCGGCGGCGGGAAGGGAGGGATTCGAACCCTCGGTGGACGTTTAAGCACCCACAACCGCTTAGCAGGCGGCCCCATTCGACCTCTCTGGCACCTTCCCAGATGCCCGGCATCAACTGAAATCGAGCTACACGAGGTTCCCCGAGCCGCCTCAAAAGCCTTCTCGGGCAGCTTGAAATCGCCTCGATGCCATCGAAGATTATAGCAGAAATCGGTTTTACGCCTACCATGTTTGCCTCCGCGACAGCGGCCGGGACGTGCGGCTGCGCGACGCGCATACGATCGGGACCTATGGCCTAACCAAACCTCTTGATCCTGCGCTCAGGACTGGTACTGTTGAGACTGATCGTCGCGTCGCCGGTCGATGTCCGTCGCGCGACCGCCTTTTCGGCCGGGAATAATCGTCTCGTTGTAGTACACGAAAGTGAGCCTCAGGCATGGATGAGAAGTACGAGAACCCCCGGCTCCGGGCGCTGCTCCTGGGCGCCAGGAATCAGCTTGACTGGCTATGGAAGCTGCCGGATCAGCAGGGAAGTATTCACTCAGCCCGCGTCGAAGGTGTGCTGAAGCTCATCGGCGCCATTGACTACGCCCTGGGCATCGAGCCCTACACTCTAGACCTCGACCTCAGCCTGGACGAAGCGGGCAAGGCCGTCCCGGCGCAGGCCACGGGCGAAGTGCCGCAAAACGGAGTCGCCTGGCACGCCGACAGCGAGCCGCAGCCCGTGTCGCATCCACTGGATGTGGGCGGTCCGTCTCACGACTAACGTCTGTCCATCGAATACCGTGCGCAGCCCCGTTGTCCGAATCCGGACAACGGGGTCGTTCATGCGCGTGGGCACTGATGCACGGGAGTCTTCGTGAGTCTGGTTGATGGACGGCCAGCCCTGCGTCGTAGATGATCAGTGCGCGTCAGCAACGATCGGTCGAAAGAGTTGGCCCATATCGGGGCGATCGACCGAGCTGTGGCTCCCGACGCGCTCGATAGCGCAGAACGTCATGGAGGCGGCCACCTGAACGGCGGAGAGGGAGGGATTCGAACCCCCGGTGCTTTCACACAACTGTTTTCAAGACAGCCGCCTTAAACCGCTCGGCCACCTCTCCACGGGCATCCGACCTTGGATTATAGCATCCGAACACCGTCCGTCGGCTGGCAGGCCTACGAGCGCACTATGCGTTCCATGCCTCCCAGATATGGCCGGAGCACTGTCGGAATGTCGATCGACCCATCCTCCCTTTGATAGTTTTCGATTACCGCGATCATGGTGCGAGGAAGCCCGAGTCCCGATCCATTCAGTGTGTGGACGAAGCGTGGCCGGCCGCCGTCGTCAGGCCGGTAACGGATGTTGGCGCGCCGTGCCTGAAAGTCTCCAAAGTTGGAGCACGACGACACTTCCAACCACTCTTCACATCCCGGAGCCCAGGCTTCGAGGTCTATCTTGCGCGCCGCGACGAAGGACAGATCGCCGGTGCAGATTTCCAGGTGGCGGAACGGTATTTCCAGCCTGTGTAACGTTTCCGAGGCGTCCTCGACGAGCGTGAGGTGTTCCGCGGGGGACGCCTCCGGCTCAACGAACTTGACCATCTCGACCTTATCGAACTGGTAGACGCGCTTGATGCCACGCACGTCGCGCCCGGCGCTCGCCTTTTCGTTGCGAAAGCAGGGTGAGTATGCGGAGTGATGTATCGGAAGCTGTGTGCCGCTGAGAATCTCGTCGCGATACATGTTGGTTACGGGAACCTCCGCGGTGGGAATCAGCCAGAGTCCTTCCTCGCGATCTTTAAACAACGTTTCCTCGAACTTCGGAAGATTGCCGGCGCCTACCATCGCCTCCTCACGCACGAGGTACGGAGGGTAGACCTCATCGTAGCCCTGCTCGGCGCGGAGGTCGAGCATCCACGTAATCAGCGCGCGCTGCAGGCGCGCGCCCGCTCCCCTGAGAAAATTGAAACGCGATCCGGACACCTTCACGCCTCGCTCGAAGTCGATAATGCCGAGCGCCTCGGCGAGTTCCCAGTGCGGCTTGGGCATGAACCCGAAGTCACGGAGTTCGCCGAAGGTTGCGGTGACGACGTTTTCCGACTCGTCTCGCCCCACCGGTGTTTCCGGGGACGGCAGGTTTGGAACCGTCAACAAAAGCGCGTCGAGTTCCGCGCTCAACGCGGAAATGTATGTGTCCAGCGCCGCGATCCGATCTCCGAGGTCGCGCATTTGAGCGATGTGGGTATCGCGTTCGGCGCCGGCTGAGATCCGGCCCGTCTCACGCGAACCCGCATTCAGCCGAGCCTTCAACACTTCGACCTCAGTGACGAACTCGCGCCTTCGGGAATCGAGAACGAGAATCTCGTCGATCGGCGCCTGTGTGTAGAGTTTTGCGATCTCGCCCTTGACGAAATCTGGGCGTTCACGGATTAGTCGCAGGTCAAGCATCAGAAACTCCCTTGCTCGGACAATGAAAAACGCCCTACGTTGTAGGGCGCCGCGATCGGCCTGCTACTGGCAGAAAGACCGATCGCTCAATCGCTGGCACTACTCAGTGCGTTGGTGGCATGAAGCGACTCGAAGCCGGGAATGAACTTCCCCCAGTGTTCGTGCGATGCGGCGTTGATGCGGCGCTGAATAGCATAGTACATGCCTGCGCGCGGCTCGCGAGGGTCGGTGCGCAGGCGCATGCGCGACTCGACCAGCGTCTTGCCGCCTTTGCGGTGGTTACACGGTTTGCACGCGGATACCAGATTGTCCCACGTGTGAAGGCCACCACGTGAGCGCGGGACAATGTGATCGATCGTCAGGTCGCCGGAACGCAGTCCGCAGTACTGACACGTGTAGTGGTCCCGGATAAAGACCTCGCGTCGCGTCAGCTTCACGCGGGGCCTGGGCCGCCTGATCAGATAGATCAACCGGATAACAGACGGGGCATCGAAGCTACGCGTCGCCGACGCGATCGGGTACTGGTACACCTCGAGAATCTCGGCCTTCTCGTGAAACACAAGGCCCATCGCGCGGCGCATGTTGCAGACGTTCAGCGGCTCGTAGTTCTGGTTCAGGACCAGAACCGGTCGGTGAGTGGAGCTACGTTGGTGAGGCTCCAGGAGTTCAGTCATCTGTGCTTCCAGGCCGCCCTCGCACAGGCCGCGCATACAAATCGAGCGGAGACCGACACATCGACAGATGATAGCAAGGCGAACGGTGGCCGCGCAACCGGGAGGCGCAAGGCAAAGTGAATCAGCGGCGTGAGATGGCCGCGATCACTCGCGACCGGCGGGCATGATCGTTTCGCGGGCTAGTCGGCCGCGAGATGCTCGTGCCGGTGGTTGGCGCGCAACGCCTGCCCGGTGTATGAACGCTCGACTTCGGCGATCTCCTCCGGCGTGCCGGCAGCGATGATCTGCCCTCCGCGATGCCCTCCCTCCGGTCCTAGGTCAATGACCCAATCGGCGGACTTGATTACGTCGAGATTGTGCTCGATGACGATGATCGTGTTGCCCGCGTCGGCGAGGCGTTGCAGCACGCCGAGGAGGCGTTCGATGTCGGCGAAGTGCAACCCGGTCGTAGGTTCATCGAGAATGTACATCGTCTTGCCGGTAGCGCGACGACTCAATTCGGTCGAAAGCTTGACCCGTTGGGCCTCGCCGCCTGATAGCTGCGTCGCTGGCTGGCCGAGGTGGATGTAGCCTAGTCCGACATCGAAGAGGGTCTGCAGCTTGTTGCGAATCTTTGGGATATTCTCGAAGAACGACAGCGCTTCCTCGACCGTCATGTCGAGCACGTCGGCAATTGAACGATCCTTGTAGTGAATTTCGAGAGCCTCACGATTGTACCGCTTGCCATGACAGACTTCGCACGGCACATACACGTCCGGGAGGAACTGCATCTCGATCTTCACGATGCCCTCTCCGCTGCACGCCTCACAGCGCCCGCCCTTGACATTGAATGAGAATCGTCCCGACTTATAGCCTCGCGACTTCGCTTCCGGCATCGCTGCGAACAGGTCGCGCATATGGGTGAATGCCCCGGTGTACGTCGCGGGGTTCGAGCGGGGTGTGCGGCCGATGGGGCTCTGATCGATGTCAATCACCTTGTCGAGGTGCTCGACTCCAAGCAGTTCGTCAAACCGACCTGGCTTGTCATGTGCGCGATAGATGACCTGAGCGAGGCGGCGATACAGGGTATCGGTGATCAGCGTACTCTTGCCGGAGCCAGAAACGCCCGTGACGCAAATGAACGTGCCCAGCGGAAACTCGACAGTCAGCTCCTTCAGGTTGTTCTCTTTCGCGCCACGCAGGATCAGACTGTTGCCATTGCCCGTGCGGCGCGTCGACGGAACCGGAATGGCTCGTCGTCCGCTCAGATATTGCCCAGTCAGTGACTCAGGAGTGCTCGCGATGCGCTCGAATGTGCCCTCGGCCACGATCCGACCTCCGTGCTCGCCGGCGCCTGGGCCGATGTCGATGATCCAGTCGGCCGCGCGCATCGTCTCCTCGTCGTGCTCCACGACGATCAACGTGTTGCCGATGTCGCGAAGCTGGTGAAGCGTGTGAATGAGCCGGGCGTTGTCGCGCTGGTGCAGCCCGATTGACGGCTCGTCGAGCACATACATCACGCCCATCAATCGACTACCGATCTGTGTCGCCAGTCGGATGCGCTGCGCCTCACCGCCCGAAAGTGTGCCCGCCGCGCGATCGAGCGTCAGGTATTCGAGCCCGACATCGACGAGGAATCCGAGACGTTCACGAATCTCCTTGAGAACCTGGCGACCGATGAGCTGTTCGCGATTAGTGAGCGCGTCTCCGGTGAGACCGTCGACGAACACTAACGCGTCAGACACCGACATGTTCGTTACCGACACGATTGATGTGTCGGCCACGGTCACGGCGATGATCTCCGGCTTGAGCCGCGCCCCGTTGCAAGTCGGGCAGGGTCGCGACGACATATATTGCGCGAGGTCCTGGCGGATATAGTCTGACGACGTTTCCCGAAACCGGCGCTCCAGATGCGGGATCACTCCTTCGAACTTCACCGTGTACTGGCGTCTGCGACCGCTACGGGCGGTGTATCTCACCGTAACTGGTGTTGATCCCGTGCCATGCAAGATGATGAGCTGGTGCTCGGCGGACAAGTCTTTGAAGGGGATGTCCATAGGAATGCCGCGCAGCTCAGAGATGGCAAGCAGGAGCGCGTCATACCAGGCGTTCGCGTCGCGTCCTGGTCGGGACCACGGTGAGATAGCGCCCGCTGCCAGGCTCAAGCTGGCGTCCGAGACGATCATGTCGACATCGAACTCCAGCGCGACGCCCAGTCCGCTACACGCGGGGCAGGCGCCGTGCGGGCTGTTGAACGAGAATGAGCGCGGTTCGATCTCCCCGACCGAGATTCCGCAGACCGGACAAGCGAAATGCTCTGAGAATGTGAGTTCATCGCCGTCGACGATGGCGACGCTGACGTTGCCGCTGCCGAGCTTCAACGCGGTTTCGAGCGAGTCGATGAGCCTGATCCGCATCGCATGCCGGTCGTCCTCGGACTCCATCCGAATCACCAGCCGGTCGACGACGACCTCAATCGTGTGCTTCTTGTATTTGGCCAGTGTGAAGCCCTCGTCGAGGTCCCGAACCTCGCCGTTCACCCGGACGCGAACGAATCCCGCCTTGCGAATTTCATCGAACACACCGTGATGCTCGCCCTTGCGGTCGCGTATCACGGGTCCCAGGATGAGAATGCGGGAGCCTTCGGGTAAGGTCAGTATCTGCTCTGCCATGTGTTGAACGGACTGTTGCGCGATCTCACGACCGCAGTTAGGGCAGTGCGGATGCCCGATCCGCGCATATAGCAGGCGAAGGTGATCGTAGATCTCAGTCACGGTGCCGACGGTCGAGCGAGGGTTGCGGCTCGAGCCCTTCTGGTCGATCGAAATCGCTGGAGACAGCCCCTCGATGTGATCAACGTCCGGCTTTTCCATCTGTCCAAGAAACTGGCGGGCATACGCAGACAGTGACTCCACATAACGCCGCTGGCCTTCGGCGTAGATCGTGTCGAATGCCAGGGATGACTTGCCAGAGCCGGAGAGCCCGGTCAGCACCACGAACCGGTCGCGTGGAATCTCGACATCGATATTCTTCAGGTTATGCTCGCGGGCGCCGCGGACGACGATTCGGTCGATCGGCATCTCGTCTCCGGTCGTTGGGGTTCGGGATCCGGC
>DATKCN010000186.1:0-2544 GCA_035513175.1 Thermomicrobiales bacterium
GACCCGCGCCTTCCGCGAGCAGCCCACGCCGGAGACGGCCCGCGTGGCCGGGCAGAGCATCCAGCGGGCGCTCTCGCCGAACGAGCGGTTGCAATACGCGCTGCATCCGTGGACCAGCTTCCTGATCGTGCCGATCTTCGCCCTGGCTAACGCCGGGATCGACCTGCGCGGCGATGTGCTGCGCCAGAGCCTCACCTCGCCGATCACCATTGGCGCGGTCGTGGCGCTGGTGCTTGGCAAGCCGCTGGGCATCGCCGGGGCCTCATGGCTGGCGTCGCAACGGCGCTTTGGAGGGTTGCCCCTCACCGTTGGCTGGCCCCCGCTGGTCGCGGCCGGGAGCGTGGCGGGCATCGGCTTCACCGTCTCGCTGCTGATTGCCGGGCTAGCCTTCGAGGGGGACGACCTCACCGAGGCCAAGGTGGGCATCCTGAGCGCCTCGCTGCTGGCAGCGGGGCTGGGCTCGCTCATCTTCCGCGCCATGGAGCGCCTGCCCGGAGCGGTAGATGGAACCGCCGCGCCGTTGCTCGACCTCACTCCATCCGTCGATGCGGACCTCGACCACATCCGCGGCCCCGTCGCCGCGCCGGTTGTGCTGGTGGAGTATGGCGATCTCGAATGTCCCTTCTGCGCCCGCGCCGAGCCGACCCTGCGGCAACTGTTCAACGACTTCGACGACGACCTCAGCTTCGTCTTCCGTCACTACCTGCTGACCGACGTGCACCCGCACGCCGAAATCGCCGCCGAAGCCACTGAAGCCGCCGCCGCTCAGGGCGCCTTCTGGGAGATGCACGACACGCTGTTCGCCAACCAGCACGCGCTGGAGCTGGCCGACCTGCTGCGCTACGCCGCTGACCTCGGCCTCGACACCGAGCGCTTCGCCGACGACCTGCGCGAACGTCGCCACGCCCCCCGCGTTGCCGAGCACGCCGCCAGCGGAGACCGCAGCGGGGTCTCCGGCACCCCCACCTTCTTCATCAATGGCCACCGCCACTATGGAGCGTATGACCTCGCGACCCTCACGGCCGCCGTGCGCGCGGCCTGCGATGGGCACGTCCCGGCAACCAACACCGCGAGGGAAGAGTAGCCTTGCGCGGCTCGACAGCGCGGTCGAGCGCCTCATCGAGCTGCGCGAACGCCTCGGCGTCTCCTATTTGTCGGTCGGCGCCGATGACGCCGATGCCTTCGCGCCGGTGATGGCACGGCTGAAGGGGCGCTAGCCGCCGATCGGCAATAGCCAGCGTCGCCACCTCAATGGGCACGAAATCGATGTCCGAGCGTGCACAGAGCCATTACCCAATCCGCGTCGCCAGGATGACGGCCGTCGTCGGCGTCGTCAGCAGCTCGACGGCGTGGACGCGGTCGTCGTTGAGCCAGAACTGGCGGACGGGGTCGGGCTTGCTACGCTGGCAACATCTAAACGTATGATTGGAGCCGGAACGCTGCACACGTCGCGGTGTGTTGGCGTCGTTGAGAGGAGGCCGCAGGGATGAGCGTGAAGGATGAGCTCCACCAGTTGGTGAACCGGCTCACCGACGGTGACGCCGAGGAGGCGCTGGCCTACCTGCGAGCACTGGCACAGAACGCCGTGGCGCCTGATGCGGGTTACGACGTAACGACGCGTCGAAACACGCCCCGAGTAATGACCGGACGAGCGTTCTTTGGCAGCCCGGGCACGAGCCTGGAGGCGCTTGCGAAACAGCAGGGCGTCAAACCGGTGGCCAGGTTCGACGATCTGCTGGGCGACTTCTGGCCCGAGGATGAGTCAGGTGACGAGTTTCTAGCGACGCTGAAGGAGTGGCGGAGCGAAGGCGTCGCTCGCTGAAGACCCGCGGCCTCCGGCCCTCATCACTCAGCCATCGCTCACCCAATCCGCGTCGCCAGAATCACGGCACTGGTCGGACTGGTCATTAACTCCACCGCGTGGACGCGGTCGTCGTTGAGCCAGAACTCGCGGACGGGGTCGGGCTTGCCGCGCCACTCGGCGGGCCAGTGCTCCTCGGGCGTCAGGTCGTCCAGCACGATCAGCCCGCCGGGCACGACGGCGTTGAGGACGGCTTCCGGCTCATGCTGCTTGGCGTTCCCGCCATCGGCGAACAGCATCGAGAACGGCGCGTTGGTCAGCAGGACGTGCCAATCGCCGATGATCGTCCGCACCTTGGGATGCTCGAAGAACAGTTCGGTGACGGCCTCGGCCCGTTGCGGGTGATTCTCGACGGTGACGATCGACACGCCGGGACGCAACGCGCCAACCATCCAGGCCGTGCCGACCCCGCAGCCGCTGCCGATCTCGCCGATCACGCCGCTGCGGATGCCGCCGGCCAGCGTTTCCAGCAGCCGCCCCACCACGGGCGCGCATGAGCCGTCGAAGCCCATGCGCTCCGCCAGGTCCATCGCCTGCTGCACGAGCTCCGGGATGCGCGTCGTCGCTCTGTATGTCGTTGCCATGTCTTCTCCTTTGAGCGGTGAGCGGGTAGGGGAGTAGTGAGATGGGGAGAAGGAACACGATCTCCGTACCCCAAACTCCTCTCCGCTCACCGCTACCCG
>DATKCN010000187.1:0-29056 GCA_035513175.1 Thermomicrobiales bacterium
CCGTCTGGTCGCCTCGCTGACGATGGCGTCCACGACCTGTTCGATCGTCAGCGCGTCGGAATCGATGGCCACCGCGTCCTGGGCGGGTCGAAGAGGCGAAATGTCGCGTTCCGAATCGTGGGTGTCACGTTGCAGAACCGATTGATACACCTCATCGGGCGAAGCGTCGGATCCCGTTCCAACAACCTGCGCGTGGCGTCTCCGAGCGCGTTCGCGCGCGGACGCCATGAGAAACACCTTCAACTCGGCGTCTGGGACGACAATCGTGCCGATGTCGCGGCCGACCATCACCACGGCGCCGGAATGGCCAATCTCGCGCTGTACGTCGATCAAGGCTCGACGCACCCTTTCGTGCGCGGACACGGCTGATACGATGCGGTCCACTGCTTCCGTCCGCAGCCGGGATGTAAGATTCTCGCCATTGACTGTCACGATGTCACGCGCGTCGCCCGACCCGCCGATCTGAACGCGCATGCTGGACGCGAGGTTGGCGAGAGCGCCCGCGTCCGACGGGTCGACGCCTTCCTCGATCGCGAGTGCGGCAAGAGCGCGATAGAGAATGCCGGTGTCGAAAAAAACGGCATCAAGCCGGCGGGCGACGATCTCGCCGACCGTGCTCTTTCCCGCCGCCGCCGGACCGTCGATCGCGATCGTGAATCGGCGGTTGTCCACTGCCACCCCCCGGTCGTCGCGGTTGCTGGGCGGGTCCCGTCCGGCGCTCGCCCCCGCGCTTGAAGTCCGATTGTCGCGCATCGCGCTCACGCGCAGTGCCTCCGTCTCGCGGCTGAGCGCGGTCGGTTCCGGAGCCGGGCGGCCGCGGTCCTGCTTGCCTGCCGGGTCGCGCCGGGCCACGGCGCGACGGCGCGGGAACCGGCCGATCGCCGCGTCGCTCTGCGGCAGAGCCGGCTCCGCGAGCCTGCGTCGGACGGCCTTCGGGTCGGCGCCGTCGAGTCTGAGCCGCCTCACGCGCGGCAGGTTTCCCCCAATCCGGGCGGCGCTGGGCGACGACATCTTCGTCTTCCATGTGGACGGCCTCCCGCAGCTGGCTCAGCTCGCCATCTGTCAGGTCGCGCCACGTTCCGCGCGGAATTGAGCCCAGCTGTAACGGACCCACTCGCACGCGAATCAGTCGCAAGACCGGGTATCCGATTTCCTCGAACATCCGGCGCACGACACGGTTGCGCCCCTCGTGGATGACGACCTTGACCACGGTGCCGTCCTCGGTGTTTCGCATTGGGCGCACGAGCGTCGGAACCGTTCGCTGTCCGTCGATCATGACTCCGCGACGGACGCGCTCCAAAAGCTCAGCGGGGGGATGCCCGTCCAGCAGCGCCTCGTACTCCTTTTCAATCTCGAAGCGCGGATGCATGACCCGGTGCGCAATTTCACCGTCGTTCGTCAACAACAGCAGGCCCTCGGTCTGGCGGTCGAGACGGCCTACCGGGACCACCCGCTCGTTAACCGGCACCAGATCCATGACTGTATAACGGCCACGCTCGTCAGCGGTCGTCGTGATGTATCCGCTCGGCTTGTGCAGCACGATGTACCGCAGGCGCGCGCTCGGAATGAGCTTGCCGTCAACTTCGATCTTCTGCCGCTCCGGGTCGACCTGCGTTCCGAGCTGGGTGACGATCTGGCCGTCGACGCGCACGCGGCCGGCGACGATCATATCCTCGGCTTTGCGCCGTGAGGTGATTCCGCTCGACGACAGCACTCGTTGCAGGCGTTCCATGTTGCTGTCGACCTCCACATTACGCGTTGGACCGTCGTGCGACGGGCGCACGTTCGACCTGTCAGTATACGGGTATTCGCGCGACTTCGCGTTCGCCGATTGTAAAGCGCACGACGCCAACGTGGTCCCCGACAGCGGAATCGTTCAGCCGCAATTCCCAATCCAGCTGGTCGGACTGCCCGGCGGTCATCACTACCGTGCGCCGAATCATGAACCGCATACCAGACGCGGCCAGCACGTCGGTCGCTCCCGCTGACCGCGCTCCGGCGCCGAGGGCTACCCAACGGTAGTGCGCGTCGACCTCGTCCATCAGCGACTGGGTGTCCGCGTAGCGGTCCGTGCTTCCGAGCACGACGGTGAGGATTTGATTGTCGCCGCGCCAGAACCCGGCGATCAGACATTGGCCGGCGCCGTCGTCGGTTCCGGTCTTGATCCCGAAGACATCGTCGCGTTCCAGGAAGAGATTTGTCGAGAACAGCTCGATGGCGCGCGCGTTCGGACCTCCAACCTCAACCACCGCATAACGGCTCGCCACAATCCTCGCCAGCAGCCAGTCGTCCAGCAGCGCCTGGGTCGCCAGCGCGAGGTCTCGCGCCGACGAGTGTTGCGGTCCCGGTTCGTCCGCGCCAATGGGGTTCGTGTAGTGCGTGTGCCGCATCCCGATGCTCGCGGCATAGGCGTTGAGCTCGGTCACGAACCGCTGAATGGGATCACGCGCCGTGGGATCGAGCGCTGCGCCGGCCGCGCGAGCCAGAGCCAGCGCGGCGTCGCCGCCGGACGGCATCAGCAGTCCATGGAGCAGCGCGTGGACCGTAACTTCGTCACCAGCCAGCAGACCCATGACGGAGTACGCCTCCGTGTCGAGCAAGTCGGACGGCGCAATCGTGACGACCATCTCCAGGGGAAGCAGCTCCGAGGCGACCAGGGCTGTGACGACCTTCATCGTGCTGGCGGGCGGCGCCGGCGCGTCGGCGTTATGATCGTACAGCTCGATGCCCGTCGTCAGATCCACCACGATTGCAGCAGTCGCCCCATGCTCGAATAGCGGCGAAGTGTGCGGTGGGTGAATGAGCCGTGCCGGAGAAGCATGTGCTGGAAACGGAAACACGATCGCAACAAGCAGCGTCACGACCAACGTCACGTCGGCGCGCCGACTCACGGTTCTTCTGTCGCTCGCTGTCACGTCGCTCGACTGCCCGTCATCCTCACCGCCTGATTGCCTCCGGGTCAAGTATAGGGGGGCAGATCGGAATGTTGCCCACCGGCCCAACGCAGGGTACCCTTGGCGCCACTGTACGTCGAAGGGAGACCACGGCAGAATCATGAGCGTTCCACCCGTCCAGCGTCGGCTCGTCAGAGACGCGGTCGAGCGTCTGCAGGCTTATCATCCAGTCGAGGCGCCGGAGGCGCTCGCGGCGCGGCTTGGCATGCCGGTTGACGCGGTCCTGAAGCTGGACTCCAACGAGAACCCGTACGGGTGCTCCTTCAGAGTGCAGGAGGCGCTGGCAATCTTCGACCGCTACCACTACTACCCCGACGCCCAGGCCCGCGCGACCCGCGAGCGCCTGGGGTCGTATGCGGGCGTGTCCCCCGAGCGAATCCTGATCGGCGCAGGTTCGGACGAGCTGATCGACCTGCTCCTGCTGGCGACCATCGATTCAGGAGACGAGGTCGTGATCCCCGTGCCGACCTTCGGCGTGTATCAGGCCCGCGCCGAACTGTTCGGCGGGCGGGCGGTACTCGTTCCGCGTGACGAGTCGTTCGACCTCGATATCGACGCACTACTCGCCTCCATCGGACCCCGAACCAGGATCGTGTTCGTCACCTCTCCGAACAATCCGACCGGCAACCTGGCCTCGAGGCATGACATCGTCCGGCTCCTTCAGACAGGCGTGCTGGTCGTCGTCGACGAGGCCTACTACGAGTTCTGCGGCAAGACGATCGTGCCGTTCACCGGCGAGTTCGATAATCTCGTGGTCCTGCGCACGTTCTCAAAGTGGGCGGGGCTGGCCGGATTGCGCGTCGGGTACGGTGTGTTCCCTCAACACCTCATAGAGCACATGTGGAAGGTCAAGCCGCCATTCAACGTCAACGCCGCCGCGCTTCTCGCTGTTGGCGCGTCACTGGATGACATGGAGTATCTCCATTCGACGCTCAACCGCCTGCGTGGGGAGCGAGCGAGGCTGACTCGGCTACTCCGGCGAGTGGAATACCTGACCCCGTTCCCGAGCCAGGCAAACTTCATCCTCTGCAAGGTCGAGCGCGGCGACGCCCATGACATCCATGAGCGGCTGGCGGACAGAGGCATCATGGTCCGTGGCTACAACGATCTATTGCTGCGCGACTACCTGCGCGTTACCGTCGGCCGCCCTGAGGACACCGATCGCCTGCTGGCCGCGTTACAGACCATCGCCGCTCATGTCTGAGCGCACCGCGACGATCCGCAGGGAGACATCGGAAACCAGGGTCGAGTTGACGCTCGGCCTTGACGGAACCGGAACCAGTTCGATACGCACCGGAATCGGCGCGCTCGATCACTTCCTCACGCTGTTCGCCCGGCACGGGATGTTCGACCTGATGCTGGATGTCGAGGGCGATCTGAACGTTGACGCACACCACACCGTTGAGGACGTCGGCATCTGTCTCGGTCAGGCGATTCTGTCAGCGTTAGGCGAGCGCCGGGGCATTCGACGCGCCGCCAGCGCCGCCATCCCAATGGACGAATCACTGGCTCACGTCGCGGTCGATTGTGGCGGTCGGTCGTACTACGTGCAGCGAGGAGCATTCAGCGCTCCTGCCGTCGGTCAGCTTGAGACCGATCTGGTGCGGCACTTCTTCGATTCGCTCGCTCGCGAGTCGCGGATGAACATTCACGTCCTGACGCTCTACGGCGAGAACGCGCACCACGAGGTCGAAGCACTGTTCAAGGCGTTCGCGCGGGCGCTCGACGCCGCGACAACGGTTGACGAGCGACTCGGCGACCGACTGCCGTCAACGAAGGGACACATCGAAGGCTCGGGGATATAGTCACGGCGCGCCACGCGTTTCAGCCACTTTCGATGACGGCCCGCTGAAGCTCGATCAATCGCGCGACGCCGGCTGCCGCGAGATCCACCATGCGGTCCAGCTGAGTCCGCGAGTACGTGCGCCCCTCTGCGCTACACTGCACCTCAATGAGCTCGCCACGCGCGTTCATCACGACGTTGCAGTCGACCGCGGCTGAACTGTCCTCGCGGTAATCGAGATCAAGCCGGACCTCCGATCCGATCACGCCAGCGCTGACTGCCGCCACCGGTGACACGATCGGGCTGGCCGTCAGCGCCTTCTGCCGGACCAGCCCGCCGCACGCGAGCGCGAGCGCCACAAATCCGCCGGTGATCGCCGCCGTGCGCGTCCCGCCGTCCGCCTGCAGGACGTCGCAGTCGACGATGATCTGGCGCTGCCCAAGTCCGCGCAGATTCACGCCCGCTCGCAGCGAGCGTCCTATGAGCCGCGATATCTCCTGCGAGCGGCCGGAACCGGCTGCGCGCTCGCGGGTGTTGCGCGTGTGCGTCGAACGCGGCAGCATCGAATACTCGGCGGTGACCCAGCCACGGTTACCGCCTTCCAGCCAGGGCGGCACGCGCTCGTCCACGGTCGCCGTGCACCATACGCGCGTGTCGCCGAACGCGATCAGCGCCGATCCCTCGGCGTGCGCCGCAATGCCCGTTTCGATCGTTACCGCTCGCAGCTCATCCAGCTCCCGCCCGACGCGGTTCAAGACGCTCACGAGGATCCTTTCGTCGCGTGCCGGGTTTCCAGGGTCTCCCGTAGCCGCGCCTGACGCTCGCGCAGGGTGGCCTCATATCCACGGTTCGTCGGATGGTAATAGACGCGTCCTGTCAGGTTGTCGGGGAGGTGTGACTGCGACGACACACCCTCGTCGAGATCGTGTGCGTACTCATAGCCCTTGCCGTAGCCGATGTCGCGCATTAATCCGGTCACGGCGTTTCGCAAATGCAGCGGAACCGGTTCGTTGCGGGTCTGATCGACGTCTTCCTGCGCCGCGGAGTATCCACGATAGATCGCGTTGCTCTTCGGGGCCAGCGCGAGGTAGACGGCCAGCTCGGCCAGGGCCAGCTTGCCTTCCGGGAGCCCGAGGAAGTGGACGGCCTGCTGCGCTGCCATTGCGACAACCAGCGCCTGAGGATCGGCGAGCCCGACGTCCTCGGTCGCGAACCGAACGAGCCTCCGGGCCACATACAACGGATCGTCGCCGCGCTCGATCATGCGAGCCAGCCAGTACAGTGACGCATCGGCATCAGAGTCGCGCAGCGACTTATGCAGCGCGGAAATCGTGTCGTAATGGGCTTCTCCCGATTTGTCATATGCGGCGGCGCGCCGCTGTGTGGCCTCGTGCACCATCGCGCCGGTGATACGCCGTTCCGCATCCACGGCGACGCTCGCGATCTCGAGCGTGTTGAGGGCGAAGCGCGCGTCGCCGTTCGACAGGTTTACCAGCGCGTCCAGCCCGTCCTCTTCGATCTCGATCTCGTCGGCGCCAAGTCCCCGTTCCGCATCTCTGAGCGCGCGCGTCACGATCTCTCGGATGTGCTCGTCGCCGAGCGACTTGAGCACGACAACCCGCGAACGTGACAACAGTGGGGCGTTGACCTCGAACGATGGGTTCTCCGTCGTCGCGCCAACCAGGATGACCGTGCCGTCTTCGACGTACGGCAGAATCGCGTCCTGCTGCGCCTTGTTGAAACGGTGAATCTCGTCAATGAACAGCACCGTTCGCTGTCCATTCATGCCGAGTCGATCCGCTGCCTCCTTGACCGCCGCGCGCAAGTCCGCCACCCCGGCCGAAACGGCCGAGAGCTGGATGAAATGCGCCTTCGTCTGCCCGGCAATAAGGCGCGCGAGCGTCGTCTTGCCTACTCCCGGCGGTCCCCAGAGTATGATCGACGATAGCCGATCGCGTTCGATGGAGCGGCGCAGGACCGAGCCCTCGCCAAGGACGTCATCCTGACCGACGAAGTCGTCGAGCCGTTCGGGACGCATCCTGGCAGCCAGCGGCCCCATGCGCTGCAACACTGACCGCCGATTGGCCTCAAACAGGTCCATTTGCGTCGCCATCCGGCAGATCGTCGAGGAGCGCTTCCAGCTCCCGCAAGCGTGTCTCGATGTCGTCAAGGCTGCTTAGGCCCAGCTCCAGCAGCTCTTCTCGAAGCTCCTCGAGCCGATCCAGTAGCGTGATGAGCTCAAACACGGCATCATCCGCCGCCATGGCGCTCCCTGGCTCTCATCACCACGACAGGACTGTGCAGGCAAGCAGCAGCCCGGCGGTCGCGGACGCGAACAGCAGGGCGCGCTCGCGATTCAGAGTGCCGGTCATCTGTGCCCCGGACACGAGTGCGATGCCCGTGAACGTGACCGTCAGAATGGCGCCCGCGTACCATCCCACCGGCGGCCAGTAATTCAGCGCCCAAGTGATCTCCGCCAGCGCGACTGCGCCGAGCGCGCCAAACGCGAGCTTGCGAACCGGCCACGTGTCGACTCCATCGTGGACCTGAATGAGGAGCAGGAGCGACACAATCATGATGGCGGGTCCCGAGACCAGCGTTCTCATCCGGAACATGAACACCAACGTGAGAACCACGAACGCGATGGCGATAGTCAGCACGACGTGAGCGACGCGCGCTGGATTGACTCGACCATCCACGTAGACGGGCAGGTTCTCGCGAACTGTGAGGGATGCGAACACGCCGGTTGCGGCGAGAAGCGTCGCGGCGGCGATCTCGATGGGGCGATGGTGCCGCGCCACGAGGAGCGCAGCCCCGAGCACCGTTAGCGCGGGCAGAATCCAGGCGGTAGCCGGCGCGGGTACGATCGATTGACCGACGAAGCGCGATCGGCTGGCAGCCAGCGCCTCCCGCGCTCGCTCGGCGCGCTGTGCCAGTACGGCGATCAGCGCCACCGCTCCCAGGGCAAGCAGGTAAAACAGGCGTCCGTCCGACGAGAGGATCGGCACATTGACGGGATCTGGCGGATTGCCGCGCACACCGATCCCTAACAGCATTGTCAGGAAGCCAGCGACGATTGTCAACCGAAGTATGGCAGTCGACGCGTTCGCGCCTCCGCCTTCCAGCCGCGGGGCATCAGACGCGTTCCCGCCGCTCACCGCGGGTTTCCCTCCAACGCCGCCAGGATCTCGTTGTGACGTACCGTCCCTTCACGCAGAATGACCGGCGGCATCCGGGTCGCGTCTACCACGGTCGAGGGCACGCCGCCGGACGTGCGTCCCGCGTCGACGATGAAATCGACGCGATCGCCGAGCTTGAATCCGACTTCACTGCTGGTCGTCGCTTCAGTGTCACCTGAACGATTTGCGCTCGTCACGGCTAGCGCGCCCCCCGCTTGTTCGATGATCGCGAGCGCGATTGCATGGTCCGGCATGCGAACTCCAACGGTTCGACCTCCCCGTAACACGGCATCCGGAATGTCCGCGTTTGCCGTGACTACGATCGTGAGCCCGCCAGGCCAGCACGATTTCGCAAGGAGGCTTGCCACGCGATTGTGCTCGTCGGCAAGTCGATCAAGCGCGTTCTGGTCACTGACGAGCACGGGGATCGCCTTCGTTCCGGAGCGTCCCTTGATGCTGAACAGCCGCTCGATCGCCGCCGGATGTTCGAGTGAGGCAGCCAGCCCATACACCGTGTCGGTGGGAATCGCGACCACGCCGCCTTCACGCAACACGCGCACGGCCCGACGGACATCGTCCGCGCATGCCGTCGTCTGCTCAGCCCCTCGTTCCCCATTCATGTTGTCAATTGTGCCATTGCGATCGCCCATTCACCGCAACCCCTTTCTCACCCCGCCCGTGCAGGCGTTTGTGCCGGGTGACATGGCGAACGTGCGCGTCACCGAGGATGAGGAAGTGAACCCCGAGCACAAGAACTGACCGCGTTCTGTTCTGCGCGGGTCGTGTGGCATTCCAGAAGCAGACAGGTCGCGCTATAGTACCGGCACAGGCGGATCAGCAGAGATTCATGATCGCAAGAAGGCGGCGCGCTCCCACGCGCGGATGCCCGAAGAGGTGTGGCGATGATCGCGAGGGTGGTTTCCGGGTCGACGGGTGCGAGCCAGCTGGATGCTGCGTTGCGTCACATTCGAGATCGAGTCGTGCCGGCATGGCGCGCCTCCAGCGGCTTCGACAGGGTCGCCGTGCTGTCGCACCGATCAACCGGACGACTGGCCGTAATCGGCCTGTGGCACGGCGATCTGCCGCCGATCGATGCGCGTTCTCTGGAGAGCTTGAACGAGCACCTCGATCAAGCTCGTGTTGACGCGTGGTTCTCCGTGGAAATTTCGACCGGGCACATTGAAGGAGACGCTGGCCGCATCGTTTCTGCGGCAGTGCAGCCCGGAAGCGGGGAAAACGTCATCGCCCGCTTCCAGAACGTCATCATGCACGCGGCAACCGCTCAGAGTGGCTTCCGAGGCGGACTGCTCCTTATGCATGAGGATCGAAGGCAGGTCGTGTCGATCGGCCTCTGGAACTCACACGCGGAGCTTATCGAGAGCGAGCGAACCGGGTATTTTGGCCGCCAGCTGCCGCGGCTCTCCAGGTTCCTCGATGGTCCGCCATCGAACGTTCACTACGACACGATTATTGCTATGTGACAGTCAGCAACGCCACGCGCTCCGGGATCGGATTGAGCAACCGATGAATGGCGTGCGCGTGTCCCACGATGCGCTCGAGTGCGTCTGGAGCGATTGATTGCTGCGCGTCACACAGCGCTGCATCAGGATCGGGATGCACTTCCACGATCAATCCGTGAGCACCCGAAGCAATTCCCGCCGCCGCCATCGGCTCGACCAGCTCGCGGCGCCCCGTACCGTGACTGGGATCGACCACGATCGGCAGGTGCGTCAGTTGACGAACGAGCGGCACGGCGTTGAGATCGAGCGTGAAGCGCGTCGCGGTGTCAAAGCTGCGAATCCCACGCTCGCAAAGCACGACGCGGTCGTTCCCGCCCGCCAGAATGTACTCAGCCGACATCAGCCATTCCTCGATGGTCGCCGAAAAGCCGCGCTTGAGCAAGATAGGCTTACCGGTCGCGGCTACGCGCCGTAGCAGCGGAAAGTTGGACATGTTGCGAGACCCGATCTGCAGCATATCGGCGTATCGGGCGACCAGGTCGACCTGTTCCGGCTCCATCACCTCGGTCACGACCGGCAGGCCGGTCAGATCGCGGGCGAGCGCGAGAATCTTCAACCCTTCCTCGCCAAGCCCCTGGAATGAGTAGGGCGACGTTCGAGGCTTGAAAGCGCCGCCGCGCAGCATCGTGGCGCCGGCTTCCTTCACCACTTGGGCCGCGGCGAGCATCGCGTCAGAGCCTTCGATCACGCAGGGTCCCGCCATGATCACCAGCTCTCCTCGCCCGATGTCGATGTCCCCGACCCGCACCACGGTGCCTGCGGGACGTGCCTCCCTCTGCGCGAGCATGTAAGGCTTGCCAGAACGATTGATCGCGCTGACGCCTGGAAGCGCGGCGACAGTCGCCGCCAGGTCCTGAACGATCGGACGGCCGTTCACTCCGATCACGACATCGCCGCCGCCCGCGAGCAGGTGCGTCTGGTACCCGCGCTCCTGCAAATGCCTGACGACGACCTGCTGTTTGTCGTGATCGCTGTCGCTTCGCATCGTGATGATCATTGCGCGCCTGTCCTCTCATCCCTCGAACTGCAAAACGGCGGGAAACAAAAAAGCAGAGGCATTGCCTCTGCTCCTCCGACGTCACTGGTGGTATTCGCTGGTTACCGGCACAACCCCGATAACCCCACCAGCTCCGCCGGAGGGGTAAAGTAAAAGTATCGCCAGCAGTCACATGACCGTTGGACGACTCGCGTGCCGTGTTGTGTCGATGCCAGCGTGTCCATAACGCAAGCATCGTAAAGGCGAATGAGATCGATGTCAAGTGCGCGGAAGGAAGTCGGGCCAGTGTCTCAGCGCCGGATCATCGAGCCGGCGCCTCTTACTCGGTCCGAGCCTCGCGCGTTGGCGTCATTCCCGCGACTGGACATCGTTCGCGCGACCCGGAAGACGGAGACCTGCTGGCTGGCTCAACCGCCGTTCTTCACCGCATTCGTTCGCGCGGCGCTTCGGATCGTGGCGTCGCCGCCATCGACGCCGTAGAATTACACATTGGCCGTAAGGCGGAGGTCCTGCTATTGGGAAAGATGCTTGCGCTGGCGAACCAGAAGGGTGGCGTTGGCAAGACAACGACAGCCGTGAGTATTGCCTGCTACTTCGCCTCGCGCGGTTACAGTACCCTGCTGATCGACATCGATCCTCAAGGCAACGCCACCAGCTCAGTCGGCCTCGAAAAGCGTGATCTCGTCAGGTCAACCTACGACGCACTCGTTGGCGCGACAAGCGCGGACGAAGCTATCGTGTGTGGCGTTCGCCCGGGCCTGGACGTACTCGGAGCCAACGCGACACTGGCGGGCGCCGAGATCGAGCTGGTCGACATGCGCAACCGTGAGCGCCGCCTGCAATCCGCGGTAGCCCCTGTGCGAGACCGCTACGACGCGATCGTCGTCGACTGCCCGCCGTCGCTTGGTCTGCTGACAATCAACGCGCTCACCGCGTGTGACGAGGTCGTCGTTCCGATACAGTGTGAGTATCTGGCGCTCGAAGGGCTGATGCAGCTCGTCAACACCATCGATCTGGTTAAGCGCAGGCTCAACCCCAACCTCGACATTCTCGGCGTGGCGATGACGATGTTCGATTCGCGCACGCGCCTGTCGACTCAGGTGGTGCACGATGTAGCGCGGTTCTTCCCGAACCGCATGTTTCACACGGTTGTGCCCCGGTCGGTGCGGCTCGCGGAAGCACCCTCGTACGGCCAGTCGATCTTCGAATACGACCTGTCGTCGCGGGGAGCGGAGGCGTATCAGCGGCTCGGGACGGAGATTGCGGCGCGGTTGGGGCTGAACGGAGCCACGCCTGCGCCAACGGCGACCAACGAGGTCGCGGCACTCTCACAGTGATAGTGGAACGACGGTAGTATCACGAGCAAGCGAGGAGACGCGAGTACATGAGCATTCTTGGTGATCCCCAGGCGCGACGAGTTGCCAATGCCGAGGGCTACCTGGATAGCGTTCTGCTGGAAAAGGTCATGGGGACCGGCCTGACGTTCGACGACGTGCTCCTGCTTCCGGCGCAGTCGGATGTCATGCCGAGCCAGGTGGACACCGGCACGTGGTTCACGCCGAGCATCCGGCTCAACATTCCCATTGTGTCGGCGGCAATGGACACCGTCACAGAGGGTCGCCTGGCAATCGCGATCGCGCGGGAGGGCGGCATCGGCGTCATCCACCGCAACCTCTCGATCACGGATCAGGTCGCCGAGGTCGACAAGGTTAAGCGCAGTGAGTCGGGCATGATCGTCGAGCCGGTGACATTGCGCCCCGACAATCTGTTGTCCGACGCCGTGGCGATGATGGAGCGCTTTCACATTTCCGGCGTGCCGATCACCGATGGGGACGGCAAGCTGGTCGGCATCCTGACGAACCGCGATCTGCGCTTCGAGGATGAGCTTGACCAGCCCATTCAGCGGTTCATGACGAGTCGTAACCTGATCACCGTTCCGGTCGGCACGACGCTCGATGAAGCGCGCGATATCCTGCACGTGCACAAGATCGAGAAGTTGCCGGTGGTCGACGAACATGGCTATCTCAAGGGCTTGATAACGGTTAAGGACATCCAGAAGCGCATCCAGCATCCGTTCGCGACGAAGGACTCCAAGGGTCGGCTTCGGGTGGCTGCCGCGGTGGGAGTCGGTCCGGACGCGCTCGCCCGCGCCGAGGCGTTGCTCGACGTCAACGTCGACGTCATCGTCGTGGATACAGCGCATGGCCATTCTCAGGGCGTGCTCGACATGGTGCGCGAAATCAAGCTGCGTTGGTCGGTGGAGGTCGTCGCCGGGAACGTGGCCACCGGAGACGCCACGGACGCGCTTATCGAGGTCGGCGCGGACGCGGTCAAGATCGGCGTTGGTCCGGGTTCGATCTGCACGACCCGCATCGTTGCGGGAACGGGCGTGCCACAGATTTCCGCCATTATGGACGCCGCGCGGGTGGCGGCGGACGCGCGCGTGCCGGTCATCGCCGATGGCGGTATCCAGTTCTCCGGTGACATCGCCAAAGCAATCGCGGCCGGCGCGGACTGCGTCATGCTCGGCGGGTTGTTCGCCGGGGTCGATGAAAGCCCTGGCGAGGTCGTGCTGTTCCAGGGAGAGCGTTACAAGGAATACCGTGGCATGGGCTCGATCGGCGCGATCAAGACCCGCTCGTTTTCCAAGGATCGCTACTTCCAGCATGATGTCGAGTCGTTGTCGAAGTTCGTGCCCGAGGGTATTGAGGGCCGCGTCGCGTACAAGGGACCACTGGAAAATGTCGTATATCAGCTCGTCGGTGGGCTGCGGTCGGCGATGGGCTATTGCGGCGCAGAGACGATCGCAGAGCTGAAGACCAACGCGCGCTTCGTGCGCATCACCCCAGCCGGATTGCGTGAGAGCCACCCCCACGACGTGATGATCACCAAAGAGGCGCCGAACTACCGCGCGACATCGTAGCGGCTGCGCTGGCCGCGATGGATCGATCCTGCCCGCCGTCGCCGGCTCAGTCGCCCGACACACGGCGCATCGTCCGGCAACCGCTATACCCTGCCGCTCCTCGCGGCATGTGCATTCAAAGGCTGCCACATCCATACATTGCCAGATGGCAGCCGTTGGCCGTTGGCCGTTGGCCGTAGCATAGTCGTGCCGCTGGCCGCTACGCGCGGATGTATCCGTCTGCCAGCATCAGCTCGGCGTTGAGGATCGACGCGCCCGCTGCGCCTCGGATCGTATTGTGGCCGAGCACGACAAATTTGATGTCGAACAGTGAGCACTCGCGCACGCGGCCCACGATCGACGCCATGCCACCCGCGACGTCACGGTCAAGCGCCGGTTGCGGGCGGTCGTGCTGATCGCGGACGATGATCGGGCTCGCGGGCGCGGTGTGAAGCCCAAGCTCCTGCGGGCGCCCCCTGAAAGCGCGCAACGCGTCAATCACCTCCGACGGCGACGCCTTGCGACGCAGCTTGAGGTTGACCGTCTCGGTGTGGCCATGGCGCACCGGCACGCGGTTACACTGTGCGCTGATGCCCATGTCCGCGTAGCGAAACTCGGCGCCGTCGTATCCGCCGAGTAGCTTGCGCGACTCAATCTCCATCTTTTCCTCCTCGCCGCCGATGTGTGGCACGACGTTGTCGATGAGGTCGAGCGACGGCACGCCCGGATATCCGGCGCCGGACGACGCCTGCATCGTCGTGACCATGCACTGCTCGATGCCGAACGCGTCCCAGATCGGCTTGAGCGCAAGCACGAGATGGATCGTCGAGCAGTTCGGGTTGGTGACGATGAACCCATCTCGCCAGCCCCGCCGCTCGCGTTGCGCGTCGATGACCCGCGCGTGATCGGGATTGACCTCGGGGATGAGCAGCGGAACGTCAGTTTCCATGCGATTGTCGCGCGCGTTGGAGAACACCGCGTGCCCATCCGACGCCAGCTTCTGCTCCACCTCCATCGCGATGCCGCCAGGGAGCGAGCAGAACACGATCGGGCTGTTCAGCGGCTCCTCATGATGCTTGATGAGCATGTTGCCCGCGTCTTCGGGGGGAGCCGCGGAAATGCGCCAGTCCGCGATGTCGGCGTAGCGTTTGCCGGCGCTACGCTCGCTTCCGACCAGCTCCGCAAGGTGAAACTGTGGATGGTCTGCCAGCATTTCGATGTAACGCTGTCCAACGCTGCCGGTCGCGCCGAGGACAGCCACATCGATCTTCTCTGACGTGCGTGAAAACTGTGCCATTGCGTTTCTCCTCGTTCGTGCCATGCCGGGAACGATCTCCCAGGCAACAAAAAAGCAGGAGCGTCCGCTCCTGCCGATCGGCGATCACGCGTGTCGAGAGCTGTCAGGCAGTCTCGCCGCGCGACGCCGAACCGGCGCGCGCGGTAATAGTCTCCCACCATCGATTGCGAACGGAGCCAGGCATCGCGCATGCTTTCGTGTCAAGCGACGACTTGTCGGGTCTCGGAAGCGTCCGGTACGCTGCCGAAAGCTCACGGCTGACTTCGGACAATAGCAGCGGCGGGCGACTCCGTCAAGGGTCTCGCGCCGCGGAAGGTGATTTCAAGTGACAGACACGCACGGCATCGCGATATTGGGGCTCGGGACAATTGGCGGCGCGGTTGCGAGCGCCCTCGTTAAGGACACGGAGCGCATCGAGCGGTCGAGCGGGCTGACGCTGTCGTTCGTCGGCGGTCTCGCACGCTCGACGGCTGCGGCGGCACGCTTGGGTCTAGATCCCGCACTCGTTACGACGGATGGACAGCGGCTGGTCGACGACACTCGAGTCCATGTCGTCGTAGAGGCGTTGGGAGGCGAACAGCCCGCTGTCGATCTCATGTGCCGCGCGCTTGCGTCCGGCAAGCACGTCGTCACCGCCAACAAGGAGGCGGTAGCGAAGCACCTGCCCGCGATCGTTGCGGCGGCCCGTTCCGGGAACGCAGGATTCCTGTGCGAAGCAAGCGTCGGCGGGGGAATTCCGCTAATTGTTTCGCTTCGTCAGATTCTGGCCACCAATCGCGTTGAGCGAATTCGCGGCATCGTCAATGGCACGACCAACTTCATTCTCTCGAAGATGGACTCCGAAGGCGCGGATTACGCGACGACGCTGGCGGAAGCTCAGCAGCTCGGCTACGCGGAACCCGACCCGACCGCCGATGTCGAAGGCTTCGACGCCTCGTACAAGCTTGCAATATTGGCGTCGCTGATGCTTGGTCGCCACGTGCATCCGGACGAGATCGAGCGCACGGGGATCAGTGGCGTCACGGCCGCCGACATTGCCGGCGCACAGGCGCGTGGCGGCACGATTCGACTGATCGCGTCCGCCGATCGCGACGGCGACAGAGCGCGGCTTCGTGTGGCGCCGACCTTCATCCCCGGCGACGACATGCTGTCACGTGTCGTGCGCAACTTCAACGCGATCGAGATCGTCGGCGACCGCGTCGGTCCGGTGCTGCTGCACGGACAGGGCGCCGGGCCGGCTCCGACTTCCAGCGCCATGTTGTCGGATGTAATCGAGGTGATTCGAACCGGAGCTCGCGCGACGCCTCGCCTGAGTTCGTGATCGATTGCGATGCGTGCTCGCCAGTTGGCTGTGCTAATCCGCCGCGACCCGCGCGGGACTCTGAGCAAGGCCGATGCCTTCCCGCAGGATATCGTCGAGCCGCTCAAACTCCTTCAGAAATGCGTCGTGCCCGTGTGGTGAGTCGAGTTCCCAGTAGCGTGCCGTCCCACCAGTTTTCAGGATCGCGTTAGCGGACATCTCGACGTGGCGCGGGGGGAACAGGATGTCCGTTCGCACCCCGATCAGTAGTGTTTCGGCCGAAATCCGAGCGGAGGCCGGCAGCTCGCCGCCACGGCCGCGTCCGATGTCGTGACTGTCCATCGCACGTGTCAGATAGAGGTACGAGTTCGCGTCAAAGCGGGAGGCAAGCTTGTCGCCCTGATAGTGCAGGTACCCTTCGATGTCGTAGTAGCCCTGGAACTCGGGCCATGCCGTGTATCGCGCGTCCGAGCTGCGGTCAAACCGCATTGTCATTGACTCGTCGGACTGAAACGTGATCATGCCCGCCATGCGGGCCAGCGCGATTCCAGACTCCGGCGCGTCTTCGTCGCTGTACTCGCCTCCTCGCCAGCGGGGATCAAGCATGATCGCTCGACGCTGCAGCTCGTTGTAGGCGATGCCCTGGGCGTGAAAGCGCGATGACGCGGCCACCACCACCGCGCGCTCGACGCGCTCCGGTGCCGAGGCAGCCAGCTCGAGCACCTGCATGCCCCCAAGCGAGCCACCGATAGCGCATTGCAGCCGTTCGATACCGAGGCGATCGATCAGCCGAAGCTGCGCCTCCACCAGGTCGCGTACTGTCAGCATCGGGAGACGCAGGTTGTAGCGCTTCCCGTCGGTCCCGAGGCTGCGCGGACCCGTCGAGCCGTAGCACGACCCAGGGGCGTTGGCGCAGACAACGAAGTGATGATCGGTGTCGATTGGGCGTCCGCTGCCGATCAGCGGCTCCCACCAGCCCTGGCGATCGCCGGGAACCTCGGGGTGGCTGGCGGCGTGCGCATCTCCTGTCAGCGCATGGAAGACGAGCACGACATTGTCGCGCTCGGGGGACAGTGTGCCCCACGTTTCGTACGCGAGCGTCATGTTCGGAATCACCGCGCCGCTCTCGGTGACGAAGGGGTCGTCGTGCGCAGCGACAATCTCATAGCGGGTCGAGGCGCTGGGTACCCAGCGGTTGTGATGCGCGCTCATTGTCAGAAGTCCTGCCTCCCGGTCGCAGCGTGTTGCTCGTCTGTCTGCTGGAAGCGAGCGGCCCAGAGTTGACCAACCCACCGGCACGGACGCCGCCTGCTCCCGGCGGGGACGGGCGTTGCCCGAGTCCCCACCCCGCTTCACCATCGCCTTGCGATGACGGCCTCACGGCCCGATCGCGGATGAATGCGCTCGGGCTCCGGCCTGAATAACGGGGCCATTCCGGCAATGCTTACCGTCTGCAGGTATGCGGCAGCTACAGCGCACTCGCGGAGCGATCTCGCGTGAGTGCCACTGCTATTGAAGCGCGCCAGCGCGGTTCAGCACGCGGCTCGGAGGTCATATTCGACGGGTGTCCGGCGCCGCCATCGCACCATACAGGCGGCTCTCTGGCCCAGAACGGTTCGCCTACTCGTCCTCGTCATTGCCGTTCTCTGCCCTGCGCCGGAGAGGAGAAACAGAAACAACAACACCACCGCAAAGGGTGGTGGATGCCTGTTCAATTCGCTCATCTTGCGGAACCATGTCCGCCGGAATTGGCACCAGGCGCTACGCGCTGGTTGCCGGGCTTCTAAGGGCCGATTCCCTCCACCACTCTGGATGAGCGCAGGGTCTATTCAGTTGTTGACCGAGACCATAACAGCAATGCGCCTTGCATGTCAACCGAACGGAGACACAGCAGCAGTCAGCGCGAGACTGCCCCTGCTAGCAAGGCGGCAACCTCGCTGGTTGCTGTGGTTCGTCGGTAGACACCGAAGGTCGTTCTGTCCTGGACGGCGCGGCTCGCGCGGGCACGGCATGTTCGGGGACGAGCACCGCGAAGCCATCCGCGAGATCGTAGAAGATCGCGCAGCGCGGCTGGCGGATGATGCGCCACGACATCCAGAGATCGCCGATCGCCCCACCGGCGTTGATTACGGCAAAGAAAACGAACCAGCCGGCGATCGAGTCGAACCGCGCCGCCACGACAACACACGCGATCGTCAGTACAACAAGAGGAGCGAGCCCGACAAACAGATACGGCACGCGACGTAGCGGTTCATGAAACGTCGTGTATGCAAACCCCGGTCCAATGCCGTAGGAGGGACGCGTCCGGCAGACGACGGCGGCCATCCCATGGATCGCCTCGTGAACCACCGGCACAAGGATCAACCCTACGAACGCGCCTCCGACAATGGTCCACATGCTGAACGTCACGGAGTAATCCGACCGACCGCCTGACAGGCGAACCGCGGCGACGACAAGATACGCCCAGAACGGGATGAGCACGAATCCGGTAATCGCGCCGGTGGCGATATTGAAGCGCTCGTGACTCGCCAGCACGTGTCCGGGCGTGACCGGCGCCGAGACGCGCGGCGGATCGCCGATCCACGGCTTCATGCGCGCGGGGTCGATATGAAGCACATCCGACTCTCTTCCGCGTGTCGATGACAGACGCGAGCGTTCGTTTCCGGCGCCACGTTCAATCGTAGCAGGGAGGCGCATCGGGCCATTGCTATACTCACGGACAGCGTCGGCTTCGAGGCGGAGCGCGCGAGTGGATGTGCAACGTGGCAACCACCAGTGACATGAAGTCTCCTCACCTGAATGTGCAGGACGACCGGCGAACCTGGGTCGTCGGCACTGCCGGTCACGTGGATCATGGCAAGTCGACGCTCGTTAAGGCGCTGACCGGCATCGATCCGGACCGGCTCAAGGAAGAGCGCGAGCGCGAAATGACGATCGATCTTGGGTTCGCCTGGCTTTCACTGCCGGGCGGCGCGACGGTCAGTGTCGTCGATGTGCCAGGACACGAGCGCTTCATCAAGAACATGCTGTCAGGCGTTGGCGGCATCGACGCGGCGCTGCTTGTGATCGCGGCGGACGAGGGTCCCATGCCGCAGACCGCCGAACATCTGGCGATTCTCGACCTGCTGGAGATCGAGCGTGTCATCGTCGTGCTCACGAAGCGCGACCTGGTCGACGATGACTGGCTTGAGCTGGTGACGGAAGAGACACGCGAGCGACTCGCCGGCGCCGTGTTCGCCGGCGCGGACATCGTGCCAGTTTCAGCGCTGACGGGCGTCGGGCTTGACGGTCTCAAGCTCGCCCTCGAATCAGAGCTGCGGTCGATGCCGGAACGTCCGACTGGCAGTCGCCCGCGCCTGCCGGTTGACCGCGCGTTCACCGTTGCGGGGTTTGGGACGGTTGTAACTGGGACGTTGTTGGATGGGCCGCTGGAATCGGGTCAGGAGCTAGAGCTGCTGCCGTCCCGAGCCCGGGCACGGGTGCGCGGTCTACAGAGTCACGGACGCAAGACACACCGCGCGGAACCGGGCGCGCGCACGGCGGTCAACCTGAGCGGCATCGAGCGCGATGTGATTCAGCGGGGCGACGTGCTCACTTCGCCCGGCTGGCTCAGCGGAACCAGACTCCTCGATGTGCGGCTGCGCATGGTCGCCGACGTGCCCGGCCCATTGGGGCAGAACGATCAGGTCGATGTGTTCGTCGGAGCCGCCGAGTCGATCGGCAACGTGACACTTCTTGACGCCGATCGCCTGCTGCCCGGAGAAGAGGGATGGGTCCAGATCCGCCTGGCGCGCGAGATCGCGGCCGTCGCCGGGGATAGGTTGATCGTGCGCCGCCCCTCGCCCAGCGTCACCATCGGCGGCGGGCGGATAATTGACCCTCACCCGCGGCGTCACCGGCGCTTCAGGCAGGAAGTCATAGCGTCGCTCGCAACCCGGGCGACGGGCGACCCCAAGGATCGGACACTCCACTTTCTCGCTGCCGGACCCCGGGACCTGAGAGAGATCGGCGAACAACTTGACATCCGCCTGGTTGACACTCACGAGCTCATCTCTCAGCTCGTCGCGACCGGGGGGCTCGTCGCGCTGGGACCTGATTCGTCAGGGTCACTGGGGCCGAACCGGCTGATAGCGCGACGAGACCTCGTCGACCGGACCCGCGACGACATTGTCATGATGTTGGAAGACTTCCATCGCCGACAGCCGTTGCGCCGGGGCATGCCGAAGGAGGAGATCAAGCGCAGGCTCCACGCGAGCGCGCGCGTCTTCGACGCGTTGACGCTCACGTTCGTCGCGACTGGCGCGGTCGCGGATCTCGGCAGTCTGCTCGCGCTGCCCGGACATTCCATCGAGCTGTCACCAACGGAGCAGGACGCGGCGGATCGCTTCACCAGAGCGCTGGCGGAACAGCCCCACTCGCCACCCGCTCCGGACGGATATGGACTCGGGCCGGACATCCTCATTGCGCTCGCCGACATGGGGCGAATCGTTCGGCTCCCCGACAACGTCGTCTTCGGCGCCGAGCAGCTGGCGGCCATTCAACGCGAGACGCTGACGATCATTGAGAAGCAGGGCAGCATCACGCTTGCACAGTTCAGAGACCACTTCGGCAGCAGCCGGAAGTACGCGCAGGCTGTGCTCGAGCACTTCGACCAGCAGCGAGTTACGAGGCGCGTCGGCGACGCGCGGGTGCGCGGGTCCGCAGCCGGGTGAGCGCCGCTGAAGACGAGAGCGTAACCAGCCAGATCTTTGTCGCGCCGCATTCCGATGACGTGGCCCTGTCGTGTGGCGGAGCGGTCGCGCTGGCAGCAAAAAGCGGGACGCCAACGATCGTCACCCTCTTTGCGGGGCGTCCGTCGGGACCCGTCGGAGAGTTTGCGCGGCTTCAGCACGAGCGGTGGGGTCTGGCCGACGACGAGGTGTTCGAGCGCCGCCGCCGCGAAGACCGATGCGCGGCGTCGGCGCTCGGCCCGTCCGTGCGCGTCTCGTGGCTCGACTACCTGGACGCGATCTACCGCGATCCCCGATACTCGTTCGAGGACGCGCTGTTTGGAGAACTTGCCATTGACGATCGCGCGCTCATCGCGCCAATTGCCGATGCCCTCGCATTGACGGGGGCAGGGGAGTTCGTCGTACCGGTGGCAATAGGGCATCACGTCGATCATCAGTTGGCGCACCTCGTCGGCGGAGCACTCGCGGCGCGAGGCTACGACGTCTGGGCGTACGAGGACATGCCGTATGCCCTGCTGGACCCGTCCCCCGCGAGTTCGGTAGGCGTCTTGGAAACGTCCAACAGGCGAATGATCGTCGTCGATGACGACGGGTTCGAGCGCAAGTGCCGGGCGATCGAGTGCTATGCGTCGCAGCTTCCGGTTATCTTCCGAGATGTGGGGGATTTCCGGGTGGCGCTCGATCGGCACGCTCGCGCGATCGGTGGATCCAGTCGGGTGGAGGTTCAGTGGCGATTGACATCCCGTGGGTTTCAACCGTACGGGAACGATATCCGGCCGTCTGCGCCGGTTCGCGAAAATGTGTGACCTCAGTCACAGGCGCGCTTGAGCGTCTTCGGGGCACAATTGAACGGTGACGGGCCGCGTCGAACGACACGTGGTTTGGCGACGAGCGCGGCCTCGGAACACGCATTCGACACTATGGAGCGACAGCGCGGGAACATGCCCTCAGGGATCGCACGCGTGCCGAAGTCGGATACTGACGCAGCGTCATCGGAAGCTGTCGAGTCACCCGAGGAGCGTCGCTTGCGTTCGCGGGTCGAGCGCCTGCGAGCTGAAGTGACCGGCGTGGGTGCGGAGCTCGAACAGGTGCGAGCTACCTTGAGCGCGTTCGAGGCGCGCTACGAAGCGCGCGTAGGCGTGCTGATCGTTGAGCTTGACCGCGTTAATCTCGAGATTGCCAAGACGAGCCGTAAGGTTGAGGCGCTCAACGCTGGCGTCCACACCTGGGAGCGCGTCAATCAGGTTGTCGAGCATGAGTTCGCTGCCGAGCAAAGGCGCGTCGAGCAGGAGCGCCGGGAAGCCTCCGGCGCCGGGCGACGCGCGTCGTCGCTCCCGGACCCTCCGTCGCCAGATGTCGCGCGCGCGATCAAGGATCAGTACCGCAGGCTCGCGCGACGTTTTCATCCCGATGTCGCGATCACTGACGACCAGCGCGCCCACAACGAGACGGCCATGAAGCGCATCAATGAGGCGATGGCTGCGAACGATCTCGACATGCTCGGAATGCTCGAAGCTTCGCTGCCACGGCGCGGTCCAGACATGCCCAGCGGCTCCAGCAGGGCGCGGGTGCAGTGGGCGACCGCCGAAACTGCGCGCCTCGAACAGGCGCTGACCCGAGCGATCGGGCGCCTCGCCGCCATCAAGGCTTCCAGCGTATACGAGCTGTGGTCACGGGTTGAACGTGATCCCGGCATCCTCGACCGGCTCGCCGCGGAGATTTCAGGCGAGGTCGCGGTGGCCCGCATGCAGTTGCGAGCCGTCACCGGCGATCTGGAACGGCTGATCACGTCCCGAGCCGCCCATGACGAGCAGCGCGCCGGTGACTGACCGGCCAGGACGCGCCGTTCAGCGCTCGGGCGCTGGTGAACTCGGGCTCGACGCTGCAACAAGCGCCAACCCCAGGATCGTGCGAGGGCTGGCCCGGCTGGATAGCGGATCGACCGGCCCAGGACATTTCGCGAGCGCGTCCGGGGAAGATGTGTATGACATCGACTTTCCAAACGACCGCTCGGCAGGGCGGCTCTGGGGCAGAATCGACGGATCCTGGCTTCTACTTGGTGACGCTCGCGGACGTGTGCGGCTGCCGGTCGAAACACGACTGCGCTTTGAGAACGACCAGCAACAGTTTCGCGTCGAAGATGCTCTGACGCTCTCGCAGCTGCAATCGCTCGACGAACTCTGGTTGTCGGGTCGCACGGTAGACGACGATGGGTTGCGCCTGCTTGCGCCTGCTGGCGAGCTTCGCGTGCTGGCGCTGACATATGCGTCGGTCAGCGACGACGGCGTTCGGGAGGTCGCGCGCGTGACCTCGCTGCGATCGCTGGATCTCCGTCTGCCGAACCTGACTGACAGCGGTGTCGCTCATCTCACGGCGTTGACGCGACTACGCTCCCTGGGCATCGCGCGAGCGAACGTCACGGACGCCGGACTTGCGAACATCGGGACGCTGCGCGAGTTGCGCCAGCTGGGATTGCGCCGCACGCGCATCACCGATGAGGGAGTCGCCGCGCTCGGTAGCCTGCTGGCCCTTGCCGGGGTAGATTTCGGGTGGAGCCGCATCGGCAACGCGGGTCTGCGAGCGCTCGGCGGGCTCTCCGGCCTTCGGACGCTCGGTCTCAACGGCACACTCGTTAGTGACGCTGGCCTCCAGCGCCTCCAGGATCTCCACGGTTTGGGCACGCTGGAGCTCCAGGGCACGTGGATTACTGACATCGGTCTCGAATCGGTCGCCCGCCTCGCGAAGCTCAATGCGCTCAACATCAGCGAGACGGCGATCACCGACGATGGGCTTCCATCTCTCGCGCCCTTGAGGCTGCTCGCGTCGCTCAATCTTCGCTTGACCGCCGTCACCGACCGCGGCGTCGACTGCGCGCCGGAGCTTCCCCGTCTTCGTACGCTTGACCTGTCCGGGACAGGTGTCACGGATCGTGGTTTGCGCTCGCTTCGCCGCTTCCCCGCGCTCACGACGCTGATGCTTGCCGATACCGACGTTTCAGACGCGGGGGTCAAGAGCCTGTATGCCCTTAAACGCCTCACGCGGTTGGGCGTGCAGCGCACACGCATGACACGCGCCGGTCTTGACCGGCTCCATGAGCGCTTTCCCGAGCTTGTTTTCGTCTAACGCCCTGCCTGGGGGACAGCAGCGTTGATGGCGTCCCGCAACGCGATGGCGGCCGTGCGCGCCGCGTCCTTAAAGTCCCGTCCGGTTGAAGCGAACGAAATCGCGCGGCTGGCGTTGACGATAATCCCGGCGCCGTGTCTGTCGACACCGGCGCGCACCGCCGCCTTGAGATCGCCCGCCTGGGCGCCGACCCCTGGAATGAGAAACGGCAGGTCCGGCGCGACGGACCGCAGCTCGGCGATCTGCCGCGGATACGTCGCGCCAACGACCAGGCCGACATTGCCGCGCACATTCCATTCAGTGGCGTGCCGAGCCACAGTTTGTGACACCGTGAGGCCCTCATCGTTCGCCAGCACGCGGTCCTGCAACAGACCGCTACCCTCGTTCGATGTCTTGGCCAGCACGAAGATGCCGCGATCGGCGTAGTCGAGGAATGGCTGCAAAGCGTCGCGGCCGAGAAAGGGATTGACTGTGACGGCATCGAACTTCCACACGTCGAAGACCGCGCGAGCATAGCCCCGGCTCGTGATGTCGATGTCGCCGAACTTAGCGTCAAGCATGACTGGGATGTGCGCCGGCACGTCACTACGGACTTGCGCCAGGGCGTCAACGCCCTCGGCTCCAAACGCGAGGTAGAAGCCCAGGTTCGCTTTGTAGCAGCACGCTACATCGGACGTTGCGTCGATGATAGCCCGGTTGAAGGCCGCGACCGATGTCGCCGCCTGAGCGAAGCCGTCCGGAAGACTTGTCAGTTCTGGATCGAGGCCGACGCACAGCATTGACCGATTCGCATGCCGCGCGTTGCCCAACTTCTCGGTGAACGCGCTCGTGACGGACTGCTGAGTCACGTCGTGGCCCCTTTCAGTTGACAACTCTTGACTTCATGTCACGGCATCAGCCTGTCGCGCCGAAGAGCGATGATATACTCCCGACGGCTCGCCGGCAATCCGGACGCCTCCCAACCTGACCCGCCGGCGGGGCGCGGACCCGATGACCAGATCGCTTGACAGCGGCGTCGAGCAACATCCGCGACCGCGCCGCGCGCGCACCGAACGATGAATTCGCGCCAGCATCTGGAGAAGCCCAGCGATGAGCGTTGCCGACACACGACTGACCGCTAGACCGACCGTTTCCGACATCTACGCGGCTCGACGGGTCATCCGGCGCTATTTGCCTCCGACGCCATCCCTGCGACCACCGTCGCTGTCGGACGCGCTCGGACTCGATGTCGTCCTCAAGTGCGAGAACTTCCAGCCGATAGGGGCTTTCAAGGTGCGCGGCGGCATCTACCTTCTGAGCCGCCTTGACGCGGAACAACGGGCGCGTGGCGTTGTCACGGCGTCAACCGGCAACCACGCCCAATCCATCGCGTACGCGGCCCGTGAGTTCGGCATTCACGCCATCATCTACATGCCGACCGTAAATAATCCGGACAAGGTCGCCGCCACGCGACGTCTCGGTGCGGACGTGATCGAGTATGGGCTTGACTTCGATGAGTGCCGGGAAGAGGCGGCGCTCCACGCCGAGCGCAACGGGATGCGCTTCATCCACCCGGCAAATGAGCCCGATCTGATCGCCGGCGTCGGTACGTACGCGTTGGAGCTGATCGAGGAAGCCCCGGACCTGGACGTCGTTATCGTGCCGGTGGGCGGCGGCTCCGGCGTCTGCGGAACGGCGACCGTGTTCAAGACGATCCGGCCCGAGACGCGCATCATCGCGGTTCAAACCGAGAACATGCCTGCTGTCTACCGTTCATTCCACGAACGACGGCTCGTCGCGCTTGACGGCGGCTCGACTTTTGCTGAGGGTCTGGCGACACGCGTTGCGTTCGAGCTGCCGTTCGGGATTATGCAGGACCTCGTCGACGACGTGCAGCTGGTGTCGGAAGAGGAAATGCGACAGGCGATGATACTCATGCTGGACAAGGCCCACCTCGTGGCCGAAGGAGCGGGCGTCGCGTCACTCGCCCTTGCGTCCCGACTCGCGACGGAACTACGCGGACAGCGTGTCGGGCTCATCGTCAGCGGCGGAAACGTTACGATCGACACGTTGCGGCGCGCGCTGATCGACCAGCAGCCCTGGTGACCTCGACATCACGACGAGAGGGGCCGTCGTGACCGCCATGGCGCACGAAGACGTAGCGGATCGGGGAGGGGTGCGCGTCCGATGCTGGAACAGTTCAGCCGCTGGCTTCGGCGCTACCAGGGCATAGAGGCGAATCCGATCTTCCGGCTCGCGGCAGATGTCGCGTCAGGGAGACTTGCGCTCAACGAGGCGCTGGACGCCGCGCAGGCGCACCATATCAACGGCAGGCTCGCCGATGGCGATCTGCTCGAGCTCGACGCGCAGGTCGAGTTCGAAGCCGCGTCGAGCATGGAGTTCGCTCTCATCCTTGCCCGGCTGAACGTGGCCGCCGCCCGCGCCAAGGGATTTGAAAAGGTCCTCGTCGACCTCAGCCTGCGAGTGGCGGACCTGCTGGAGCGGGGGGATCAGGCTGGCGAGCGCGAGTACCACTTTCACGAGGCTCTGGTCGTCGCCCAGCGCATCTCGTACGCTTCGGGAATTCGCAACGCGCTCAACCGTCTGGCTCGAAACGCGTTCGAGCGGGGCGACACCGACGCCGCTCGCGATTATCTGGCGCAGCAGCTTGGTGTTGGTCGCGAAGACGCCGACACTCGTGACGAGGTCGAGTCAGCGCTGTTGCTGGCTGACCTGTATGTGTCGGACGGAGATCCATCCGTCGCACACGACCTCTATCTTCGCGCGTCCCGTTCCGCGCGCCGCCTCGGCTACTTCCACGGCGCGGTCGACGCTATGCTCCGACAGGCGGGTATCGTGCGCGATCAGGGAGACGGCCACGCCGCACTGATGGTCCTGCGCGAGGCCAGCGAGGCGGCGGACCGCACGGTCGATCATCGCCTGCAGGCCGAAGTCGCGTTTCGGACCGGCGCGCTGTACCGCGATCTGAGCATGCCGGACGAGGCGATCGAGCGGTTTCGGGTGACGCTGACCCTGGCGCGCGACGCCGGTGATCTCGCCACGGAAGCGCGCTGCCTTGAGATGCTGTCGCAGCTCGAGCAGCGCGCAGGCCACTCTGACGACGCTATCAGGCACTACGAAGAGGTCATCGCGCTTGAGACGCGGCTGGGGAATCGCGCGGAGGTCGGCCGGTCGCTGCTGGCCTTGAGCGAGTTGCACATTCGAGCGGAGCGATATCACGAGGCCGAACGTTCCCTCGAACAGGCCCGCGACCTGGCGCGACAATCTGCCGACGCGCCACTGAGCGTCGAGGCGCATGGGCTGCTCGGCATGGTGCTTGGCGCGACCCGGCGCGAGCGCGAAGGGATTGAGGCGCTGCTGCACGCCGTTGAGGGCAGTCGGGAACAGGGGGACCTGCGCGCCGAAGCTCGCTGGCTGATAGCCGCCGGAGAGCTCGTCTTGCGAACCGGTGAGCCGGACGACGCCGTTGCGCTGGCGGCTCGGGCCGAATCGGTTGCCCGAGCCATGAACGACGACGCGCTACGCGCGGGCGTATACGGCCTGGTCGGTCAGGTTGCGTTGGTCAATCGGCAGATGGACGAAGCCATGGACGCGTTCTCCTCCGCGGTAGCCTCGTCGCGCGCGGCAGGGCGCACGGAAGACACGCTGCGCTACCTGCCGATCATGTCGCGTCTGGCCGCCGACGCGGGCACGCTTGAGGACGCGGTTCGCTATCTCGAAATGGCGATTGACGAGGCCAGCAAAGCGGGTGATTTCGCGCGCGTCTGCGCGTTCGAGCGTCAGGCGGCGCGCCTCTACGGCAACGCTGGCGAGCTACCGGACGCGGAGCGTCACTACGGGCGCGCCATCGGGCTCGCCGAGCAGATCGGCGACGCCCGGCTGGAGGCCCGATCGCTTCAGGGGTTGGCGGCGCTTCTGGACACTGCAGGCGAGCTCGACCGAGCCATTGATCTGTACCAGCGCTCGGTCTCGGCAGCCGTTCGAGCCGGGGACAACCGGTCATTGGCAACCGCGCACTTCAACCTCGGGGCTCTGCTGGTCGACGAGGAGCGTGATGACGAAGCTCGTACTCACCTGCTGCGGGCCCGTGATGAAGCTGAGGCGCTGCACGACTTCGGTCTCGCCGACCGCGCCCGGACGCTGCTTCAGGTGCTTGCGCCCCCGTCCGCACGGTACGATCCCTACGAGTCGGCTGATCTGTCGTTGTCCGAGACTCCGGTGCGGCCACGCGTGTATCCAGGCGTTGATTAGATCGCCCGCGACGAACGTCCACCAGGTGGTTGTCGCCCTTTGCCACCAGGACACAGCATCGCGCTATCATATGATGAATTCCGTCTGTGGACAGACGCTTATGTGTCTGCACGACAAGGATGCGGGATGCGCCGAGTCCGCGCTTCCGGGGCTCGTTTCGCGTTGCGGGGCGGCTTCCCGGTGGTTGACACGCCATTCGCCTATCTCTGCCCGGAGATCGATCTCGGCGGTGAGCTACCTCGTGGCGTCCTTCTGGCGCTTGCCGAACCCGTCGAGCCAGTGCGCGACGCCGAAAGCGCCGCCGAGGCGGTGACCTCGAGTCTCGTCAAAGCGTGTGCAGGAGTGCTTCCGCACGCGGCAGAACCCGCGCTGCTGAACGCGATGCAGTCCGCGAATTCGCGCCTGTGGCAGATCAATGCGGAGCTGCCCTTCTCACGCCGGATTCTGCTTGGCATGACCGTCGTCGTCGTCAGCGGAGATGATATGGTCATCGCACAGGCTCCACCTGGTCAGCTCTGGATTCGTCAGGATCAGGCGTTGTTTAGATTGCCACGCACCGACGACGGAATCCAGAACGTAGCCAGGCCACTCGGCATGGCGGCACGACTCGAGCCCAGCGTCTACTACACGCGTTTCAGCGTGGGCGATGTGGTCATCGCCCTGTCATCGACGCTGGCGCGTCGTGTCGGTTCGCGTCAGGTACGGCTGCTGACCTCGGGCAGCGTCGTCAGCGCGCTCGAATGGCTACTTGACGAAAGTGATCGGCAGTTCGTGCCGACCGGACATGGAGTAATTGTACGGTTGCCCGTGCGCGCGGCCGCAACCTCAATGCCCTTCAGCGCTCCGAGGAATCTCAACGAGCACCCGGCCGTCGAAGCAGTCAGATTTGACATGCCGTCACACAATGATCCATTTTCGGACACCGATCCCCTTGACCTGCTGTCGCCGACGCGGCAGACTGTAGGCGCGCGCGCGCAAGAGATCAGCCGCTATCGAACAAAGCGTCACGACGACCTCCCG
>DATKCN010000188.1:0-10680 GCA_035513175.1 Thermomicrobiales bacterium
CCGGACCCGAGGCGCCTGCCGGAATTGGAGGCGGTGGCTGCGAACCCGGCTGTGGAGCTGTTTGTGGACCGCGCCGCGCGCGCCAATCCGGCCTTCACGCTTTCGTCAGAGAACGCGCCAGCCGTGGCGGCCATCTGCGCCGGGCTGGACGGCTTGCCTCTGGCGATCGAGCTGGCCGCCGCGCGCATGAAGCTGCTGACACCCGCCGCGCTGCTGGACCGGCTTGCGGACGACGGGCGGGGCAAGCCGCTTGAGGTGCTGTCAGGGGGAGCGCGGGACTGGCCGGACCGCCATCAGACGTTGCGCGATACCGTGGCCTGGAGCTACCAGTTGCTCCATCCTGACGAGCAGCGCCTGTTCCGCCAGCTATCGGTGTTCAGTGGAGGTTGCGCGATCGAGGCGGCCGAAGCGGTTTGCGGCGAGGGCGCGACGGAGACGGGGGCGTTGTCCGTGCTCGACGGCCTGGCCTCGCTGGTGGACAAGAGCCTGCTGCAGCGGGTCGACGGGCCGGACGGCGCGCCACGGGTGGCGCTGCTCGAGACGATCCGCCAGTTCGCACACGAGCAGCTGGCCGCGCACGGGGAGGAAGCGGCGGCGCGGCAGCGACACGCGCGACACTACCTCGCACAGGTGGAAGCGACCGGCGGGCTGCTCTTCGCCGGATCGGCGCTGGCCGCCCGTGGCGCGGCCGAGCAACACAACATCCAGGCCGCGCTGACCTGGCTGGTGCTGCGGGGCTAGTGGACTCGCTCGGCGCCCGTTTCGGCCCCGAGCTGCTCCAGGAAGCCCTTCATGTCCAGGTGCGCCCAATGCTCGACCAGCTGACCGTTGGCGATGCGATGCACGGCAATGCCGCTGACCGACACCTGCTCTCCCGTGGGCGCGAAGCCGAGGATTTCATTGAGAAATGTGCCGCGCGCCGTCAGGCGCGTCATCACTTTGTCCCCTTCGGCCATCTGGTCATCGATGATGTGGACCGTGTCTGGAAACGCTGCGCGCAGCATGTCGATGTAGACGCGGATACCCTCGCGGCCCGTCCCCAGACCGCCGATGGCGGGGTTGTGATCGATGTAGTCCTCGGGGATCAGCTCCTCGATGACGGCGAGATTGCCGCGATCGAGCTCGGCGAACCAGCGGCGAACGAGAGCCTTGTTGTCTTCGGCTGTCATGCTGCGCCTCCACGTCAATTGCCGGCCACCGACGTGCGCGGAAGATCGGCAGGATAACAGCGATGCCCCCGCCGCCGAATAGGTGACGAGGGCCGGGGGGATGAGGGCCGAGGGATGAGGTCGGGAGAGGTCGGGATGCGGGATGCGGGACGCGAAGAGCGAGCGAGCAGGGACCAGAAGGCGACGGTGTGGATTCCATATCCGCGTCCCGTACTCCCCGGCCCTCATCCCTCATCCCTCGGCCCTCGCCGTAACGCGCGGGGCGCGGTCGGTGGCTTCCGCGAACTCCCAGACGCCCAGCGCAGGCGACTCGACGCCGATTGAGGTCAGGGTCGTGCAAACCTGGGTGCGGTGCTCGTTGCCGTGGTGCAGCGCCTGGGTGAGCACGACACCGGCCGGCACGTTGCGGTCGCTATCGTGCCAGGGAATCACGAATATCCGCTCGGCGTCGAACGGGGCAGCGAGGAAGCGTTCCCAGCGTGCGGCCAGATCATCGTTGCGCGCGATCATCTCATCGATGTCCGGCGCGTCAGCGTCGGGTCCGAGCCAGTTCGCCGCTTCGCCGGTCAGCCGCCGGCAATAGCCCGCCTCCGAGCGGACGGTGTGCCGCAGCGTGTCAATGATGCTGCCGTATGTGCCGGTGACTGCTGCCCGGAGCTGCTCGTCGGTCAGCCCCCGGCAGGCGTCGAGCACTTGACGGGTGGCCCAGGCGTTATGGCGGAAGCAGTCGAGCAAGCCATCGTTCATGTGCGGTCCTCTCGAATTACGAGTATGTCATCACGCGGGCACTTTCCGGCGCGCAACGCGCCGTCTGCCCTGCAAGGCAGCTGGTGCGTGGTCTCCGAGGACTACATAACCGGATTCATCGCGATTCCACCTGCTCTGAAACAGGCGGACATTGTTGCACAGTCGCGGGAAAGCCTGAGCGCGCTCAAGCGTTGGAGTGCCCTGACATTCGCCACGGGCAGCGGCCTGCTGTGCGATGCTTTGTCCATTGGCGCGGGTTCGATCCCCGCGCGGCGAGACGAGACAGCCATGAGCGCCAGTCCCACTGCCAACGCTGACATCGCGACGCTGCATGGATGAACGAGGAGCTGGAGATGAATGGCACAGCGGTTGATCTGCGCCTGGAGCGGGGTCCATTGAACGCGTTGACGGACGTCCCGGGCATCAAGGTCGGGCACTTCACACACGAGCAGGTGTTGCGCGGAGTGACGGCTGTGATCTGTGAGGAAGGCGCTGGGGCCGGGGTGTCGGTGCGCGGCTCGAACCCAGGCACATTCAACACCGACGCGCTGGCGGCCACGACGATCGGCTCGCTGGTGCACGCCATCGGCCTGACCGGTGGCAGCCTGCTTGGCCTGGGCGCGATTGCGGGCATCACCGAGCGGCTGCTTCAGCAGGGGCACGGACTCCGCCGCCGTGGAGCGGTGCTCCCGATCGTCGCTGGAGCGGTCATCTACGACCTCGACCTCAGCGACCCGCTCATTCACCCGACGGCGGAGTGGGGTCACCGTGCCTGTGACGCGGCGACGGACGGCGGATTCGCGCGTGGCAACGTGGGGGCCGGCACGGGCGGCACGGTAGGCAAGGGACCGGGATGCGTCAGGACGAAGGGAGGGCTCGGGACGGCATCACTGATGCTGCCCGGAGGCATCGGCGTCGGCGCGCTGGTCGTCACCAACTCCCTGGGCGGGCTGGTGCACCCGCTGACCGGACAGCTTTACGCGGTCTCCGGTGGGTTCGACGACCCGCTCCTGTTTCAGCCGCTCGATGAAGAGCCGGTGGAGTCCGCGTCGATCGCCAACACGACGCTCGGGATCATCGCCACCAACGCCGACCTGTCGAAAACCGCGTTGATCAAGGTGGCCGACCTGGCGCACGATGGTCTGGCGCGCGCCATCCGCCCGATGCACACGATGCTGGATGGCGACACCGTCTTCGCGATCGCGCCATACGCGGGCCGGGTCCAGCCACAACGCACCAGCGGGCCGGGGCTCACCGACCTGATCGGCGCCGCAGCCGCGGACGCGATGGTCCTGGCGGTGCTCGATTCGGCGCAACAGAGCGCGGGCATCGACGGCTGGCCCTCGGTTGCCGCCGCCTGCGAGCGCATCTCGACGGCATGAGCGTGATGCGTCACGTATAATGCAGTCGCGGAGCTGATGCCTGCATCGTCATACGACCATTAGCGGAACTGTTCGGGCGGGGGGCCTGGTTGCGCACAGGGCGCGGCAGGGCACGGACAGTTCGCGGTCGATGACGCGGAGGCCACAATGACCGCGATGTTGTAGACGTATGCCCGCGCTCAGCGGGCAAGGAGGAGAATCACCCCATGACGGACAAAACCACAGCTGACGCCCCCCTCGCACAAGCGCTTGGTGCGCAGATGAACCGCCGCTCGATGCTGAAGCGCGTAGCAGTGCTGGGAGCCAGCGTTCCGGTTGTTGCCGGACTGCTAGCTGCCTGTGGAGATGACGACGAACCCATCCCCACCACCGCCGCCGAGCCAACCGCGGCGGCGACCACTGCCCCCGGCAGCACGCCGGCCGCGACGCAGCCATCTCCCGCAGACGCCACACCGACGACCGCCAGCCAGCCATCCGGCAGTGACGCCACACCGACGACCGCCAGCCAGCCGTCCGGCGAAGGACAGACCGGCGGGACGATGATCATCCTGGCCGAGCACGAAGTGTCCAGCCTGAGCCCCGATGACATCGGGACATGGGTGCACACCGCCATCGTGCGCCAGATGCACGACGGTCTGACTGAGATCGACGAGATGTTCGAGGTCGTGCCCTCGCTGGCGACGAGCTGGGAGATCAGCGACGATGGGCTGACGTACACTTTCAACCTGCACGACGGCGTGCTGTTCCACGACGGCGAGGCGTGCACCTCCGAGGACGTGGTCTACACCTACGAGTTCCACATGAACGCGGAAAACGCGAGCAACAGTTACGGAACCATCTCAATTGTAGCGTCGGTTGAGGCGCCGGACGACACCACCTTCGTGATGACCATGTCGCAGCCGGACGCGTCGTTCCTGACCTACGGCACGCCAACCATGATCTACCCGCAGCACTACCACAGTGAGATCGGCGAGGATGCTTTCAAGACACAGCCAATCGGCACCGGCCCCTTCAAGCTGAAGGAGTACCGGGCGGCAGAGTACACGCTGGTCGAGGCATTCGAGGACCACTTCCGCGGCCGCCCATACCTCGATGAGCTACGCATGAATATCGTCGTCGAGCCCTCCGTGCGAGCGCTCCAACTCCAGACGGGCGAGGCCGACGCAAACGTCTCACCCGGGCTCGTCGAGGAGCACGTCGAGCTGGCCGAGGACGCGAATCTCACCACATACCGCACAGCTTCGGTCACGGTGAGCCACATGGCGCTGAACCACACCCATCCGCCGCTGAGCGAGAAGGAAGTGCGCCAGGCGATGATGTACGCGATCGACCGCGAAACGATTATCGTCGACTACGACCTCGGCGAAGCCTCGGTGGCGACGGGGAACCTCGCCCCCTCGCTGGACGCCTGGTACAACCCGAACGTCACGATGTACGAGTACGACCCGGACATGGCGAGCCAACTGCTCGAGGACGCCGGTTGGGTCGAGGGCAGCGACGGCATCCGCGAGAAGGACGGCCAACGGCTCTCCTTCATCCTGACACAGATCACCGGCATCGGCACGTCACGCGACGAGGCGGTGCAGCAGTATCTCCAGGCAGTGGGCATCGAGATGGAGATCCGCGAAGCGCCCATCTCGGCCATCATGGAAGGCCTGATCAATGGTGACGTGCACGCGACCCGCTGGCAGTGGACCTACGGCGGCTGGGATGGCGAGCCTGACTCGCGCTACACGATGCAGACCGGCGCATCGACCAATTGGAACTCGTGGTCGCATGAGCGCGTTCAGGAGCTGCTGATCGAAGGAATCACCCGGACCGACGCGGCCGCTCGCAAGGAAGTTTACGACGAGATTCAGGAGATCGTGGCCGAGGAGGTCCCGATGATCTACTTCAGCCACCCGACGCTGTTCACGCACTTCAACTCGCGCATCAAGGGGCTGCCGGAAGGCGACATCACCAGCGGCGCGAACCTGTTTGCCAAGGTGCGCGAATGGTGGATCGAGGAGTAAACGCGGCAGCGCGTCTCTCCTGACAAGCTGGTGGGCAGCCTGTCCCGCTTCCAGCAGGCTACCCACCGGCGCCCGGCGGTCCACGCGACGCGTTGATCCGCGCTCGCGGAACGCGCTTTGCCCGGAAGCCCTAACGAAGGCTGAGATTTAACATGCTCCGGTATATCGTCCGGCGTCTGCTTCAGGGAATTGTCGTGATCTTCCTGATCAGCTTCATGACCTTCGGGCTCATGCACCTTGCGCCGGGCGACCCGATCCACCTGCTGACGGGCCAGAACAACGCCCGCCTGACGCCCGAGCAGCTGGCGGGCATCCGCGCGCACTGGGGCCTCGACAAGCCGTTCCACGAGCAGTACCTGACCTGGCTATCGAACGCGCTGCGGGGCGACTTCGGCACGTCGCTCATCCGGCGCGGGGTGCCGGTGACGGAGATGGTGAACGAGGCCGCCGTCGTCACGATCAAGCTCAACGTCATCTCATGGCTTGTGGCGCTCGGCATCGCGTTGCCGGTCGGGATGATCGCCGCGCTGCGTCGCAACTCGAGGTTCGACTACTTCACCATGCTCGGGGCGACGTTCGGGGTCGCGCTGCCGAGCTTCTGGGTCGGGCTGATGCTGATCGTGCTGTTCGCCTCGGTCGTGCAGATCCTGCCCAGCTCCGGGCTGACGTCGTGGAAGAGCTACGTCATGCCTGTGTTCGTCCTTGCGCTCGACCAGGCGGCCGTCTACGCCCGGCTGATGCGCAGCTCGACGCTGGATGTGATGACGCAGGACTACGTAAGCGTGGCGCGCGCCAAGGGGCTGGCCGAATTCCGCATCGTGCTGCGCCACGTGGCCCGCAACGCGCTGCTGCCGATCGTAACGATCATCGGGCTGCGCTTCTCGTTCATCCTCAGCGGCACGATTATCGTCGAGCAGGTTTTCGGCCTGCCGGGTCTGGGCAGGATGTTCCTGGATTCCGTGCTGCGGCAGGACTACCAGGTCGTGCAGGCAATCGTGTTTCTCTTCGCGGTCGTCGTCGTGATCAGCAATCTGATTACTGACCTGGCCTACGCATACATCGACCCGCGCATCCGAATTGATTAACACGGAAAAGGCACGATGCCCGAGGCGAAGGATCGAACAGAACCGCAACCAGCAACCGCGTCCCGCCCGGTCGCCGCGATGAGCACGCTGGCGGGCGCGGAGCACCGGCAGCGTTCGGAATGGCGTCGCTCGTGGAACCGCTTCGCACGCTACCGCCCGGCCCTGTTCGGGCTGGGGTTCGTGAGTGTGCTGCTGCTGTTCGCGCTCTTGCCAGCCGTGTTCGCCCCACATTCGCCAACTGAAATCTTCCCTGGCACCCGCAACAGCCCCCCATCGAGCGATTTCTGGCTGGGAGTCGATAACGCCGGACGTGACATGCTGTCGCGTATCATCTTCGGCACGCGCACCGCGCTCATTGTCGGCGTCTTCGCGACCGGCATCTCGATCCTGATCGGCATGATCATCGGCTCGATTGCAGGATACTTCGGCGGCTGGACGGATGCGCTGCTGTCACGCATCGTCGACACGGTGATGGCCTTCCCGATCCTCGCGCTGCTGGTCGTGCTGGCGTCGGTCCTCGGGCCGAGCATCGCGACGATCACGATCATCATCGGCACGACCTTCTGGACGGGGTACGCGCGGGTGGTGCGTGCGGACATGCTGAGCGTGCGGGAGCGCGACTTCGTGCTGGCGGCCCGCTCGATCGGCGTCCGCACCCCGCGGCTGATCGTGCGGCACATGCTGCCGAACATCCTCGGCCCGGTCATCGTGCTGGCGACGCTGGGCATCGGCGGCATCATCATCACCGAGGCGGCGCTGTCGTTCCTTGGCCTCGGCGTCCAGCCGCCTACCTCGTCCTGGGGCCGCTCGCTGTCGGAGGCCCGTCCACACATCATTCGCTATCCACACCTCGCCATCGCGCCGGGCGTAATGATCACGCTGACGGTGCTGGCGTTTAACGTCATCGGCGACGGCCTGCGCGACGCCCTCGACCCGCGCCAGCAGGAGTAACCCGCCCGCCGCATCGACAACAGCAGCGCCACGATATCCGAAGCCTGGACCGGCTCGCGGCAGGCGCAGGCCGGCGTCAATGCTACGCCTGACATTCGCCACGCACGCCGTGGCCCAGTGTGCGATGCTTCGCGCATCGATTCAGGCTCCGTCGCCGCGTCGTGTGAGGAGACAGCCATGAGCGCCGCCACCGACACCGACATCGCAACATTACATGCGCTGAACCATGACTACATCCAGTCGGTACAGAATTCGGACGTCCGTCGCTTCGACGAGATTCTGGCCGCCGACTTTCGTTGCAGCAATCCGGACGGCTCGCTGGTTGACCGGGCGGCGTTCCTGGAGCAGACGGCGCGGCCCGTCACAATCAGTGGGCTGGCGGAGCATGATGTCGAGATACGGATGTTCGGCGATGTGGCGATCATCCACGCCCGCACCAGCTACAGCGGGCCGGACGGCCAGCCGGGGGCCGGGCGCTACACCGATGTCTGGGCGCGGCAGGAGGACGGTCGCTGGCTGGCCGTTTCGGCGCACGTGACGCGTTGCTGAGCGACGCACGGAGGATGATTTGAGCACGACAACGAAATTTCCCGGCCGCCCGGCGCCGAGCGAGCATAACCCGTACTACCGGCAGTACATCGACCGTGTGCCGGACGGCGATCTGGTCGCGCAGTTCGCGCGGCAGGGCGCGGAAACGGCGGCGTTGCTGGCAGCCTTCGACGACGAACGCGCTCAGTGGCGCCCGGCGCCGGGGGAGTGGAACGCGCTTGAGATCGCCGGGCATCTGGCTGACGCGGAGCGGCTCTTTTCCTATCGCGCGCTGCGGATCGCGCGTGGCGACATGACGCCGATGGAGGGAGTGGACGACGTGCCGAGCTACGTCACCTTCGGGAACTTCGCAATCCGCTCGATGGCGGATGTGGCGGCGGAGCTGGCGGCCGTGCGGCAGGTGAGCCTGGCGTTCTACGGCTCGCTGGACGCGGCGGCGTGGCAGCGAGTCGGGACGGCGGACGGCCATCCGATCAGCGTGCGCGCGCTGGCCTACCTCATCACGGGACACGAGCTACATCACCTGCCAGACCTGCGGATGGCGCGCGACCGCACGTAGCCAGGTGCATGTCACATCGGGTCAGCGGGGCTACGACCGGCGCGCTATGGTGATGATCTCCGGGCTGGCGGCGGACAACGTGGCGCGGTCCCAGTCGCCGAACTGCTCGACGATCGTCAGACCGGCATCGGCGAGGAATGACGAGAGCGACCCGGCGTCGAGGAAGCGCAGCGTGCTGTGGCTGAACCGCGGGCCATCCCAATCGGAGCTGGTGAAGGTCGAGGTGAAGCGGACGAGGTCGCCATCCGGTGGCTCGGCGTTGCGGCTGAAGCGCGCGCTGGAGCCGGTCGGGGTGGTGATCTCGGTGACGTAATCGGGAGTCCAGCTGTCCCAGGCGCGGGCCGCAGGGTTGCGGGTCTCGAAGGCGAAGCGGCCGTCGGGGGCAAGGGCGTCGCGGATGGCAGCCAGCGCGGCGCGGAGCTGATCGTCGGTAACGAAGACCTGGAAGGCGTGCCCGGTCATCACGATCAGATCGAACGTCCATGGGACGCTGACATTCGAGAGGTCGCCGAGTATCCAGATGACATCCGAACGCGCGCGCGCCTGATCGAGCATGGCCTGCGCGGGGTCGAGTCCGCACAGACGGCCGTCGTGCCCGGCCTCGCGGGCCGCGATGAGGAGCTGGCCCGTGCCGCAGCCGACATCGAGCACCGACGACGCAGCCATGACGAGCGGGAGGTAGAACCGGTCGTCTGCTTCGCCCCACGGGGCCAGCAGATCGTAGAGCGCGGCGAGACGGCGGTCAGCGAAGACGCGATCGACCATGCCCGTACTGTATCAGTGACTGTCAGAGGAAGAGGACCGCGCCCGCCGTGGCCCCAGCCTGACGGAGCGCGGACCTCAGACAAGTGGAATAGCTGGAGCTAGTCCTTGCTGGAGCAGTTGATCATCCAGCGGATGCCGTACTTGTCGGTGAAGGAGCCCCAGTAGTCGCCCCAGAACATGTCTGCCATGGGCATTTCAACCTCGCCGCCTTCGGAGAGGGCCGCGAACAGCCGGTCGGAGTCGGCGCGATCATCTGGCATCAGGCAGATGTACACGTTGTTGCCAGGGTTGAGCTTGAAGCCCATGGTCTCGGGGGCGTCGGTGCCCATCAGGACGTGCCCGCCGGTGATCGGCAGCGCAACGTTCATGAAGAGGTTCTTATACTCCTCGCTGGGACCGGGGTACTCGTCTGAGGTCGGCACGTCGCCGAAACGCGCGATGTCGCTCATGAACTCCGTGCCAAAGACGGTCTTGTAGAAGGTGAACACTTCTTCGGTCTGGCGCTCGAAGTTGAGGTAGGTGGCAACCTGGGCCATGTGTGGCTTCCTATCAGTAGTGAAGCGATCGATACATTTTCGATCGAATCGGACGTGGTTTCCGTGTGCCGGCATCCTCCATATCACTCGCGAGCGATGTCCTACACTGCAGGGCGGCTATTGGTCGTAGGCGGCCTGCAACTCGGCCACATCGAGCTTGACCATCTGCAGCATCTTGCGCATGGCCTGACCGGCGCGCTTGCGGTCCTCGGAGCGCAGCATGTCGTAGAGCGCGGTGGGAATGATCTGCCACGACACGCCGTACTTGTCCTTGAGCCAGCCGCACTGGAGATGCTCGCCGCCTTCGAGCAGGGTGTTCCAGTAGTAGTCGACTTCGTCCTGGTCCTCGCAATCGATTGCGAACGAGACGGCTTCGGAGAACTGAAAGGTAGGTCCGCCGTTGATGGCCTGGAAGAGCTGGCCGTTGATCTGGAACTCGATGAAGACGACAGGGGCGTCCGGGTCGGGCCCTACGTCGCTATAGCGATCGATGTGCAGAATCTTCGAGTCCTTGAAGACTGACACATAGAAGTTGACGGCTTCTTCGCCGTTGGCATCGAACCAGAGACAGGGGGCGATCGGACGGGGCATGGGGCCTTCCTCTCTTTCGTGACCGCGACATCCGTCTGCAGCGCATCCGCAGCACGCTTCTGACATGTAGTCGTTCAGCGTAGCCGGAAATCGACAGGGGTTGGCGAGCAATGTTCAGCGGTGGGTCGGGACGCGGGGAGGAACCCCACCTTCTCTACCATACAGTTTGGTTAGAAGGTCCATCGACAGCTCCAGACACCGTTCTGGTAGCGAAACAGGAGGGCGGGCAGGTGGTCATGCGCGAGACAGTGCTGCATCCAGCGGCGTCCCAGGCGCATCACGCTCCGATCGCGCCGGTTCGGGCGGTCAAAGCGGCGGCGCAGCCCGTTGCGAA
>DATKCN010000189.1:0-2884 GCA_035513175.1 Thermomicrobiales bacterium
GAGAGCTGACATGATCTGACACGCAATCAACATTCACGATCTGCGAACTTCCACCGGACGACTGGCGCCACAGCATGGAACGGGGCAACTGATGAATCTCTCTCCCGAAGAACGCACGCTCCTCGATCGACCGCTTGTCGCACAGCTGGCAACCATCATGCCGGATGGCTCGCCCCATCTGACCACCATCTGGCACCATCGCGACGAAGACACGATACGGATGGTGTGCGACGCGACCGCCCTGAAGGCGCGCAACATCCGCCGCGATCCCCGCGTGGCGATCAACGTGGTTGACATCGATAATCCATATCGGTACATCCAGATTCGCGGGACGGCGGAGTTGGTGGCGGATAGCGTCAAGGCGCGCGACGAACTACGAGCGCTCGCGAATCGCTACATGGGCTCAGTCGGCGATGCCTTCGTTGACATGTATCCCGCGGATGTCGATCAGATCACGATCATCATCCATCCAAAGCGCGTGTCGCTGACTGTCAGCGTGTAGCCGCAGACGACCCAACAGCCTCGAACGCTGTTGATCCCGACCGTGACGGTGGTCTGCTACCCGGTCACGTCCCGGGCGATATCCTCCGACCACCCGAGCAGCGCCTCGTCGGCGTTGAAGCGCCCGACTATCTGGAGCCCGAGCGGCAGGCCGTTCGCGGCCTTCCCAGCGGGGACGCTGAGCGCGGGCAGTCCGGCGTGGGTCCAGACGAGGTTCATCATCGGGTTGCCGGTGGACTCGATGCCGTGCGGCGCGGGTCCTGGCGCGGGCGGGCAGATCCACAGGTCGAGACCGTGCTCGTCCATCAGGTCTTTGAGCGTTTGCCGCGTCGCGAGGCGTCCGGCGCGGCCCTCCTCCACCTGCTCGGGAGTCGTCGCAAGCCCCGCTACGAGCACTTCGCGCATCTCGTCACGGTAGACGTCGCGGTATTCGTCGAGCCAGCTTTCATGAAACCTCGCGGCCTCGGCATTCGTCATCCAACGGTGTCGCCGATCGATCTCCGCGATGTCGTCCAGCGCCCGCACACGTTTGACGATGTAGCCCGCCGACTGCAGTGCTGCAACCTGCTGCTCGAATGCGCGCAATCCCTGCGGCGACGCCTGTTGCAGGTAGGCGCCGTCCGGAACGCCAAGCACCGGTCGACGACCGCTCCCTACCGGTTGCCAATCGCGGCAGAGCACCTCGGCTGCCAAGCACATCCCGGCGACATCCTGAGTAAACATCCCGACCGTGTCAACCGATGGCGAGTACGGAATCACGCCGTCGATCGGAATGCGGCCATACGTGGGCTTGAAGCCAACGACGCCACAGAACGCGGCCGGGCGGATCACCGAGCCGACCGTCTGGCTGCCGAACGCCAGCGGGCAATACCCCGCTGCGACCGCAGCCGCCGAGCCGCTGGAGGAGCCGCCGGGAGTGTGCGCCGGGTTGTGCGGGTTGCGCGTGCCGTTCTGGGCGAAGCCCGCAAACTCGGTCGTGACCGCCTTGCCCAGCACGAGCGCCCCGGCGTCTTTCACCAGCCGCACGCTGGTCGCTTCGGAGCCCGCGAACAGTTCCGGAGGCAGCTTCGTCCCGGCTCGTGTCACGAAGCCGTCGGCGTGGAAGATGTCCTTGACGCCGACCAACGCGCCGTACAGCATCGGACGTGCGTCCGGATAGGGCCAGCGTCGCTCTAGCACAGCGGCCTCGCGCAGCAGACGCTCACGGCGGTCTGGGTCCGGCAAAAGCGCAGCGATCTCCGGCTCGACAGCCTCGATGCGGTCGCAGACCTCTGCGATGTAGTCGGCCAGCCGAAGTTCGCCGTTCCGCAGCGCGAACACGATGTTTGACAGCCGCGCGGGATGTGTCAATGCGCTCACGTGGCCCTCCTGGGCGAGTGGCTAGTCGGCGGTCGCCAGTGACGACGGCGAACGTTGCGGAAGCTTGAACAGGTCGCGGGCGTTCTCCGACATCACCCGGCGCTGCATCTCCTCCGGCATGCGTGGTAGCGATAGCTCCGGCGAGTCGAAATCGAAGTGCGGGTAGTCGGAGGCGAACATCAGCGTCTGCTGAGCGTTGGCCCACTCGAAGATCGTCAGCAGACGGCTCTTCGGCTCTGGCGACTCCATCGGCTGCGAGGTGAAGCGGCAATGCTCGAAGACGTACTCGCTCGGCGCGCGCTTGACCCACGGCGTCTCGCGGCTCAGCGCCTTCCAGTCGGCGTCCAGCCGCCACAGGAACGGCGCGAGCCAGGTGAAGCCGCCCTCGACAAAGACCACCCGCAGTGTCGGGTAGCGCTCGAACAGCCCCTCGAAGACCATGCTGGCGAGATGCGCCATGTAGCCCATCGGACGCGCCTGCCGCGACTCAATGTAGTACGACGGGTACCCTGCCGGCGTCGGCTGCCCGTTCATGCCTGCCCCCTCGCCGCCGGTGTGGAGCACGAACGGCAGATCGAGCGCCACGCAGGCGTCGAAGATCGGGTCGTAGAAGCGCTGGCCATAGGGGAAACGCGCGCCGTTCGGCACGAGCGCGGCGACGATGTCGGGATGCGGCCCGATGCGCTCGATCTCGGCAGCCGCCAGCCTCGGGTCCTGACAGGGGATGATGGCCGCGCCCTTCAGCCGCTCGTCCTTCGCGGTCCAGCGCTCGATCATCCAGTCGTTGTAGGCTCGCGCCAGCGCCGCCGCGTAATCCACGTCCGGCAGTTGCGGGATGGGTCGGAACTCCTGCCCCAGCAGGATGCCGTACTCGATGGGGTAGACGTCGAGGTGCTGCCGCTGCATCAGCGCCAGGTCCGAGCCAGCCGCCGAGCCGTCCTCCGGCCAGGCATCCGAGCGATAGCCCCGATCCCCGCCGTTCGGGTAGCCAACCCGCTGCGACAGGCCGGTGTCGTGCAGCTCG
>DATKCN010000190.1:0-10070 GCA_035513175.1 Thermomicrobiales bacterium
GTCACGTTGTCTCGTGACAGCAGGTTGTGCACCGCCGCAATTGACTGCACTCGCGCGACAGCCTCCTGAAGTGGGAGCGTCCACCCCGAGTACTCGGCATGTCGGGCCTGCATCGACAGCAGGGCGGCGACCGTTTGCAGGTTGTTTCGGACGCGGTGATGCATTTCCTGCAATAGCGTCGAGGCGGTCGCGTATCCTTGCCTTGCTTCCTCGTACAGTTCCGCGTTCTCGATCGCGAGCGCCGCCGAATCAGCAAATGCCTGCAACAACCCCAACTTGGAATCTTCCAGCTTCACCGTGCCGGCGAACGACACGCACACCGCCCCAAGCACCCCGTGCGCCGTCATCAGCGGCGCGCCAAGGACGACCCGTTCCTGCGCATCCGATGTCCTGTGCCGTCGCACGACACCGCTGCGAGCCACGCAGACGTCCCGCACGAAATCCGTAGGGAAGTACGATTCAAGATCGTCCAACGCCTGCGGGACGCAGGCAATATGTCGCGGAGCGTCGGACTCGTCCTGCACCCTGCACACCGTCGATGCGTCCCCGCCGGTGACCGCCAATGCCTGGGACGCGATGAGCGGGAGCAGTTCGCCAGACTCCAGCGTGCTCGCGAGCGTGCGAGTCACCGACCGTAGCGCGTCCAGATCGAGAATCCTCTGGCGCAGAGCGGCATCGGTCTGACCGTACAGCCGCGCATTCTCAATGGCGATCGAGAGCTCACCTGCCGCCGTCTCAAGAAACGTGATCTCATCCTGATCGAACTCTCGGGGTTTGATCGACTGAATATTGAGCACGCCGACGAGCCGCTCCGGCTCGCGCAGCAGCAAGGGCAGCGACACCTGTGACGTGTATTCCTCCTCGCCGACATGCGGATAGGTGAAGAACGCGGGGTGTGACGGCGCATCAACCGCCACCTGCGTCTGCCTGCTCGCGGCGGCCAGTCCCGTTATGCCCGCGTCGGATCGAATCGACAGCTGGCCGACAACGTCCGGATTCAGCCCGCGCGACGCCTGCAACATCAACGTCTGCGAGTGGGCATCGTATAAAAACACCGAGCAGGCGTCACCGGAAGTCGTCTCGGCAATCACTTCGACGACGGTGCCCAGCATGGTGTCCATATCAAGACTGGCGGTTGCCGCGCGGTTGATTCGATGCAGCGCCGCCAGTCGCGCGACGTGACTGGAGAGACGCCCTGTGCCTCGCCGCTGGGACACTCCCCGCGTGCGCACGACCTGGTCGACGTACCCTCGAACGATCGAGCCCAGTATCTCGGCGCTCAGGTCCGAGATGATGTCAGCGGCCTCGCGCTCCAGCAGCTCAAATGTCGCCTCGATTGTGAGATCGGCGAATGCCGCCGACTCGCCTACCCGGTAAGCCGCTAGTTTGCTCGGCGTGTGGTCGGAATCGGTGTCGTCCGAACGGGATGACAGAAACAGGGTCATCGCGTCGATCGGTTCCAGGATTGTGTCGGCCATACGAAACGATGCTCCAGTTGCCGGAAAGCGTAATGACGCGAATGATACAATTCGGCGCGTACGAACACCGCTTGCTAGCGAGGACTGATGCGTTGGACCAGCGCGATGATCTGCTGGGCGTCGTAACCGAGGGCAGTTTCAGCGCCGGGCTCACTGTTCGTCTGGACGGCCCGCTGAGCGACGACCTGCAGGTTGGCAGCTTCGTCGTCCTGGAAGGCGGGCAGCGACGTTACTTCAGCCTGATCAACGATCTGCAGCTTCGGTCAACTGATCCCAGTATTTCCAACGATCCGCCTACGGACAGCGACTTTCTCCGCGACGCCTTGCGTGGCATCCACACCTTTACGGCCGCCACAGTGCGCCCCAGCCTCGTCATCGAACATGCGGGCAGCATCCTCGGAGATCCGAAGCCGCGCGCGGTGCGCACCATTCCCAGCCACTTCGCACAGATGCGTTCGGCTCGGGAGGAAGACTTCAATCTGGTGTTTGGCGCCGAAGATGGCGACAACTTCTCGATTGGCTATCCAGTCGCTGGCAAGGAGATTGGCATTCCGATCAATCTCCGCAAGTTGGTGGAGCGGCCCAGCGGCATCTTCGGCCAAACCGGCACCGGTAAGAGCGTGCTTACCCGGCTGATTCTGTTCGGGCTGATCCGTAGCGACATCGCTTCGGCGCTCGTCTTCGACATGCACGACGAGTACGCCGACGAACGGAGCGACAAGCCTGGCGTTCCTGGTCTGCGCGATCTGTTCGACTCCACGCGTGTCAAGGTGTACGGCCTCGACAAGTCCAACTCGCGTGTCGACTACCACATCACGATTGGGATGAACCACATCACCTCCGGTGACATTGAGCTGTTGCGAGATGTGCTGGACCTCAGCGACACATTCTCGGCAACGACTTACCTGCTCGAACGCGAGTATCAGACCCGATGGCTGTCCGCGCTGCTCAACATGGACACGGAGGCGCTCAAGTCCTTCGTATCCCGAACCGGCGCCCATGAGGGCGCGGTGGAAGCCCTGCGCCGCAAGCTTCAATACCTGGAAGGCTGCGAGTTCGTCATCGAGTCCTCGACCGCCGATCCAGTCAGGGACATCGTGCATCACCTTGAGGCGGGCCGCCATGTCGTCATCCAGTTTGGGCGGTTCCACGCGCTGCGCGATTACATGCTCGTCACGAATCTGCTGACGCGTCGCATCCACAAGCACTACACCGATCGGGCGATGAGCCGCCGGGGACAGGCCGGTAGCGGCGGCGCCCGCCCGGTAGTCGTCGTCCTGGAGGAGGCTCACAAGTTCCTGAGCCCGACCGCGGCGCGCCAGTCGATCTTTGGCACGATCGCGCGCGAGATGCGAAAGTTTGATGTGTCGCTGATGGTCGTGGACCAGCGCCCCAGCCAGATCGACAGCGAAGTGATGTCGCAGTTGGCAACGCGTGTTAGCGGCCTGCTCACCGACGAGAGCGATATCGCCGCCGTGCTGAGCGGAACCGGAGACCGATCCGCGCTGCGCGCCATGCTGTCCAGCCTGGAACCGTCGCGCCAGTGCATTGTGATGGGCCACGCGATTCCGATGCCCATGCTGCTCCGCACTCGCGAGTACGGCAGATCGCTCGCGGAACTGGCGTCTGCCGGCAGGCCGGACACTCGGGCAGGCTTGCGGCTCCTGATGGGACCAGCGGGCGAAGGCGTGGGTTAACACGTGCGCTTGGTTCACTTCTCCGACCTGCATCTCGGCGTTGATAACTACGGCTCGATTGACCCGCGGACTGGACTATCGAACCGTGTCGCGGACTTCCTGAAGTCGCTCGACCACATTGTCGACGATGCCATTTCGACGCCGTGCGACGCCGTATTGTTCTCGGGCGACGCGTTCAAGAACCGCGATCCCAGCCCGACGCTGCAGCGGGAGTTCGCCCGGCGCATCGTCCGGCTGGCAACGGCGGGAATTCCGATCGTACTCCTCGTCGGCAACCACGACCTGCCCAACGTCGCCACGCGCGCTACCCCAGTCGAGATTTATCAGGTGCTGTCGATACCCGGCGTACACGTCTGCCGCCGGATCAGCCGCGTGGACATTCCAACGGCGTCTGGGCTGCTACAGATCGTCGCCGTGCCGTGGGTGACGCGCTCGATGCTGTTGACCGCTGACGTGTACCGGGACATGAGCGACACGGAGATCGACCGTGAGATGGCGCGCCTCATTTCCGCCGCCGTCGCGGAGCTGGCCTCGGAGCTTGATCCGGATTCTCCGGCGGTGCTGATGGCCCACGTTTCCCTGCAAGGCGCCAGCCTCGGTTTCGAGCAGGCGATCATGCTCGGACGTGATGTCACAGTCGGCCTGGACGATCTGCGCTCCCGCGCGTTCGATTACGTCGCGCTGGGGCACATTCACAAGCATCAGCAGGTCGGGGTCGTGCCCCCCGCGGTGTACGCGGGTAGTCCGGAACGCATCGACTTCGGCGAGGAGCGTGAAGCGAAGGGGTACGTACGCGTCGACATTGAGTCGTCCAATGGATCATCACGGTCTGCAACCTGGACGTTCGTCGAGCTTCCCGCGCGCCGGTTCCGCACAATCCGCGTCACCGCGGATGGCGACGACCCATTGGCGCGAGTAATGAGCGCGATCGCGCACGAAGCTGAGAGCATCAGTGACGCGATTGTGCGCTGCTTTGTATACGTCGATCGCGGGCGCGAACGTAGCATCGACTCGCGGGAGGTTCGCCGGGCGCTCCTTGAGGCAAACGCCGCCCACGTTGCGCACATCGTCATCGAGAGTGACACGATTGCCCGCGGCCGCGATGAGCTTGATGGCGCGCGGGCACGCGACAGTATGAAGATGCTCGAACACTGGACGGAACAACAAGACTATGACGAGCCGCTGCGCCTCCGCGTTCTGGACAAGGGGCGTGAGCTGATTCAGCGTAGAACGATCGATCGACGGGGGAGGGAGCAGGAGCGTGGTTGACACCAGTAAGGCGCTCGGACGTCTTGGATCGAAGCAACACATTGAGGAAATGTCGTGGCCGGAGATTCGAGCCGCGATCGACAACGGCCAGCGCACCGTCGTCGCGGCCGCAGGCTCAATGGAACAGCACGGTCCACATCTCCCTATCCAGACCGACACGCTGCTGGGCACGTTCCTCGCGACCGCCATCGTCGAACGCTTGTCGGGAGTGCTTCGGGGCCCGACCATTCCGTTCGGTGTATCCGAGCATCACATGCCATTCGCGGGCACGATAACGCTGGATTCACGGCTGTTCCAGGAGGTCGTCAGGCAATACGTCGCGAGCCTGGCTGCCCATGGATTCACCGACATCTTCATTATCCCGAGCCATGGTGGCAACTTCGGTCCCCTCCGTCAGCTGGAGCACGACACGGGTGGGGCGATAGCCGGAGCGCGGTTCGTCGCGTTCAGCGACCTGACCGGTTTCCTGGAAGTCATGAACGGCATTGCTGAACGGCACGGCATTACGCCCGCCGTGAGCGGCGCGCATGCCGGCGAGGCGGAGACGTCGCTCGTGTTAGCGGCCCGTGATGACCTTGTGTCCATGGAGAACGCGGAGGTCGGCTTCGTCGATGAGTTCGACGAGAACGCGCAGCGCGCCGTGTTCGAACAAGGCATGGTCGCCCTGACGAGTAACGGCATCCTCGGCGATGCCCGGCCTGCCAGGGCGGACCGTGGTTTTGCCTATCGGGACGGCATGGCTGACTTCCTTGCAGCCTGGATTCGCGAACGGATTCCGTAGCCGCGCCGTGGCGTCGACAATACTACAGCAGCTTGTCAAACCATCCGATGATGTGCTCGAGCCTCTCGACACGATGCTTCGGCTTGCCTGTTCGCGACAGATTGTGGTTCTCGTTCGGAAATCGAACCATTTCAACCTGGCGTCCAAGCCTCTTCAATGACGCGAACACCTGCTCAGCCTGCTCGATTGGACAGCGGTAGTCCTCTTCAGAGTGGACAATGAGGAGCGGTGTGGTCATGTCTGCGACATAGGAGATAGGGGAGTACTTCAGGAAGTGATCCTGACGCTCCCACGGAACACCCTGGAACTCATACTCTCCGAACGAAAAGCCGATGTCGCTTGTGCCGTAAAATGAGTAAAGGTTCGATACACAGCGCTGCGTAACGGCGGCCCTGAAGCGGTCCGTGTGACCGATGACCCACAGCGTCATGTAGCCACCGTAAGAACCACCGGTCACTCCCAGACGAGTCTCATCGACGTATCCCTGCTTTACAACCCAATCGACGGCCGCCATCACGTCTGGCATGTCCTTTTCGCCCCAGGCTGCATGGGTGAATGCCGTGAATTCTTCGCCATACCCGGCCGAACCCCGCGGGTTTGTGTACACGACGACGTAGCCCCTCGCCGCCATGACCTGGAACTCGTGCATCATGTGATTCGCGTACATGCCGTGCGGACCACCGTGAATTTGCAGGATCATCGGGTACTTTTGGTCCGGCTCGAATCCAACCGGCTTCAGAACCCAGCCGTGAATAGGATGTCCGTCCGACTGAGAGGGCGCCGTGAACTCTTCCGGAATCGAGAGTTGGATCGACGTCAGGAACTCCTCGTTCAGACGCGTCAGCCGCCGCTCGTCGCTTCCGTCTACGTTCGCAATGTAGAGATCGCCCGGGTCCGCAGCGTCTCCGGCGACATACGCGATCCTGTCGCCAGTCGCGTCAATCGCGAGTGCGGACACGCGCCGCGGTCCGTGGGTGACCGGACTTACCTCGCCTCCGCCTGAGGACGCGGAATACACATGCGTCGAACCAGAATCGCTGACGAGCACAAGCACGTTCTCCCCGTCAGGACTCCATGCCGGCCGGGTTACAGAGCCGGCAAACACGTCGCTCATCGCCGCGTCGGTAATCGACCGGCTGAAGCCTGCGGAGAGGTTGCGTAGCTCGCCCCCTCCCGCGGGGACGATCCAGACATCGTCGTCCAGGGCGCCGCCGCCAGCCGCGTTCCAGTTGCCGATGACCGCCAGCGACGTTCCGTCTGGAGACCAGCTTGGAGAGTGGAAGCTAGCCGTGTCTCCACCGCCGATGCGTCGCTCCGCGCCGCCCGGCGAAACGATTGACCAAACCTCGGACACTGTGTTCGACTCTCGACCGTCGGTTCGGTTCGTGACGAACGCGATCTCCCGGCCGTTCGGTGACCAGATGGGATCGACATCACTTATGTCCGCAGACGTGAGTTGCCGTGACTCCCCGTCGAACGCCGGCACAATCCACAAGTGCTTCGGCTTCTGGTCCAGAAAGCCCTCTCCATCTGCTCTGTAGCGGAGCTTCGTCACGCGGCGGACATCTGACTTGTCGGGATCGTCCTTCTCCTCCACCTGGCCTGCGACTGTTTTCGACACCGCCACGAATCTCGTGCCGTCGGGCGACCACTCGAAGCCGCTGATTCCCTCTACCAGCGTCGACACCTGCCACGATTCGCCGCCGTCGGCCCGCATCACCCAGATCTGAGACTTTTCAGACCGGTCCGATAGGAACGCGACGTGCTTGCCGTCTGGCGACCAGCGGGGAAGTGAATCTTTCGCGTCCGCACGGGTCATGCGGCGCGTGCGCGACCCGTCAATTGTCGAAAAGTATATTGATGAGCGGTAGTCGTTCTTCTCACGCTCAATCGTCGTCACGACGTACGCGACGCTCGATCCGTCGGGCGAGAACCGGGGCTCGCTGATGAGCTTGAACCGGTAGATATCATCGATTGCGATTCGCTGGACCGTATCGTCAGTCACCTGTCATTCTCCCGTCCGCGCCTGTCTGGCACGGCGGCTATCGTAGCACTGTCGCTCGGGACGAAAGCCCCTGCACTACTCATCTTCGCCGATTCCGCGGTACTGACGAGAGATTATTCGCAAGCCTTCGAGAATCGGTCGCCGTGACGCGCGGTACTCGATCTCATCGATGTCTCCTGTCAGCCTGAGTGCCTCCAGCGCGCGCAGTTGCTCCGCCAGCTCTGCTCGGCGCTCATCCAGCGGCGTGGCCACCCGCGCTTGAAGCACAACGGGCCGGCGTCGATGCAGCCCGCGTCGGACCACGATCGCGCCGGTTATCCCCGTCGCCAGGACGACGAACGACAGCGCGATCAGCGCCGGAGCCATGCTGCGTAGCTCGTTGTGAACGACTGCCGCGCCTGGGAGACCTGACAGTGAGATGTCTAAGGTTCCGCCCGGTCTGAGACCATCGACAACCCACACGTGATACTGGTTGCCCTCGATGTCGATCCGCCCCATCTCGGTCAGCGATCCGCCTTGGACTGCGACGCCAATGCCGTCGAGCTCTTCCGACGCGGGTGCCAGAATGCGCACGGTCTCCACCCGGTAGCTGCTCTGGATCAGGATCCGCGCGAATGTCCCTGAGTAGGGAATCGTGTAATCGAGCGTTGCGCTTTCGACGCCGGGGCGCACGGGGTTGGTCGTAAACACGGTCGCGTCCTCGATCATGGCTGTCGTGAAGTCGAAGCCGGGACGAGGCGTGACTTCGATGGCGTCGCCCGGAACGTGAAATCGCAACGTGCGGCCATCGTCGTCTCCGGTGTACGTTCTCATCGAATCATTGCTTATGACGCTCAAGTCGGTGACTGTGATCACACCGGATTCAGCATCGATGTTGGAGACAATGATCCCTCGGGCCTGGATTGTCACGACCGATTGGTCCGCTGTTGCGTCGAATACCCGGATTTCGACCTCCTGCTGCGGCGACTGGCTCAGCAGGAGCATGCCGGTGGAGTACAGCACGGTTGCATGTCGCGTCGACGCCGCGTAGACGTACCCTTCTGACGTGTCGAGCCCTTCGAATGTGAATCGTCCAGTAGCGTCGGTCGTCGTAGTGAGATCGACACTTGCCGGCCCGACCTGTTCAAACCGCGATATGGTCACTTCAACACCGGAAACCGGTTGCTCGGTCGTGCCATTGATCACGACGCCGGTGACGCGTCCATCCTCCGCCGACCGGGCGTCCAGCGACGCAAAGAGCATGACCGCCAGTAGCGCCGCTGCGGCGGCGGCGAGCGTGAAACAGCGTGCTGGAGATCGTGACTCGAGGTGGGGAGTTCGCGTGCTCATCGACCGAATTGTACCCCCGCCGTTGACTGCCCGGGTGAGTGTCGACCGGGAGTCACCGACGGCTGAAATGGTATGATTCCCATCGGTCGTGCTAGGTGGGGAACTAGCGGTGCCCTATACCCGCAATCCGCTCAAGCGGGACGGAATCCCCTCTCAAGGTCCGATCCTTTGGGACTGCCCGGACAAGTGGTGATGAAAGTCAGGTCTCGCGCGGCGCGGTCCCGCGAACCCGGTCAGGTCCGGAAGGAAGCAGCCGTAAGTGGTTACCCGTGGGTGACGTGAGGCTGCCTGACTGGAGCTAACTATCCGGTGTAAGCTGGAGGGTCGTGGTCGACAGAGGGTGCACGGCCATCCCCAGAACGATACGAGGGCCAGGCGTTTCGCCTGGCCCTCACCCACGTTGCCGGCGTTCGTCAGCGCGCGACCCGCTTGCGGCGCGGAGCGTCGCCGCGGCTGCTACGTCCACTCCGCGCCGCATTGCCGACCGATGGTGAGATGTACTTTCGTTTCGCGCGTTGGCGCTCAAATGCCGCCAGTCGTTGCGGGTATATGGCGCGCAGGTAGTACACGAAGTACGACACGACCGTCGTATACACGAGGAACGTCAAGTACATCCAGATTCGTCGCTCAAACGTCAACAGTTCGAAGCGCATGTACCTCACCGCGAAGAAGAACAAGCCGACGCCGGTGATCCACATGAGCACGTTTGCGCCAGAACGAAACATATCGCGGCGTAGCTTGTGGTCGGCGAACCGCCGCTGGGCGTCGATGAACACGAACGCACAACCGAGAAACGTCACGCCGAAGAGCACCAGGTAGACGACGGACAGTGGTCCGAACGTCGATGTTTCACGAATCGGCGCGGTCAGATAATCCCAGCTGAACGGGTTCTCCACGATCAAGACCTCCGAGAAATTGAGACATCAATGCCGCCACTGAGTATACAACGCGCAGACGATCAATCAGTCCGACCTCGACGCGCTACCGATCGTACAGGAGGGTGCGCTTCACCTGCTCGATAGCTCGCGTGATCTTGATTTCTCGTGGGCACGCGTCCGTGCAATTGAAAATGGTGCGGCAGCGCCATACACCCGACTTTTCGTTCAGAATGGAAAGCCGCTGCGACCCGCCCTGATCGCGGCTGTCGTATATGAAACGGTGAGCATTGACGATGGCCGCCGGCCCGATGAAATCAGCGTTGGTCCAGGTAATCGGGCACGCTGTAGTGCACGCGGCGCACATGATGCACTTCGACGTGTCGTCGATGCGTTCCCGGTCCTCCGGCGATTGCAATCGTTCGCGACCTGCCGGCGGCTGGTCATCATTGATCAAGAACGGCTTGATCGCCCGGTAGCTGGCGAAAAAGGGCTCCATGTCGACCACGAGGTCCTTGATCACGCGGAATCCCAGCAGCGGTTCGAGTGTGATCGTCGCCCCGACATCCTGAATCAACAGCTTGCAGGCGAGCCTGTTCCGGCCGTTCACGCGCATCGCGTCGGAGCCGCAGACGC
>DATKCN010000191.1:0-9900 GCA_035513175.1 Thermomicrobiales bacterium
AGGTCACGTAGTCGTCGAAGGCATCCCAGCTTGCTGATCCCGCCATGGCTGCCATGTGAACGACAACATCGGCATCGTGAACCAGTGAGCTCAGGTCCGCTACCCGCAAGTCGGCTTCCTTGAACTCGAATCGATCAGACCCTGCGAGCTTCCGGATGTTGTCCTCTTTGATCGCCCTTGGGTAATACGGGATGAATCCGTCGACGCCAACGACGGTATGTCCGTCCGCCACGAGCCGTTCACAGAGATGCGAGCCAATAAACCCCGCTGCTCCTGTCACTAGTACTTGCATCGTCGCGACGTGTGCCTTCCCGATTAGAAATCGGCCATGTAATGCCGGGCAGATCATTCGTGTCAATTATGTCTCACAGCACCTCTACTGGGCGCCGCGGTGTGTCACACCTTACCACTGGAGTAGGTAATTGGTTCGTAAATTCGGTCACGAGAAATCTCGTACAGAATACCGAGGTCTTCCTGACCTTCAGCATCGAATCCACGGCGCTGGCGAAGGATGCCTCCCAACTGGCAGCCGATGTCTATGCTGCTTATGAGGAATGTACCGCGTCAGGATCGATAGCCTCGTCAATGGAAAGCCGGAAGGCTACACTGCGGTCGGCCACACGTCATCGCTCAACCAGGATCGTCGACGATAGGTCAAGTTTGGCGGCCATGGCGTCGTTCCTCGAGCGTGCGGAAAACGGTCCGTCGCGTAAGCATGCGGCACGAGACACTGCCAGAGAATCGCGCGGTCTGCTGAAGCATACTCAACCAGTAAACCCGGTTTCTGCTGTTGTGAGCGTGAGCGAAACGGAACGCGCCGGCATAACGAATCCCCTCATGTTCCTGGTCGACGCCGTGACGACTCCTGCGTCCACGGCGTTAACGGGATAAACGAACGACGCCCAGAGACCGAATCCGTGCGTTAGCGCCGCGTGCCGCCATTCTCTACACTTGGGCCTTGCGGTCGGCATTCGCCCGCTGCCGTCGGAGTGGATCCGGCAGCAAGCGGAGTCCTCGTGCCCGAAAGGTCTCTCATGAACGGTCCTGAGACTGAGGAACATCGAGTGCGTCCCTTCACCAGCTGGTGGCCACGACGGTCCCCGCTGTCACTGCGTGATCTTGTGTCGACCCGCAAGCGCATCATATTCATCACGCTCACCGCTATTACCATCGTTCTCCTCGCGACCGCCGTCTGGCGCCAACAGGCACTCGAAGCCGACTACCGCTCCGCTCGCTCGCACATCGACGCCGCCCGCAGCCTCGTGCCGGAACAAGACAGCGACGAGAGCATGCAGTTCGAGAATCTGCAGACCATCGCCTGGCATCTCGAACAGGCCGAAGACCGCATGCGCAGTGTCGACCGGCGTCTGCACCCGCCGCTGTTGCCTTCGATCGTGCGCATTACTCCGTTTGTTGGCAAGCAATACCGGTCCACCGAGGACTTCCTGACCTTCAGCATCGAATCCACCGCCCTCGCGCAGGATGCCGCCCAGCTCGCGGCCGATGTCTACGCCGCCTATCAGGTCACCGGCCTCAGCGGCCCGGCCGATCCAGACGCGCCGACGTGGCTCGGGGTCGTGCGCGCCAACCGCGCGCAGATCGACGACATGCTCGTGCGCTTCGACACTATCGTGCTCATGCGGTCCCAGCTCGACGAAGAGCACCTTCCAGCGCGCGGCCAGCGCCTGCTCGCCACGGCCGATCCGCTGCTCGATCGCGCCAGCGAGCTGCGGCAGGAATACGCCTCGCTGCTCGACTACTTCGACACGCTCGACATCGCCCTCGGTGGCACGGGAACGAACGACCCCGCCCCCCTCCCCAATCCCGATCCGACGCCTGTCGATGAGCCCGATGGCGAGACTGAAACCCCCGAGCCGGTCGTCCCCGCTCCGGCGGACCCCAGCGGTCGCTACATCATCCTGCTGCAGAACAGCAACGAAATCCGGCAGGCTGGCGGCTTCGCCGGCACCTACGCCGTGCTGACCCTGCGCGATGGACGCCTGCTCGACTACGAAATCAACAGCATCACCGAGCTTGACAGCGCGTACCATGCGGCGCGTGACGAGCCGATCCCCGCCCCTGGGCCGATCGCGCTGTACCTGTCTCAGCCCGAGTGGTTCCCGCGTGACGTCAACTGGCTGGTCGACTTCTCAGATGCTGCCCGCCTCCTGCTGCAGATGTACGCCGAAACCGGCCGTCCCCCCGTGTCGGGCGTCATAGCCGTCGATTCCTCCGCCGTCGAAGGCCTGCTCGGCGTCGTCGGGTCACTTGACGTGCAGATCGGAGATGACGAGCTCACCGTCCACGAGCACGACCTCATCGACACAATCGAGTCCTATCGCGGCAGAGGCGGCGAGTCGCACAAGGACGCGGTGCGCATCATCGGCACTGCGCTGCTCGAACGCATTCGCGGCCAGGGCCTGAGCGGTCAGAAGGAGATCATCGACGCGCTGACGGCCCGAGCGGATCGCGGCGACATCCAGTTCTTCTCCCTCGATTCACGCCTGCAGGCCGAGATTGAGAATCGAGGCTGGGGTGGCCGGCTGCGGCCTGATCCCGACACGCCGACCATCGCGATGACAATCGCCAACATCGTCGGCAACAAGGCCAGCCAGAAGATCGAGATTTCGTCGTCGCTCGAACTATGGGGCGCCGGTGACGCGGCCGTCACGCACGCCCGCTGGACGATCCGATTCGCGCACACCGGCGATCCCGATGGGGACCGACTCTACAATGGCTTCCATCGGACGTGGGTCGCGTTGTACCTGCCCGAGGGCGCAACGATTACCAGCTCATCGATGCGACCGGCCCCGGCCGAGCTGAACGCGAATCCGGGCGAATTCGGCTTCCACGTCGAGCTGCTTTCAGGCGAACACCGGGCCTTCATCGTGCACGTCACCTTCGCTGAGCCACTGGACCGGATCGTGATCCGCCGTCCGACAGGAGTCCAGAACAACATACTGGAGGTAGACGTACACGACACAGGCGGGTGCGATGTGCGCACAACCGTCGATGTCGACCAGCATTACACCATCAGCGTTGCGGAGTGTGGCGTCACTCCACTGTTGCCGCGCCAGGCACAGGACCAGTAGCGATCGGCATTCCGATGGCGCGCCATCGAATTCGAGACGCAACACGCCGGACGACAACAACCCGGCAGTGACGTTCGTGCCTTGCAGTCCAAGCAGGACAGCTCGATCGATCTATTGTGTCGTGCTCGGCTACATTCCTCAATGTCACCAGAATGCGTCGCTTGACGCGGGGTGGAGTTCCGGCAAGCCGCTTTCCGGCTGAAATCCGCCATCATCGATTGTGACAGAACATCCACAAAAAAGTGATGCCTGGAGACGGTCTTGTCGTGTAACTGTCGCGACAGTTCCGGCCGCTGATTGTTTGCGCGAACCGAAATGTATGCCTAAGTGTCAATACGTTACAAGCAGCCGATCTTGTGATATCGTACAGATCAATCACGCAGTCGAATGACTGGCGCAAAACGCTGTACGTTCTGGCTATGGCGGTGCGTACGTACGCGAATTATGCTGACTTAGACGAGTGATTGTTTCGTCACCTGAGCGTCAAACGAATGTTAACCTTCGGAGGTGGACACTTGTCCGCTGAACGTCAGGATTCATGGCATTACTCGCACCCAGTGGCCTTGAACGGCGACGGGGTTGCGGCGCACGCGCGCAACTCGACCACACCAGGCGATCCGTTGCTGGGTCTAGCCGCCCTTAATGCCCGGTCGCGGGCGCGGGTCATGCGTGCCCAGCGGCGCGTGTATTCACGCGGGGTGAAGCGTCTAGTGGACGTGGTGTTCGGGAGCGTGCTGTTCGCGTTGTGCTTTCCCGTGCTGGCGCTGGCATACATCGCGATCTTGCTGGAGTCGGGCCGCCCGGTGATGTTCATGCAGAAACGGGTTGGCCGGGATGGCGTGCTCTTCGAAGTCATGAAGTTTCGCACCATGATTCCCGATCGGCGATCCCACTCGCTGGACATCACCTTTCGCGATCGAAGGGTGAGACACAAGAGCAGCTCAGACCCGCGGGTGACGCGCGTCGGCGCGTTCCTGCGGCGAACCAGCATCGACGAGCTTCCTCAGTTGCTCAACGTCGTGCGCGGAGAGATGAGCCTGGTTGGACCGCGGCCGGAATTGCCGGGTCTGGTTGAACGGTATGAGGATTGGCAACACGCGCGTCACCTCGTGCGTCCCGGCATTACCGGCTGGTGGCAGATCAACGGACGCAGCGACCTCCCGATGCATCTCAGCACCGACCTGGACATCTTCTATCTTGAGCATATGTCGTTCTGGCTTGACGTGCGGATCCTGCTGCAGACACCGGCGAGCGTCGTGAACGGCCACGGCGCATACTGAGCTCCACGCGCGAGCGTGTCGTTAAGAACCGACGTCGTCATCCGCGCGGCCAGTTCGCGACGAGCGCTGCGACAGTGGATTATCCGTACGATCGTTCGGTGATCTGGTCTGCCTCGATGATGTCGAAGCGTCTCAGTCGCGTGCGTTGAGCCACGACCAGGGCGAGATACCACGGGTTGAGGAGCAGGTACCTGCGCCACAGGCGCCGTGGTTCCGTGCGCAGTCGATAGAGCCACTCAAGCCCCTTGGCCTGCATCCACGCCGGCGCCTGCTTCACGACGCCGGCGTGGAAGTCAAACGCCGCTCCAACGGCGATGATCGGCATCTGCAACGCCTCGCGATACTCATAGGCCCAGATTTCCTGCCGGGGACAGCCGAGGCCGACGAACGTGACGCGCGCGCCAGACCGGCGAATCCGGTCGACGACGTCCTCCTTTTCGGCTGGAGACAGCGACCTGAATCTCGACGGAGAAATGCCGCTAATGGAGAGCTCGGGGAATTTCACTTGCAGCGTGTCGCGCAGTCGCGAGACAGTCGCCTCGGAACTGCCGTACAGGTAAATTCCCACCCCCTGCCGCTGGGCGGCGTCGCAGACACGCAGCATTAGCGTCGGGCCATACACTCGTTCGCGGAGCGCGGTTCGATGAATCAGATTCATGGCCCAGCGCACGGGTTGGCCATCAGGAACCACAAGGTCAAACGAGTTCACCCGCGCGCCAAACTCGCGATCGATGTGGGAGGTCATCACACCGTGGACCGCCAGCGCGGCGACGGTCATTGGCCGGCCGTCAACGGCCGCGGCAATGACCTGGCTGACGGTGGCGCCGTAATCGATCGCGTCTACCAGCACGCCGATAATATTCTGCTTGCGCTGGTCAGCCACTGGCGGCCGCGGCGCCGGGCTGCCAACTCTCCCGACCGGCGTCAACGATTTCCTGAATGATCGCCGGAACGTCATAATTCAGCGACCAGGTCGGAAAGTGCGTCCGAAAGCGTGTCAGGTCGCTGATCCACCAGATGTGATCACCGACGCGATTCTGCTCGCGGTAAGACCATCGCAGCTCGTGTCCCGATATCTGCTGGACGATGTCGATGGCCTCCAACATCGAGCAGTTACTGTATCGCCCGCCGCCGATGTTATAGACCTCGCCAGAGCGTGGCGCGCTGAAGAACGCGTGAAACGCCCGGATGAGGTCGTGGCTGTGGATGTTGTCGCGCACCTGCTTGCCCTTATAGCCGAACACGGTGTACGGCTCGTCAGTAATGGCGCACTTCACCAGATACGACAGGAACCCGTGCAGCTGTGCGCCCGCATGGTTCGGGCCTGTCAGACACCCGCCCCGAAAACAGGCGGTCCGCATGCCAAAGTATCGCCCGTACTCCTGCACCAGTACGTCCGCCGCGAGCTTCGACGCGCCGAACAGACTGTGCAACGACGTGTCGATGGACATGTCCTCGGAAATCCCCGCGGCGTACCGATGGGCTCGATCCACTTCCCAGCGCGTCGGCAACTCGATGAGCGGCAGCGAGTTAGGGGTGTCACCATACACCTTGTTGGTCGAAGTGAATATGAACACGGCGTCTTCCGCGTTCAGGCGCGTGGCTTCGAGCAGAGTCAGCGTGCCATTCGCGTTGACGGTGAAGTCAACCGTGGGCGCGGTCGCGGCCCAGTCATGGGAGGGCTGCGCGGCGGCATGAATGACGAGCGCGATCGATCGGCCGTAGCGCTCGAAAATCGCCCGCACGGCGCGCTCGTCACGGATGTCGATGTCGTGATGCTCGTAGGACGGCAATCGCTTCTGCATGCGCCTGAGGTTGGGGATCGTCGTTGCGCTCTCTCCAAAGAACGCGCTTCGCATGTCGTTGTCGATTCCAACGACATCGAAACCCTGCTCGGCAAAGTACACAACCGCCTCAGAGCCGACGAGTCCGGCGGATCCAGTAACTAAGGCGACGCTCATCGTTGACAACTCTCTTCATGACGCGAGAGCCGGCCCGCCGGTCGATCGACGTCATCTCGCGTGCCCGCCTGGACCGGCTGGATGAGCGTTAGAGCCTCGCGAGCGCGGTACATCGGCAGCGCCTCCAAATTACTCCGGCGCTGGTAGGCCGGCACGGCGTGAACATCCGATGCTGGGATGTTGAATGCTACTAGTGTGCCAAATTGAGCGCTCGGCGCAATATCGGATGGCCGTGATTGTGGGGGAAGTAATAGCCACGCATCAATCGGGCATCGGGCTATTGAAGGGGGCGTCGGTCGCTGGCGACATCCGGTGACGTGTCTGGCCGGGGAGCGTCAGGGTTGCTCAGCCCGGCATCGTAGACGTGCGTGGTCAGCGGGTATGATCACGTGATTGGACCACCTGGTCAGTCGCCGGAGGTCGTTCCGTATCGTGAACAGTGTCATCGTGAAGAATGTCGATCTGCACAGCCACATCCTGCCTGGTGTTGACGACGGCGCTCATGATCTCCAGGAAACACTGGACATGCTCCGCGTGGCCGAGTCGGACGGCACGTCCCTCATCGTCGCAACGCCGCATGCGCGTGCCTTGAGCCCCCGCATGATTTACGACGCCGTCACGCGCGTCAACGACAGCGCGCGCGACGCAGGGCTGGCCATCACTGTCGCGCCTGGGAGTGAGGTTCGGCTGAGCGCTGCCACGCTGGCAGCTTACCGATCGAATGAGCTCGTCTGCATCAATCACACGCCGTATGTCTTGATCGAGCTGCCGTTCCAGGGACCGTGGACCGCCGACGTTTTCCGAGCAATCCACGATCTGCAGCTCGCGGGCGCGTGGCCGATACTCGCGCACGCCGAACGCTACCAGGCAGTTCAGCGCGATCCGCGCATCCTGCTCGAACTCGTGGCATTGGACGTTCTGCTTCAGGTCAACGCCGGCTCTCTGCTCGGCGAGGATGGAACCGGCCCCAGGCGTGTCGCCGAGAGCCTTGCCAGGTCGGGGATCCTGCACATCATCGCCAGCGACGCGCACGGGACCACGGTGCGCGGTCCACGGCTTGCAGGCGCGTTCGTGCGGCTCGCCGACCTCGCGGGCGGTGAGCATGCAGCGTTCGTCAGAAACGCGGCCAGATCCGTCGTCGCAGGCGCCCAGATATCCATACCGTCTCCCAGGCAATTGAAGCACCTGGATCGGACCCGGTTCCCCCGTGGGCTATGGGATTCACGCCGCGGCGGATAATATGTCACTCCAGGCGAGGCTGACCACGGGCGCGAAACGTCGGAAAACCGCGGCGATTGCGCTGTCGGGAAGTGGGCGTCCGCGACGTCCCGTCATCATCAGGCCATGCGCCTTCATCGTAATACGAGCGGTAATGGGCGGACGACGCGGCGATGTTGCGGGACCGGTTGATGACAATGCCCAGCAAGGGCGTCCCGGTGCGCGACAACGCTTCAAGACCCGCTACAAGCTCATCCGGACGAGTCTTCCGAGACAGCACGATCAGCAGCGTGCCGTCAACGATGTTGGCAGTGATCAGCGGGTCGCTGAAGGCCAGGGGAGGGGAGTCGACCAGGACGATGTCCGCGCGAGATTCAAGCGCTTCGATCAGCTCCCGCATCGCCGCGCTCTGCAGGACGTCAGCCGGGTTCGGGGGCAGCGGCCCACTGGGAATAACGTCAAGATTCGGCACGTCGGTGTGGATTACGAATGAGTCAATATCATCGAGTCCGGCCAGGAGCAGGTTGGTGAGCCCGGCTCGATTGGAAATCTCGAATAGCTGGTGTATGCGTGGCCGCCGCAGGTCGGCGTCCACGAGGACGACCCGATGCCCTCCCTGGGCGATCACCGTGGCGAGATTCGCCAATACGGTCGTCTTACCTTCACCCGGACGCAGGCTCGTAACGACCAGCGATCTGATGTCGCCTCCAAGCGAGGCGAACTGCAGGTTCGTCCGCAGCGACCGGAACGCATCCACCGGAGCCGTGCGCTGGTCTCGGCGCGCCACGATCTCCTGGGCATTGCTGAGCGCGGGAATCTCGCCCACGGCCGTCTGGCCGACGACGCGCGACAGGTCGTCAGAAGTCTGGATCGCGTCGTTGATGTAACCCAGCAGGAGCACCAGGCCGCCTGCCACGATCAGCCCGAGCATGCCGCCCAAAACAGTGTTGAGCGGGATCCGTGGGGAGACCGGTGAGCGCGGAGGCACTGCCTGATCGACGATGCGCACACTGGCCTGTGCCTGTGCCTGCCCGATATCCATCCGCTGCTGCGATTCAAGCAGGGTCGCGTACGTCGACTGAAGTTGATTCAGCTGGCTTTGATTGGCCAGGATTTCCGCCTGGTTTGCGGCGCTGGTTGCATCCGGACGCATCTGCAGCTCATCGATCCTGGCAAGCGTCTCTTCGATGCGTTCCCGAATGCGATCGAGATTCTGCTGCAATTCACGCCGCGCGTCGTCGACCGGGATGCTGGCCTGCTCCCGCAGCTGGTCGACGAACACTTCCCCGACAGTCGTCGCGATGAGCGCCGCGGTTTCCGGATCGGTGTCAGTCACGCGAATCGAGATGAGCTGGGTGTCACGAATCGACGACGCCGAGAGCTTCGCGAGAAGATCGTCGGTGCTGATCGGCAGATCGAGCCGTTCGACGGTAGCGTCGGCGACCTGACGCGTCCCGATCAATCGAACGTACGTCTGCGCCCGGCGCTCGTTTGCGAGGATGTCATTGTAGGTAGATGTTCCGAGCGTCTGCGACTCCTCTACGAGCAACGTCGCATTCGCTTCGTACTCCGGCGTGATTGACAAGCTGACTGCGTATGCGGTTGTCGCCGAGGTGATTGGAAACAGCAACAATATCCACCACCAGCGCGCCGCCAGCTTCAGGAGGTCTGCCAAGCTCATGGTCGTGTCTTCACTCCACGTCTGTTGACGACGTCAGGTCGCGCGCCGAAATGTCGGATGTGGTGCGCCATGAGCTCTGCGGACGACACGGGAGCCTTTCCGGACATTTGGCACTGGCCCTGGTGAATCTCAGTAACATCGTCTGGGATGTTGAGGCCCGCAGACGCGATACGGGAGAGCTGCAAGGATCTGTTGGACATGCTGGCCCGGGACGCCGCCCGCGACCGCAACATTCCGTGACGGTTGAGTGTACTGTATGGAACGCGTGACAGTCACGGTCAGTGTCTCGTCTACATTCACGAGCGTGGCTGGCTGTCCACGGTCTGACTCGTCTCGCGTCCCGGAAACGGTCCGGCGTCGTCGCGGCGCAGCCACGACCGATCGCGGCGCCGGCGCCGGCATCACGTGACGCGAAACTGCATGTGCCGCGCGACGGGCGACGCTTGACGGCGCAGCGCCGCGGGTCTACGCTGCGCCTCTGACGTACTCGCATGACCTTCAGGGGGCGTCGTGAGCGATGAGGTAGTGCTCGGACGGATGACTCGCCGGGAGTTCCGCGAGGCGCTGGAACGCGGCTGGTTTACGACGGCCATTGTGGCGACCGGCTCGATCGAGCAGCACCTCGAGCACCTGGCAATGGACTATGACATCAGCGCGGCGACGTGGGT
>DATKCN010000192.1:0-22150 GCA_035513175.1 Thermomicrobiales bacterium
CGCTGAATGGTCGGGGTGAGAGGACTCGAACCTCCGACCTCAGCGTCCCAAACGCCGCGCGCTACCAGACTGCGCCACACCCCGTCGGCGTTGGCAAGTATACCGTTCACTGGCTCGTCGCGCTACGCCGGACGGACGCGCGGATCACGATCGAGCAGGGCAAGCTCAGGCAGGACGGGCGGCGCCCGTCTGTTCGGCGAAGGCGGCCCGCGCGGCGATCTCGTCGCGCGCCATTTGGGCCGCTAGCGCCTCCGGTGAATCGAACTTTGCGTCGGCCCGAATGAATTGCGCGAATTCCACCTCCAATTCGCTGGTGTACAGATCGCCGTTGAAGTCGAGGATATACGCCTCGACGAGGCGATCGTCTCCGGCGAAGGTTGGTCGGGCGCCGACGTACACGATTGCCTGTCGCATGCCGATGTCTCCATCGACGACGCGGGCGTGTGCCGCGTAGATGCCATCCGCCGGGAGACAGACGCTCTCATCAAGCATGAGATTGGCGGTTGGAAATCCCAGCTCTCGCCCGCGCGCGGCGCCGTGCTCTACGGAGCCGCGGAGTCGGTATCGGCGCCCGAGCCAGTCGTTTGCCGCAGCGATATCTCCTCGCGCAAGGGCGTTGCGAATCGAGGAGCTGCTGATGACGCCGCCATTTTCGCGCAGGCGCGTGATGACCGTCGTTTCGAAACCGTGCACCATCCCGAATTCACGGATCGTTTCGCCATCTCCGGCGCGGTCACGTCCAAAGCGGAAGCCCTCTCCGACAAATGTCGCGGCGGGAGTCGCGCACTCTCTCAGTCGCCTGAGAAAATCAACGGGCTCCTGCTCGGCAAATCGCCTGGTGAAGGGCAGAATGAGCAACTCGTCCGCTCCCGACGCGGCCAGCAGATTCTGTTTCTCTATGGAGGTCGTTAGTCGCTGGAAGGTCACGTCCGGTCGCAAGACCGCGGAAGGGTGCGGTTCGAAGGTGATGACCAGTGATCGTGCGCCACGTTTGCGAGCATCCGCTATAACGCAGCCGATCAGAAACTGATGCCCCCGATGAACGCCGTCAAAATTGCCAATCGTTACGACGCGCTGCGCGCGTGGCAAGGCTCCCAGATCGGAATAGAAACTCGTTCCAGTTTCGATCATTCGTCCTCGATCCCATGCTGGGATGAAAAGACCAGCTTCGGTTGCACGATGTCGGGTGGATTGCTGCGCCCGACGCCCAGGAATCGACCGTCGCTGGCGTATACGCGCAGCAGAGCCCCGTCGTCAACCAGCCGCGTTGTCGAGACGTGGATCGACCGGCCATGATACCACGCAGCTACGCCTGTCTCGTCGACAACGAGCGCGTCGAGATGCGCGATCGCGGCGTCGGGATGTATCGCGATCGACGACCACCGGGCTTGCTGATGCGCTTCATCCAGGTCGTCGAGCGTCCAACAGTCTTTCAGGCAGAACGGTCCATTCACATAGCGTCTGAGGCCGTGGCAGTATGCGCCAATGCCCAGCGCGGAGCCAATATCACGCGCGATCGAGCGAATGTATGTGCCTTTGCCGCAATGCACGGCGATTCGCAGGTCGGGCGGGTCGTAAGAGAGCACGTCGATCGAGTAGACGTTGACCGATCTCGACGGAACGTCGACTTTGACGCCAGCGCGGGCGAGATCATACATCTTTCGGCCCGCGATCTTGATCGCCGAGTGCCGCGGAGGAACCTGCTCGATCGCTCCGGTGAACAGGGACGCCGCCTGCTCGACATCCGACACGCTTGGCCACTCCGTGACGGCACGGCGGGCGAGTATCTCGCCTTCGATGTCATGTGAGTCGGTTTCCACTCCCAGCACTACGTGAGCGAGATAGCGTTTGTCGCTATGCTGAACGTACTGCAGGACGCGCGTGGCCTGGCCGACGGCAACGACGACGACGCCGCTCGCGAACGGATCGAGGGTGCCGCCGTGCCCGACGCGCGTCATGCCGACGAGACGTCGCACGCGGGACACAACATCGTGGGAGGTGATCCCGACGGGCTTGTCGACGAGCAGCAGGCCGTTCAAGCCAGGGGGCATTGCGTCAGGGGAATCATCAGACAGGATCGGCTCCCGCGCTAAATCGAGACGGATTGTCGATGCGTGGTCCAAGAATGGTGGCGATGTCATCGAGGAAGTGATCGCGCGCTTCGATGCCCGGCGGCAGCCTCGCCCCGGCGGCGCGCTGGTGTCCGCCGCCGCCGTGCCGCTGAAGAATCGCCGACACGTCGACGTCATCGGCAATGGAGCGCATGCTTACGCGCCACCCCCAGGGCTCCTCGTGCAGCAGCGCGGAAGCGCGCGCGCCGATCGTTCCGGCCAGAAAGTTCACGATTCCCTCGCCCTCGGTGCGATCAGCCCCGGAACGAGCGAGCATTTCGGGGTCAATCTGGGACCAGATCAGCGCTCCGCGCCACTCAGCCCGCTGAAGCACCTCTGCCCACAGGCAGATAGTCGAATACGGCTTCAAACGGAACAGGTGATCGACGATCAGATCGAGATCTGCGCCAGCCTCCATCAACTCCGCGGCGATACGTAGCGTGGTTGGCGTTGTGCTCGGCGTGCGAAGGCCCAGCGTGTCACCGAAGATGCCGGCCATCAGTGTCGTCGCGATGCGTGGCTCGAGCTCGAGCCCGAGCGCGTCAAACATGGCGACGATGATTTCCGAAGTTGCCGCGGCCTCGGGCAGCACGATGTTGAGCGTGGCAAAGCGGTGATTGGTAATGTGGTGGTCAATGTTAATCGTAGGCCGGCGCCGCTCGAACTCGTCAGGCAGGCGGTAGAACAGCGGTCCAAGCCTGTCCGCGTCGGCAGCGTCCACGAAGATGATGAGATCCGCCACCCGGACCGCGTCGTCGTCGACTCGTCGCAGCGTTTCCGCTTCATGAACGAAGATGAGGTTGGCGGGCATGCTGCCGTCCCCGGACGTCGCGAGCCTGGGTGTGACCCCGAGGTGCTCGCAGAGCGCCTTCATTCCCAGCACGGAGGCAATGGCGTCGGCGTCGGGGTCTGCGTGAGTGAGAATGACAGGTCGTCGCGACTCTACGATCATGTCGCGTAGCGCGTGAGACAGAGCCGGGAGTTGGTCGACATGCTCGTGGCTGCCGCCGCCCTTGTCTCCTGATGCGCTGGACGCAGTCATGGTGTCGCCAACTCGTCGTCACTCTCCGGCGCAGTCGCGGGCGACGGCTCATCGGTCTCCAGCTCACGAAGAATTCTCGCCACACTCTCCGCGTGCTCCATCGACTGATCGAGACGAAACGACAGTTCCGGGATCGATCGCATGCGAAGCCGGGGCGCGAGAGTGCGCCGGATGAACGATGACGCGCGGTTGAGCACCTCCAGGGTCTGCTTGCGTTCGGCATCGTCGGCGAACACGCTGACAAACAAGCGCGCATAACGCAGGTCGGGGCTAAGCTCCGCGCGCGTGATGGTAACGAATCCAAGCCTGGGATCATTCACGTCGCGCCGAATGATGTCGCTGACCTCGTCACGAATCAGATCGCCAACGCGCTCCTGACGCCTGCCACTCATGGCCAACCCCTCTCGTCGTGGCGGGACAAACACGCTCGCTGCGTAGCGCGATGCCCAAGGACCTGACGCAAGACGGAGCTACACGCGGGCCACCTCTTCAACGTGATAGAACTCGATCTGGTCGCCCGTCTCGAATTCGGTGAACCCGTTGAGAACCGCGCCGCACTCATAGCCGGCCGCGACCTCGCGCGCGTCATCCTTAAATCGCTTGAGTGAGCCAACGGTCGTGTCAGTCATGACCGCCCCGTTTCGAAGCACGCGCGCTCGCGAGTTGCGCACGGCCTTGCCGTCGACGACGTACAGCCCCGCGACAACCTCGCGGTTCGGAAGCCGGAACGTGTCGCGGACCTCCGCATAACCGTCGGTAATCTCCCGCTTTACAGGGTCGAGCAGTCCGCTCATCGCAGCCTTGACGTCGTCGACGAGATGATAGATCACATCATAGAAGCGAATGTCGATGTTGGCGGAATCAGCGGCCCGTCGTCCAGCCGGATCAGGACGCACGTTGAACCCGATGATGATGGCGCCGGATGCGGAGGCCAGGTTTGCGTCCGACTCATTGATCGCTCCGGTGCCCGTGTGCACGATCGTGAGTGCAACCGAGTTCGATTCCTCGTTCAACTTCGCGAGCGATCCGATAACGGCGCCGAGTGAGCCTTGGACATCAGCCTTTACGATGATGGGAAGCTCTTTGGTTCCACCCTCCTGCATCTGATCGTAGATGTCATCGAGCTTGACGACGCGGTTGTCACCGAATGACTCGGCGCGCTTGTGCCGGGCCCGCTCCTCCGCGAGCGAACGCGCGACCTTCTCGTCCTCGACGACCTGGAAGACATCGCCTGCCTGAGGCAGCTCGAACAGTCCCAGGATTTCGACGGGCGTTGCGGGCTCGGCCTTCCGCAGCCGGCGGCCGCGATCGTCATTCATCGCCTTGATGCGGCCATATGTGGCGCCGGCCACGACGAGATCGCGCGGCTTCAAGGTGCCGGATTGCACCAGGACCGTCGCGACGACGCCGCGCGAACGGTCGATCTTGGCCTCGATGACGACTCCAAGGGCCGGCTTGGACGGATTAGCCTTCAACTCCTGGATGTCGGCGACGAGCAGGATGACCTCCAGAAGGTCGTCAATACCCATAAGCTCTTTGGCCGAAACTTCGACGACCGGCGTGTCTCCGCCGTAATCCTCCGGTGTGACGTCGATCTCGGAGAGTTGCAGCTTCACCCGGTCAGGATTCGCCGCTGGCAGATCGATCTTGTTCATGGCGACGACGATCGGAACCTTGGCCGCTTTGGCATGAGCGACCGCTTCTCGCGTCTGTGGCATAACGCCGTCGTCGGCCGCGACGACCAACACGGCAATGTCAGTCGCCTGTGCGCCGCGGGCGCGCATGGCGGTAAACGCCTCGTGGCCGGGAGTGTCGAGGAAGGTGATCTTACGGCCCTGTACCTCGACCTGGTATGCGCCGATGTGCTGCGTAATTCCGCCTGCCTCGCCCTCGGCGACTTTCGTCTCGCGAATCGCGTCGAGCAGTTTGGTCTTGCCGTGATCGACATGACCCATGATCGTTACGACCGGCGGTCGAGGCTTTGCGTCCGGATCGGTCGCTCCCTCTCCGCGGCGGCTCTCGACTTCGTCGGACGCAGCCTGGACGACCTCAGGAACGTGCTCCTCAGTCTCAATGTCGAAACTTCGCGCGACCCGTGACGCAGTGTCGAAGTCCACCTGTTGATTGATCGTTGCCATGATGCCGGTCGTCATCAGTTCCTTGATGACGTCGACCGGTGTCACGCCAAGCGCGTCAGCCAGCTCCGCCACGGACATCACGGAGCCAAGCGTCACGGGACCTGTGGGTCTGGTGGCGACGGCCACCGCCGCCCGGGATCGGGGACCGTTGCTGGACCCCCGCCCGCGCCCTTTGGCGCCCCGCGGTCGTCCTCGATATTGACCGCCTCCTGGGCGTCTTGGTCCACTCATTTGGTTGCCTCCCTCTCTCTTCGCTCCCACGTTCGCCAACGACGTAAGGGAGCGCGAGCTACGTGGCGTCTACTCTTCATCCGGCGGGAAGTGCGATCTCGCATATTCTCGCAACGCCTCGCGGGTTTCCGCGTCAACCTCTACGCGCAGCGCGTGATCGATCATCGATCCGTCGATGGCTCGTTGCCAGCACATCCGTCGTCGACACACGTAGGCGCCCCGACCGTTGCGCTTACCGGTCGGATCGACCTCAACGCTCATTTCAGGAGTCCGAACCACTCTGACGTACGCCCGCTTGGCGTCATGCTCCCGGCAGGCGATGCACATGCGCAGCGGCACTTTGCGGGGGCGCGGCCCTTTTCTCGGGCGACGCCGCGTCGTGTCCTGCCCAGTCATCGCTGCCAGCTTCCTACTCCGCCACCACGCTGGTGTCGTCATAGAGCGCAAGCTCTCGACCACTCTCGAAATCGAAACGCGCCCTGAGATCCCGGTTGTAGTAGACGTTGACGACGCCGTTGAGCATCTCGACATCGACGCTCATGCCAACCAACTCCCCGGACAACGGGCCAAAATCGCGGTCGCGCAGCGAGAAGAGCCCGTCTGAACGCACGAGCCGTGGCTGACGACCGAGCAGCATGAAGTCTTCCGGACCGTCCCCGAACGCTGACCGCGCCTCGCGCAGCAGATCTTCATTCTGGTCGCGCAGGGAGTCAGGGTCCTTCACGTCGATGCGCCAGCCGGTGAGCTTGTATGCCAGTCTGGCGTTCTGCCCGTCCTTGCCGATCGCAAGCGACATCTGATCGCTCGGGACGATGACTCGCGCCACCTTTTCTTCCTCATTCAGGCTGACATTGAGTGGCTTTGCCGGTGAAAGCGCGTTTGCGATAAACGTGTTCGTGTCGGAAGACCACTCGATGACATCGATCTTCTCGCCCATCAGCTCATTAACAATGTTCTGGATGCGAACGCCGCGAATGCCGACGCAGGAGCCGACTGGGTCAACCTTCTCCTGGCGCGCCGCGACGGCCACCTTGCTGCGCAGGCCGGGCTCGCGCGCGATCGCCATGATCTCCACGGCGCCCGAAAAGATCTCCGGGACTTCAAGCTCGAACAGCCGCTTGACAAGGCTGACATTCGACCTGCTGACGATGAGCTGCGGCCCCCGAGGATCCTTGTTCACATCCAGCAGATAGACCTTCAATCGCTGACCGGGACGATAGCGCTCGTTAGGAACCTGCTCGCGGACGGGCATCACGGCCTCAGCCTTGCCCAGCTCGACGATCAACGCCCGGGAATCCGCCCGTTGGACGACACCATTGAGCACCTCCCCAACGCGGTCGGCGAACTCGTCATAGACGCTGTCGCGCTCAAAGTCCCGGATGCGTTGCAGGACAACCTGCTTCGCCGTCTGAGCGGCAATGCGGCCAAAGTCCTTCGGCGTCCGATCAGTGCGATACACCTTTCCGATGTAGGCGTCTGCATCGAACGCACGGGCCTCCTCAAGCGACATCTGCGACGTCTCGTCCTCGACCTCCTCAGCCACCTCCTTGACGACGAATATGCGCACGCCGCCGGTTGCAGGGTCGATTTCAACGTCAACGTTGTCCTCGGTGTCCGCCATCTTCCGATAGACGGTCTTCAGCGCGTGCTCGACCGACGCCATAACCGCCTCACGCGGAATTCCGCGCTCAGCAGCGATCTGAGTGATAGCCATATAGAAGTCGCTTTTCATCGGTTGTGTATACCTCCTAGTGATTCGAGCGATGGAGGCGCCCGACGTCGCCGGCTACGCGTTACATGGACGGCGTCGAGCGAACGTGGGACTCGGAAAGCAAGATCGCGGCCCGAGCATGCGCGGACAACAAACGAAGTGGGCATCGCCCACTTCTACCTCGGGCATATCGAATTCCACACGCTGAGTATACCAATTCTGAATCCTCCAGACACACCGGAAAGTCCAGACGCGCACTAACGCGACCGTGCGAGAAGGACCGGGCATGCTATACTTCAGCCACCAGAAACGCCGAGCGGGGAGGCTAAGAAACGAGCATGAAGCTCCGAACATGGCTCCGTCCGGGAATGCTGGTCAAGCGATGGATACTTGTCCTGTTCGGCGGCCTGGTCATGACCAGCCTTGCAATGGCGATGGGCCTGGCCTGGATCTATCGCAACTACGACTTCCCCTCCTCAACCGCCACCATTGTGCAGACCGTGACGCTTCAATTCATCCCGCATCCGTACCGCGAAGTGCTCGTTATCGCTGTCGGCATCGGGTTCGTGCTGGTCGGTTTCTTCCAACTGTCGCGCTCGCTGCTCAGCCCGTTCCTCGACCAACGGCCAGGGAGTCCTGCGCTTGCCGAGATTATCGCGTCCCACCGATTCGGCGTCATCGACCCGGAGTTGCGCATCGTCACGATTGGCGGCGGAACCGGCCTGTCTACTCTATTGCGAGGGCTCAAGCAGCACAATCTCGCTATCACTGCGATCGTAACCGTCGGGGACGACGGTGGGTCGTCAGGCAGACTACGGTCCGAGTTCAACATGCCGTCCCCCGGCGATATCCGTAACTGTCTCGTCGCGCTCGCCGATTCCGAAACCCTCCTCGGCGAACTGTTCCAGTACCGTTTCGAGGCGGAAGACTCATCGCTTCATGGACATTCATTCGGCAACCTGTTCATCACCGCGATGACAAAGGTCAGCGGAAGTTTCGAGCAGGCCATCATTGAGTCGTCGCGTGTGCTAAACATTCGCGGTCAGGTGTTGCCGTCGTCGCTTGAGGACATCGTCGTTTCGGCCCGCATGGTCGATGGATCGGTGGTGCGCGGCGAGTCGCAGATCCCGCTGGCTCGCTCAACCATCGAGAACGTGTTCATTGAGCCACACGGCGCGGACGCGTACGATCCTGCTATCGTCGCGATCCTATCCGCGGACCTGATCGTGCTCGGACCGGGCAGTTTGTACACCTCGGTGCTGCCCAACCTGCTGGTCGAAGGAATCGCACACGCCCTGCGGTTTGCTCCGGGAGCAAAGGTATATGTCTGCAACGTCGCGACGCAGCCTGGTGAAACCGATGGGTATCGCGTCATCCATCACCTGCGTGCCCTCGAGCGCCACGTCCCTAACATTCCGATTGACCACGTGCTCGTCAACTCGAACTTGAAGCCGGCCGAGACACGGATTAAGCCCGAGTGGCAGGTCAGCGCGGTCGTGCTCGATGGACTTTTTGAGTTCGACGAGCGGCTTTCGCTGGTCGAGCGTGACATCGTGAATCCCGAATTTCCGCTTCGCCACGATCCCGACAAGCTGGCCGAGGTCTTGCTGACGCTCGGTCGCGGGCATCGGGCTGCGCTGGTGGACAAACCGATTCCCCATCCTCGCCAGCACGCGTCTCTCGTTCCGAGAACGTCGATTGCTGGCAAAAGCGTGCCGGCAATCCGTGTTGGAAGCGGCACGCGGGGCCGAGATTGACTGAGCAACGTGGTCAGGTTTATTCATCGTGGGAGGCAGAAGGAGGAGACAGCACATGGGAGCACGAATCGCAATCAACGGGTTCGGTCGAATCGGCCGGCAAGTGTTCAAGGCGATATACAACGATTACGGAGATGATCTCGAGGTCGTCGCGGTAAACGATTTGACGAGCCCGGACGCGCTTGCCCACTTGCTGAAATATGATTCGACGTACGGAGTGTTCGATGGAGAGATTCAATCGAACGGAGATTTAATCGAGGTCGACGGTACCGGCATACGTGTGTTTGCTGAGCGTGATCCATCGGCGCTACCGTGGTCGGATGTTGGCGTCGATATCGTCGTCGAATCGACAGGCTTTTTCACCGACGCCACCAAAGCGCGTGCACACATTGCTGCGGGTGCGAAGAAGGTGATTATCTCTGCTCCCGCCAATAACGAGGACATTACAATTGTGCTGGGGGTGAACGACGACCAGTACGATCCGGAGCGCCATCACATCGTGTCAAACGCGTCGTGCACGACGAACTGTCTCGCACCGGTGGCGAAGGTGCTGCACCAGCACTTCGGCATCGGGCACGCGCTGATGACGACCGTTCACGCGTACACGAACGACCAGGTCATTCTCGATTCGCCGCACAAGGACCTCCGTCGAGCGCGGAGCGCAGCACTGAACATCATTCCGACGACCACCGGAGCCGCGCGCGCCGTCGCACTGGTGTTACCGGAGCTCAAGGGCAGGTTCGACGGCTTTTCTCTGCGCGTGCCGACTCCCACGGTTTCCATTATTGACCTGTCTGTGGAGTTTGAGTCGGATGTGACCGCGGAGGCGATCAACAATGCGTTTAAGACGGAGGCCGCGGGGGCGCTCGAAGACATTCTCGACTACACCGAAGAACCGCTTGTGTCGATGGACTTCCGCGGCAATGCATATTCCGCGATTGTCGATGGGCTCTCGACCATGACAGCGGGCAAGCGTCTTGGCAAGGTCATTGCCTGGTACGACAACGAGTGGGGCTATTCCTGCCGAGTCGCCGACCTCGCGTCTCTCATGGCGGGCCAGGGCGTCTAGCGCGGCGCGAGGCGTCATCATCGATCGGGTACGACGGGCGGCCACTATGCCGCCCGTCGTGTCTTCCATCGACCAGTGTCGTGAGGATCGGAGGAGACCAGTGAGGCTTCGGACTCTCAATGACCTTGACGTGCGCGGAAAACGCGTTCTTGTGCGCGTCGATTTCAACGTCCCACTGGACGATGGACGGATCACCGATGACTGGCGCATCACAGCCGCTTGTCCGACGATTCGCCGGTTGCTCGAGTCGGGCGCTGGCGTGCTGCTTGTGTCACATCTCGGCAGGCCGAAAGGAGTGATCGTCCCTGGACTGTCGTTGGCGCCGGTCGCGCGGCACGCATCGCAGCTGCTCGGCAGTCAGGTAGAGCTCGTTAGTGATGTAGTCGGCCCGTCCGCGCAGTCTCTTGCGTCTCGCCTCAAGTCTGGAACGATCGCGATGCTGGAGAACGTGCGTTTTGAGCCGGGCGAAGAGAAGAATGACCCAGAGCTGGCAGGCAGACTTGCCGCGCTTGCAGACTGCTACGTCAACGACGCATTCGGCGCGGCGCACCGCGCGCACGCGTCGACCGAGGGAGTCGCGCGCCTGATCCCCAGCGCGGCGGGATTGTTGATGGAGCGCGAGGTGGTCGCGCTTGGCGCGGTGCGGGACGCTCCCAAGCCACCGGTCATCGTGATCATGGGCGGCGCGAAGATCTCCGACAAGATCGGCATCATTCGCCAGTTCATGAGCCGCGCGGACCACGTGCTGGTTGGCGGCGGCATTGCCAACACGATGCTCAAGGCCCGCGGCGACGAAGTTGGAACGTCCTTGGTCGAAGAGTCCAGCATCGAGCTTGCGCGAGAGTTGCTTGACGCCGACCGAGGGGGCACAATCATCCTCCCCCACGACTTCCTCGTCGCGCCGTCAGCAGACCGGGCCGAGCAATGCCGTGCCATGGCGCGTATTCCGCACGACGAGTCCGCATTTGACATCGGACCGGCTACGCTCGATGCGTTTCGAGAGCTGATCAACCAGGCGCATACGATTATCTGGAACGGACCGATGGGATTATTCGAAGTGCCTCCATTCGATCGCGGCACACGCTCGGTCGCTGAGGCAGTCGCCGATTCGGGCGCGTTTTCCGTCGTGGGTGGTGGTGACTCCGTCGCGGCGCTGCGGCAGATGGGTCTCGCGGAACGTATCAGTCACATTTCGACCGGTGGCGGAGCATCATTGGAGTTTCTGGAAGGCAAGTCGCTGCCGGGCGTCGTCGCGCTGAAGGAGGCGGGAGAATGACACGACGGAAGCTGATCGCAGGCAATTGGAAGATGAATCTCTCCCACAACGACGCTGTCGCGCTCGCTCGTGAGATCTCGTCGCAATCGACGAGATCAGTCGATGTCGCGATCCTGCCCCCATTCCCCTGGCTGATACCCGTGAGGGACGCGTTGGGAACCTCAGGCGTCAAGCTCGGAGCCCAGAACTGTCACTGGGAGACCTCGGGAGCGTTCACCGGGGAGGTCTCGGCGCCGATGCTTGCGGAAACGTGCGACTTCATTGCTGCCGGGCATAGCGAGCGACGACACGTTTTCGGCGAGGGAGACGACTGGGTGGCCCGCAAAGTGTCAGCAATCCTGGCGGCCGGAGCGGAGCCGATTCTCTGTGTCGGTGAGACGATCAATGAGCGCGAGGCGGGCGATGCGACGGCCGTAGTCACCCGTCAGTTGGCGAAGGGACTGGAGGCGGTAGACGTGGACCTGGCGCCAAGGGTTACCATCGCGTACGAGCCGGTGTGGGCCATCGGCACAGGGGTCGCTGCCACGACGACCGACGCTCAGGATATGTGCGCGATGATACGGTCGTGGCTCGCCACGCGATACGGGAACCCGGGATCCGGCGTCAGGATCCTATACGGCGGCAGCATGACTCCGACCAACGCAATGGACCTGCTGGCCCAACCGGATATCGATGGAGGACTGGTGGGCGGCGCAAGCCTGAATGCTGACTCGTTCATGGCGATCGTCGGCGCCGCGGAATCCGTGAGTCGGATGTAGTATCCTTTCGTGCGGCGTTACTCAATCACGCGGGGAGGTTTGTCGTTTGGATACAGGGCTGGACATTGCTCAGATCGTCATCGCCGTTGTGTTGATGGCGGTTATCCTGACGCAGTCGAAAGGTTCTGGTTTCAGCGGCGGATTCGGTGGCGACACGTCGTCGATCCACCGCACACGACGCGGAGTCGAGAAGACGCTGTTCCAGTTCACAATCGCGGCCGCCGTCGTGTTCGTCGGGATATCGATCGTCGCGACCTTGATGCAATAGCACCGTTTCGCGATGGATGACGTATACCTTACTACGGTATACTCGGAGCGCAATCGCGAACATTCTAGGCGATGGGAGGACCCCTCAATGCCGTCTGTTGGCCCGTGGGAATTGGCGATCATTCTTGTGATCGTCGTCATCATTTTCGGGGTGGGAAAGCTTCCGGAGATCGGTGGCGCTCTTGGCAAGGGTATTAAGGAGTTCCGAACGAGCGCGTCGGCGGACGACGACGCGGTAACGGCGGACAAGCCGGACATCAAATCGACCACCACGAACACGCCGATTAAGGAAGAGCTGTAGAGCCCGGCACACGCAACTGTAAGGCACTGTAACGCCCCGGCGGGAGTGCCGGGGCGTTACAGTGCCTGCTGCGCGCCACAGGTCATCGTGTCCGGCGAGCGTCGCTCTCTCTGAAGAGCCCGACGACGTTCTCCCGCGCGGATGTCTCCTCGAAGAATTCGATATACGACACACGCGTCCACGGGAATACGATAGTCGTGGCGTTCTCGTCCATCGTTGGGATGGGTTTGCCGTCTTTTCGGCGCGGATTCGTCACGATAATGAAGTTGTCCGACGGCTTAGGCATCTCCTCGAGCTCGCAGCGGATCGCTTCTTCGCCCGGGACGTGCAGAATCGCTCGGATCGGCATCAGCGAGCACCTTCCTCAAACGCGGTGATCTCGTCGTCCGTAAGCGTCAATCCGTACACATGTCCGTCTATCGACCCGACGACGAGCACGCCATTTCCGTATGCTGCTGTCGATACGATACCCGCGCCGACACTGTGACGCCACACGACGTCGCCGGTCGTAACGTTGAAGCATACGCAGTCGCCGTCTATTGTCCCTACGTACCCGCGGTCTCCGGCGAGCAGCGCCGTGGCGGTGATCTGGTTGGCGACTTGAGCCGACCAGCGTAATGCCCCATCGTCGAGCGCGAGACCGATCGCCATTCCATCGACGGCGCCGAACACTACCGTGTCCCCTGTAACACGAGGAGACGCCAGCACCGGCGATTGAACCTCGTGATACCAGACGCGATCGCCGGTTGCCAGCGACATCGAGCTGACGAAGCCGCCCCGGCTCGTTGCCAGCACGCGATCGCCGGACACGGTGGGGGCGGACTGAATCGAGCCTCCACACGACGCTCGCCAGAGCACGTCGCCGGAGTCGACCGCAAGATTGTACAGGTTGGTGTCATCCGAGCCGACAACTACCGACAGATCCGCCGCCGCGGGGCTTGAGCGCACAGGTCCCCATGTTCTGTGGCGCCAGACAAGTTCCCCGGTGCCCGCGCGCAGGCAGTAAATCCATCCATCATCGGAGCCGAGTACGACATGGTCCCCGACGACGACCGGTGACGAGCGGACGGCCATCCCGGTCCGAAACGACCACCCCATCGCGCACGTGATGCGGTTGACGCTGTACACCGAATGGTCTTCCGAGCCGAAGATGACATTGTCGTGATAGACCGCTGGCCGCGTAACAACGCCGCGCCCAGTACGAAACTTCCAGCGAACCGCGCCGTCGAGAGCCGCGATCGAGTAGAGATGCCCATCGTACGAGCCGATCTCGAAGGAATGACCGTCAAATACGGCGCTCCCACGCACCTCGTCACCCGTGGCCGTTGCCCACGCCAGCCGATCGCCGATGTCGGGCAGAACGTCCCGTCGTCGTCGCGCAGCTCGTTTCTTCGGCGCGGCCTGCCGAACGTCGCGGGAGCGTTTCAGGACGGCTTCTTCGGACTTTAGTTCGTCCACTTCAAGGACAGCAGGATTGACGTGCGTCGAAGCAGGACCGGCGGCGCGCGCTTGAGCTGCTTCGCCCATTCGATACGCCTCGACCGTGGACATGCGTTGAACCTGCAGCAGGTCTTCGCGCAAGTTGTCCACCGACTGATACCGATCGACCGGGTTGTACGCCAGCGTCTTCATGATGACGGCGGATAGCGCGTCGCTGATTTCTGGATTGAGCTTCTGGATGGGTCGTTCATGGAACGTGAATGGTGTTTCGATACGCGGATCGGAGTTCGTCGCCAGATGATGAAGCGTGGCTCCCAACGCATAGATGTCCCCGCGAGCGTCAACGATGCCCCGGTACTGCTCGGGTGGCGCATACCCCTCGGTGCCGATCATTGTTCCGCGCTGCCGACCCTGGATCGTGCGCGCAATTCCGAAATCGATCAGCACCAGCTGTCCGCTGGTTCGCAGCATGATATTCGACGGCTTGAGGTCACGAAAGATGATCGGGTCGGGTTTCTGATCGTGCAGTGTTTGCAGCACGTCGGCAATTTCGAGACCCCACCTGACAATCTGGTCTTCCGAGCACGGGGCGCCGCGGGATGTAAGGTATCGCTCCAGATCCTGACCATCGATGAACTCGAGGACGAGGTACACCAGTCCGCCGTAGATGAAGTAATCGTAGATGCGGGGGATAGCCGGATGCGACAGCATGGCGAGGAGCGCTGATTCGCGTTCGAAGTTCACAAGCCGGAGAGCGCGAACACGCGTGTCCGGATCGACATCAAACATTTCTTTGACCGCGCACAGGCGTTCGACCTGCCCGAAGCGGCGGTCTCGCGCGGCGTACACAGTGCTCATCCCGCCGCGGCCGGCGACGCGGAGGATCTCGTATCGGTCTTCCAGAACCGTCCCGGGCAGAAGCGCTCGCTGCGATCGCCGTTGAGATTCCGTCGGGGCTACGTCACTGGTCATGGACAAACAGCACTCATCCCGGTATCTCGAACATCGTTGTGACACCGTGTGCGTCTCAGCGCAATCCCAATCTGGATCGCGCATTGCGTGGCTCTGGGTCAGCATACGGGTCGGAATGAGACGCCTCACTCAGGAGAAAGTCCTGTTTTCTCGGCTTACCACCAGCGAAGTGTGTTGGAGGGCCAGTTGTATACTCAGTCGCGGCGTCTCGGTCACAGACGCGGTCACTTGAAGGAAAAGCATCAATGCACGACGGCTACCGGGCCGATACTCTGCAATTGGACGCCGATCGACATCGCCGAGCGGTGAGCGCCCCGAATAGTATGCAGGGCGACACGGCGCCACTTCCCGACATCGTCGAGACAGTGGTCAGACGCCAGCGCAGCGCGATGTGGGAGATCGTCGAGACGCTCGTTCTCGCACTGCTGATCTTCGTCGCCGTCCGCTCCGTGGTTCTCAATTTTCGCGTCGATGGGCTGTCGATGGAGCCGTCGCTGGCCTCAGGACAGATGCTGCTCGTCAATCGCCAGGTGTACTTCCACTTTGACGTGAACCGCGTGCTGGGCGCCGTCCCATTCGTCGACCGTGACGGGGAACGTATCGTCTATCTCTTTCATCCGCCGCAACGTGGAGACATTGTAGTTCTGCATCCTCCGGTCAATCAGGGCAAGCCGTACATCAAGCGGGTTGTCGCGCTGCCGGGCGAGCGTGTCGCGATCCGAGACGGCGCAGTGTATATCAACGGTGAGCGACTGGAAGAAGAATATCTGAACGGCGTAGCGACGTCGTGGGGCGGGTCCCTCGGTCAGGAGGAGATCACGATTCCGGAGGGTCGTGTCTTCGTTATGGGCGATAATAGAAATAACTCGACCGATTCGCGCAGTTTCGGCGCCGTCGAGATCGACGAAATCATCGGCAAAGCGTGGATTTCGTACTGGCCGACCGATCGCATCCGGTTCATCTCGACGCCTGACTATTAGAGTCGACGTTATGCCGTGCCGGCCGTCGAACATGTGGGACATTGCGGCAGTCGCGTCGGACACGGGCACGGAGAGCGCCACGAGACCAGGAGGGCAGACGGGAATGATTGAAACGGTGGTCGAAAGTATCCGGGTCAGCCTCGTGACCCAGGCCCGGGTCGTGATCCTCAAGGAGGTCGAAGGCGAGCGCCATCTGCCGATCTGGATAGGCCCGTTCGAGGCGGAGGCAATCGCGATGGAACTTCAGGGCATCGCGGCAAGCCGCCCGCTCCCGTACGATCTGATGCGCTCGATCGTCGGAGAGCTTGGCGCTGAGGTGAGCCGCATCGTGATCACCGAGATCAGTAACGATGTCTTCTACGCGCGCATCATCGTCGTGCGCAATGGGCTAGGTATCGAGATCGACTCGCGTCCATCAGACGCCATTGCATTAGCGGTGCGTGTCAAGGCTCCCATATTTGTCGATGAATCGGTGATGGACCGGGCCGGTGTGCGCCTCGAGGACGACTCGGAAGAGTCTGGTGATGAGGACGCGCCCGTCCGCGGCCAGGGCAGCTCAATCCCTGAAGAAAGGTTGTCGGCGTTCAAGGATTTCATCGATACCCTCGATCTCGACGACTTTGGCACAAAGAGGGGCAACTAGGATCGAAACGCGGATTCTCGCGAGTGTTCCGGGTCCTGGCCGCGCGTGCCAACCGTCGGGTGATGCCCGTGCGCCCCGGTTCGCGGAGGAATAGAGCAATATGTCGTCCTGTTGTTCAGAGCAAGACCCTTCGATGGTGGAGGGCATCGACCAGATGGACCCGGCGGTTCGTGAGCGACTCGAACAGTTGGCGCTGGGACACATCGACGCGCTGTACCGAACGGCACTACGCATGACGCGCAACGCCACCGACGCTGAGGACCTGGTTCAGGAAGCGTACCTTCGAGCGTTTCGTTCCCTGTATCAGTTCACCGAGGGCACGAACCTTCGCGCGTGGCTATTTCGCATTCTCACGAACACGTATATCAACGATTACCGGCGGCGGCAGCGGCGCCCCACAAGCGCGTCCCTTGACGGCATCGAAGAGTTTTATCTGTACGATCATCTCGTCGACTCGCGTGTCCAGCCCAGAGCTGAACGGCCAGAGGATGTCGTGCTGCAGCAATTGACCGTCGACGACGTGACCCGCGCGATCGAGGCGTTGCCCGAGGAGTTCCGGCAAGTCGTTCTGCTCGCCGATGTCGAGGGCTTTGCATATCGCGAGATCGCCGATATCGTCGATATCCCGGTTGGAACGGTCATGTCGCGACTCTTTCGCGCTCGGCGACGACTCCAGCGTCAGCTTTACGACACTGCCGTTGAAGCGGGCATCATCAGGGAAGAGGCGGCACATGGATGATTGCCGCGAAACGATGCACAGGCTCTATCAGTTTCTTGACCGCGAGCTTTCCGATGAGGACCAACGCGAGGTTCGGGCGCACCTCGCGCATTGTCCGCCATGCCAGGACCTGTTTCGCTTCGAGGAAAATGTGCTGCTGTTCATAGGTGAAACGTGTAGAAAGACCGCGGCCCCTCCTTCACTCCACGACAAGGTCCGGAAACTCTGCCTCGACTAGTCATCCTGGAATCGCGCGATCTCGAATGCGAATCCCGGGCATCTCACGTTGTGGAGATCGATCTTGGCGTTGATCGATTTCACTCGTTCGCCGTACATCTCCCTGGAACGCGATGGAATCGGATGTGTCGCCGACTCCCAAACGTGCTCATCGGACTGCCACTTGTCGCGTAGCGCAAGCACGTCGCCGCGTTCGTAGTAGATCTGCTTTCGCAGTTCCAGCCACTCTGGAAGGAATCCGTTTTCGTGCAGGATTGAGAGCCCCATGCGATCGTCGCCGGCGTACTCGTCGTTTCGTTCTCTGAGGGGCTTGCCTGTCCCCGGAAGATTGGAGAACGCGCCCTGATCGGCCGCTTCTCTGATTTTTGCTTCAGCGATCCGTTCGAACGACACGCCAGTCCTCCCGCGCGTTGTGAGGGCACAGCGGCGTTGCTATACTCGTGCGAGTATATGTGAAAGCTCTCACGCATTCACAATTGCAACGTTCCCGCGAGAGCTGAACGAGACGAAAGGACATCGTCTTGCTTCAGGAGGCACGGGTCAGCGAGTCGGATCTTGACCGGGTTCGCGAGCTGCTACGCACGCGCTACCATCCGCGTGACCACGAGGAAGCGCAAGAGCTTATCCTCGGCGCATTGCAGGATGTCCAGCAGATCATCGGTTGGGTGCCTCACGAAGCCGCGGTGATCGTCGGAGATCATTTGGGCGTCACGGAGAACCGCATTTACGGTCTCCTCACGTTCTACGCCGACTTCCGGATCGCGCCGCCCGGCAAGCACTTCATGCTGCTCTGTCACGGCTCGGCGTGTTACGTCGGGGGCAGTCAGAGGCTGATCGACGAGATGCAGCAACGCTACGGCGTCCACGGCGACGAGACGACCAGTGATGGAGAGTTGACGCTGCAGATCGTCAACGGCTGCCTCGGTGTCTGCGACCTCGCGCCGGTAATCCACCTTGACCACATCTACTACGGCCACCTGACCTCGGACAGCATGAACGAAACGATTTCGGAGGCGATTCGCCGTGGACCGACACCTGGCGCCCACGAAGCTCACTGATCGCGCAGCGTTCAATGTACTCGCCGAGGAGGCCGCGGCTCGCTTTGGTGCGATGGCGACGGGTTCCGTCTGGACGGTCAGCGTCGGCATCAGCGAATGCTCGATCAGCAAAGGCGCGCTCGATACTTTCGAGCACCTGCGCATGAAGCTGGAGGACTCCGGCCTGCGCTACCAGCTTCGTCGTGTCGGATGTGGCGGTTGGTGCTGGGCAGAGCCGTTCGTTACTGTCTCGGGTCCCGGCATGCCGCTTATTCTGTATGGAAACGTCGACGCCGAGCGAGCGCCGGACATTGTCGCGGCCATGCAGCGCGGGATGCCAGCGTTCGACCTCGCGGTCGGGACGGTCGGGTCTGAGCCGTACGGGGATATCCGTCCGACACGAGAGCACCCCTTCTTCGCCCGCCAACGTCGCGTACTGTTCGAGGACTGTGGCGTGATCGACCCGGAATCTATCGAGGATTACATCGCTCGAGGCGGCTACTCGTCATGGGCTAAAGCGCTGTTCGAGATGACCCCGGACGCCGTGATCGATGAAATGAAGATCGCCAACGTGCGGGGTCGCGGCGGCGCGGGATTTCCGGCAGGCATCAAGTGGGAGAGCGCTCGAAGGGCACGCGCGCAACCCAAGTACGTCGCGGTCAACTCACACGAGGGCGAGCCGAATGTCTACAAGGACCGGCGGCTGATTGAGAGCAACCCGCATCTGGTGCTCGAGGGCACGTTGCTGGCGTGTTATGGCATTGGGTCGGAGCGCGGCTACAACTACATTGGCGGCGAGCATGTGCTTGCGTTGAAACGCTTCCGGCAGGCTGTCAATCAAGCACTCGAATACGGGTTGATCGGTGACAACATTCTCGGAACGGGTGTCAACGTCGAGATTCGAACCCGCGCCGGAGGCGGCGCGTATATCTGCGGCGAAGGCTCCGCGCTGATGTACTCGGTCATGGGCGAGCGCGGGCAGCCACGAACCAAGCCGCCACGCAGCGTCGAAGAAGGGCTCTGGCGGCGCCCGACGATGCTCAACAACACGGAAACCATTGCCACTGCCCCATCGATCATTCGTAACGGTGGAGAATGGTACGCGAGCATGGGGAACGAGAAAAGCACCGGGACCAAGCTCGTCACGTTCCAGGGACCGCTAAAGTGGCTGGGCGTCATTGAGGTCGAGATGGGCGTGAGCCTTCGTGACCTCATCTTCGAGACGTCCGGCGGAATGCAGGATGGCTACTCGTTCAAGGGTGTGCAGACGGGAGGCGTGTCCGCCGGGCCGCTACTGGAGGATCAGTTGGACGTTCCCGTCGACTTCGACTCCCTGCAGCCGCTCGACGCCATGCTTGGTTCCGGCGGGTTCGTCGTGTTCGACGAGTCGGTCTGCGCGGTTGATTTCGCCCGCTACCTGATGGCGTTCAATCGCTACGAATCGTGCAGCAAGTGCACGCCATGCAGGCTCGGGAATCCGGCGCTGGTTGAGATCGTGGACCGCATTCGACTCGGCAACGGTCGTCCAGGGGACATCGAATTGATCGAGCGCACGAGCAAGCACGTGATCGAGCTGTCGCTCTGCGGGCTGGGACAGGTGGCGCCGATGCCGCTGCTTGGCATGATGAAGGCGTATCCCGCGGAATTCAGGGCTCACATCGAGGACGGGATCTGCGCGTGTGGCGTGTGTCCGACGTCGCGCCGCGTGACGACTGCCATTGCCGCCGGCGGTTGACCCGCGTGGGGCGCCATATTCCAATCGATTCGCGCTCAGCTGGACGCGCTCAACGCGCCACACGGTTTCACACAAAGCGTGGCAGGATGCATCATGCTCCATGCCCGGCGTGATCCCTCGGTTCGGGCGACGCGCGATACCATGCACGTTCAATAGTGCTGACCACTGATCCAGGCGCCGGCCAAGGCGCCGGCGACAGCTCGTGCCTGGGCGAGCGCCAGCCGTCGGACACATGACAGAAAGACGGAATTCCGTCACCGTCACACGTGCATTTGGCGTCCTTTACCGAGTCGTCGTCGATGTGACTCTCGGCTTGGCCACCCGCCGTCGCCCCGCAGGACCCGATTACCATGCCATTGACAAGGTGAAAGCGTATTAGCTGAGTGAAAGCTCGTGGCCGACCCCGGTTCGCTCTGCGGCCTGCAGCGCCGCGCCCGCCACGATCATGTCCTGGATGGCGTTGCCGACGGACTTGAAAAACGTAATCTGGTCGTCGTCTAGCCTCCCCTGCGCCGTCCCGCTGACCAGGTGACCAAGCTCAATCGCGATGGTGTCGCGCGAGATAACATTGCGTTCGACCGCCTGAATGAGGTCGCCTGCCTCGTGCAGCGCCGCGTCGACGTCGTCGACTACAATCACTGCCCGCCTGATGGTTTCGTCCGGAATCTCCTGCATGGCTGGCGTGTACGCGCCCACGGCATTGATGTGCGCGCCGGATGATAGCCAGGCGTCCTCAAACACCGGCCGGGTCGCGGTAGTCGCGGTGCATATGATGTCCGCTCCTTCGACGGCGTCGCGCGCATTCGCGGCAGGCTGCACGAGCTCCGCTGCCTGCGGCGACCAGGCCCGCAGCCTGTCAGCAAACGAACTGACCGCCTCGGAGGACAGGTCCGCAACTCGTATCGTCGAAATGTTCCTCACCGCGCTGACAGCCGCGGCCTGGGTCACTCCCTGGGCTCCCGCGCCGATAATCGCCAGCGTCCTCGCGTTCCGTCGCGCCAGGATGTCTGTCGCCGCCCCAGACACCGCCCCGGTTCTCAAAGCGGTGATCGTCGCGCCCTCGAGAATCCCGAGCGGGACGCCGGTGGCGGGGTCGACGACAACCACGATGGCATTTATCGTGGGCAGACCGCGCGCGCGGTTGCCCCCAAAAACTGACACGATCTTAGAACCGACCGCCGCGGGCGCGTTTCGTGACTCCGGCACGTACGCGGGCATGAATAACACAACACCGCTGCCGTTCGGCATCTCAATGGGCGTGCGTAACGGGCTGATCGTGTGACCGGCGCTGTGGCCGGCGAAGACCGCTTTCATCATTTCAATCGCGTGGCTCATTGGCGCGAGATCGCGCACCTGCGACGCAGTCAGTGCTCTCATCACCCGTCCGTTCTCGAGTGCGTTCGGTGGTTGACTGTGGCGCAGTCTAGCATGCCGCACGCGCCACGATGGATAGTCGGGATTGCCGCAGACTGCCAGACCGGCCAGCGCCGCTGAGGCGGCAGTCAACACGATCTCCCGGGCAAGTGAGCGGACGACGAGCTGAAGGCTCTTCGATGACGCCTGCTCGCGGAACGAGCCGCGCGTTGCGATCACGTGGCAAGGGATCGAGCTGGTTGTTCCGGCGGTGAGGTTCAACCGGATTGTCGCGCGACTGGGCATCGACACCGTTGCGGGCTGGTCACCGACCGAGGAGCGATGGCGCAACGCGCTGGCCTGCCGAAGCGAGC
>DATKCN010000193.1:0-7429 GCA_035513175.1 Thermomicrobiales bacterium
CACGGCACGGGCACCAACGCGCTGCTACTCGCGCCGCCCGACACGATCATGCCGGCCTTTGGCGAGCACAGCGCCCAGCGGCACCGGCTGGCGCTGGCGCTGGCTGACGTGCCGCTGACCGACATCCAACGTCCTGGCACCCATCTCGATCTTGACACGCCCGACGACCTGCGCCGCTACTACGCCGCGTTGCGCGTGGGGGCGATGGAGTAGAGGCTCGTGGATCGGGGACGCCCTTACGAGTGCTGCGGCGCCCCCCCGGCCCTCTCTTCAAGTGTTGGGAGAGGGGGAGTTGCTGACCACATTCCAACGGGCTCCCCCTTCCCTCGCAGTGAAGGGTGCTAAGGGGTCAGGTTCCTCTAGCGTTACCATACCGCCACGATGCGTGATGACGGAGGGCATGTGGCGAGCATTGAGGACGCGCCGGAGCATGATGCCGAGATCCGGCGGGGAGGGTCGTTCCTTGAGGTGCTGCTCGTCTTCCTGCGGCTGGGGCTGACCTCGTTCGGCGGGCCGGTCGCGCATCTGGGCTACTTCCGGGAGGAGCTGATCGCCCGCCGCAAGTGGGTCGACGACGCCTCCTACGCCGACATCGTGGCGCTGTGCCAGTTCCTGCCGGGACCGGCCAGCAGCCAGGTCGGCATCGCGCTCGGGCTGTCGCGGGCCGGGCTGCGGGGCGGGCTGGCTGCCTGGCTGGGGTTCACGTTGCCGTCCGCCATCGCGATGGTGGCGTTCGCCTACGGCGTCGCGAGCTGGGGCGACATCTCCGAGGCGGGCTGGCTGGCGGGTCTGAAAATCGTCGCCGTGGCCGTCGTCGCGCTGGCGGTGTGGGGCATGGCGAAGTCGCTGACGCCGGACCGCACGCGCGCCTCGATCGCCATACTGGCGGCTATTGCCGTGTTCGCCTGGCCGACCGGCTACGGGCAGGTGTTCGTCATCCTGATCGCCGGGGCGCTGAGCTGGCGCCTGATGCCGCGCGAGCAGCTGCTGCCGCCGAAGCCGCTGAATCTGGGAATCTCGCGCCGGTTCGCGACCGCCTGTGCCGTCCTCTTCGTCGCGCTGCTGGCCGGCTTGCCGATCCTGCGGGCAGTCGTTGAGAACCAGGCGCTCAACATTTTCGACAGCTTCTACCGAGTCGGCTCGCTGGTCTTCGGCGGCGGGCACGTCGTGCTGCCGCTGCTGCAAGGCGAGGTCGTGCCGCCCGGCTGGGTGACGACCGAGGAGTTCGTAGCCGGATACGGCGCCGCGCAGGCGGTTCCGGGGCCGCTGTTCACCTTCTCCGCCTACCTTGGCGCGGTTTTGGAGGGCGAGCCTTCTGGCTGGCTGGGCGCGTCGATCGCGCTGGTGGCCGTCTTCCTGCCGTCCTTCCTGCTGGTCTACGCCGCCTTGCCGCTGTGGGACCGGCTGCGCGCGCGGGAGGACATTCAGGCCGCGACACGGGGCATCAACGCCGCCGTCGTCGGCATTCTGGTCGCAGCGCTGTACGACCCGGTCTGGACGAGCGCGATCCACCGTCCGGCCGACTTCGGGCTGGGGCTGGCGGCCTTCGGGCTGCTGGCGTTCTGGAAGTGGCCACCGTGGCTGGTCGTCATACTCTGCGCGGCGGGCGGGGTGCTCATTGCCGAGCTGTGAGCGCGCCGCGCTGCCCAGCGCCCGTTTAGCGGCGCGTCGGGTACACTAGACGCAGCCGGCTGGCCTCTCGAACGATTGTGACATCGTCGCATCATTGACGCAATCCGGCCATCCAGGTCCTCCGCAACCGCCATGCAGCCTGGGCAATCGTGGTCTCCACGTGCGGCGTTTCGCGGACGTGCCCGCGACGACCATTCGAGCATCCATGTTCCGGTCCTGTCATCCGCAATCGCCAGACGCGCCGCTGCATTCGACGCCAGGGGAGGGCGGAGAGTGAACTCATACCATTCTGCGACTTCCGGCGGCGCGGCCCGCCGGGAATCCGTCGCCACGTTCGTCAGGCGCGCGCGCCGTGGATGACGCGAACTTTCTGGCGACGCTCGCGATCGCGCTGATCGTGGCGCTGGCCTGCGTTTCCCTGGCGATCCGGCTGGGGCAGTCGGCGATCCTGGGCTACATCGTGGGCGGCGTCATCATCAGCCCGCACACGCCCGGCTTCGTGGGCGACCAGCTGGCTGTCGACCAGATGGCCGAGGTGGGCGTCATCCTGCTGATGTTCACTATCGGCGTGCAGCTCTCGTTGCGAGATCTGCTGCGCGTCGGGCGCATCGCGACAGTGGGCGGCTCGATCCAGGTCGTGCTGACGATCGGCATCGGCGCGCTGGTCGGCTGGCTGCTGGGCTGGGGCTGGCTGGAGGCGCTGTTCTTCGGCGCGGTCATCTCCAACTCGTCCAGCACCGTGCTGAGCAAGGTGCTCGCCGAACGGGGGGAGTCCGGCGCCGTCCACGGCCAGATCGCGCTGGCCTGGTCGACCATCCAGGACATGAGCACGATCATCCTGGTCGTCGTGCTCACGGCGCTGGCGGAGGGCGGCGACATGCTGGCCGTCGATCTCACCTGGGCCACCCTGCGCGCCGCGTTGTTTCTGGCGCTGATCGGGCCCGTCGGCATTCGCGTGCTGCCGTGGCTGTTCGAGCGCGTCGCGGCACTGCGCAGCCGGGAGATTTTCATTATCAGCGTTGCGGCGTTCGCGTTGGGGACCGCGTACGCGGCCACCTTTTTCGGGCTGTCGCTGGCGCTGGGCGCGTTCGTGGCCGGGGTGGTGGTCAGCGAGTCGGACCTGTCGCATCAGATCATCGGCGAGGTGACGCCGCTGCGTGACATCTTCGCCGGCATCTTCTTCATCTCGGTCGGGATGCTCGTCGACGTGGGTTACGTGACGACGCACCTGCCGCTCGTTCTGCTGGCGGTCGCGCTCATCGTCATCGCGAAGGGCGCGCTGGTCGCGGCGCTGACGCTCGCATTCCGCTATCCCGTGCGCACCGCCGCGCTGACCGGCGTCGCGCTGGCGCAGTCGGCCGAGTTCTCATTCATTCTGGCCCGCGTCGGAGCGGACATCAACGCGGTGTCAGCGGAGATTTTCAGCCTGATGCTGGCGGCGTCGGCGGCCAGCATCGTCGTGTCGCCATTGCTGCATCGCGTGGCGCCGCCGCTCATCCGCCAGCTCGAACGCTCCATGCGGGGACCGGCTCTGGGCCGCCTGCCCGAGCGTGGCGAGGACGAGCCGCCGCCACGGGGCCATGCCGTGCTGTGCGGCTACGGGCGCGTCGGCCACGTGATCGGCAGCGCCCTGCGACGGCGTGGATTCCCGATCATCGTCGTCGAGCAGGACCAGCGCATCGTGCGGCAGCTGCGCGACGAGGGGGTGCGAGCGCTGCTCGGCTACGCGGAGCACCCGAGCCTGATCGAGCAGATGCATCTGGAGACGGCCAGGGTGCTGATCGTGGCCGTCCCCGACGCGCTGGCCGCGCGGCGCATCGTCGACGAGGCTCTGCGCATCAACCCACGGCTGCACGTCGTGGCCCGCACGCATAGCCAGGAGGAACGGGACCGGCTCGACCAGCTGGGAGTCGAGGAGGCGGTCGTCGGCGAGCTGGAGCTCGCGATCGAGATGACGCGCTTCGCCTTGCACCGCTTCGGGGTCGGCACGCTGGAGACGCAGGCCGTGCTGCAACGGTTGCGCCATCAGCACCAGCCGGCGCGTGACGCGAGGAACGCGCTACCGCGCGGCCGGAACCGATTGCGCCAGCGCATCGCCAATGTCGGCGGCCGTCGCCCGGGTAGAGCGCCCGACGCCGATGATGACGACGTCGATGCTCCGGAGGCGGCCTCGCGTCGGTCCTGACTGGCTCAACCCGCGGTCCCTCCCGTTCTCCGCGAGATCGTACATCAGGCCCTGCCGCGCCCGAATTGGACGGCGCGGGGTACAGTTCTGCACAGGACGCGAGGAATGATGACCGGCGTACCTTGTGACGAGCACCCCCGCGCTGGCATTGTCCAAGCATGACGACAACGAGACCTGCCACGACATTCGCGCGGATATGGAGAGTCTGATGAAGCTGGCGGCAGGCGCGCTCATGTGCGCGCTCATCATCCTGCTGAGCGCGTGCCTGGGCTCGGACGCCGATCCCACGGCGACGGCGACCAGCGCGCCCGAGGCGGCGACCGCGACCGAGCAGCCCGCCGCGACCCCCACCATCGCCAACCCGACGGCCACGACCGCGGCGGCGCCAACCGTTGCCGCGCCAACCAGCGCCCCGGCAACGGCCTCGACCCCGACGACAGCCGCGGCCACCGCGACGCCAGGCGAGCAGGTAAGCGACATCGAGGTCCAGCTGGCGGGCGTCGCCGCCATCGTGGCCGAGATCCGGGGGCTGGAGTGGCTGGAGGATGTCGGGGTCACGATCGTTTCCCGGCAGGGCATGCAGGAGTACCTGCTCGACCTGCTGGAGGCGGACTATTCCGCGGAGGAGGCCAGGCAGGACAGCCAGCTGCTGTGGCTGCTGCGCCTGATGAACGACCCCGAGCTGGACATCCACGAGCTGTATTCGGACCTGCTCGCTGAATCGGTCGCGGGGCTGTACGACACGGAGACGCAGGAGATCCTGACGCTGGGCGAGGGGGACGGTCTGACGCCGCTGGCCGCCATGATCATGGCGCACGAGTACACCCACGCCCTCCAGGACCAGCATTACGGGCTCGACTCGCTGCGCCCCGACGACCTCGACAGCGAAGCGCGGTTCGCGATGCAGGCGCTGACCGAGGGGGACGCCGAGATCGTGCGCACGCTGTACCTGTTCGACCACATGAGCCGCGAGGACCTCCTGGCGATCATGAGCGATCCGGCGTTGGACTCCGAGATCCCGGAGGACGTGCCGGCCTACCTGCTGGAGATCAACTACTTCCCGTACACCTCCGGCGCCGAGTTCGCGGCCTACCTCTACCAGCGCGGCGGCTTCGAGGCCATCGACGCGGCATACGCCGATCCGCCCCTCTCCACCGAGCAGATCCTGCATCCGGAGAAGTACGCCGGACCGGAGCGCGACAATCCGGTGCTGGTCGAGCTTCCGGACTTCGGTGGCGCGTTGGGCGAGGGCTGGGTCGAGATACAGAACGACGTCATCGGCGAGTTCGACCTGCGCATACTGCTGCGCGAGAACGGCGCGTCCGACTTCACCCAGGCCGCGGCCGGCTGGGGCGGCGGGCGCTACCTGTTCTACACGAGCGGCGAGAGCGGCATCGTCATCAACGGCGTCGCGTGGGACAGCGACGAGGACCGCGAGGAGTTCGATGAAGCCTTCCTGAGCACGCTGGAGGGCATGCTGGAGAGCGGCGGCATCTACGACGACGGCGCCGGGCGCTTCCACACGCTGATCCAGTACGAGCGCTTGTCGGTATTCATGGCGTCCAACGACCGCGAGGCGCTGCAACGGGCCATCTCCGTGCTGGTCGGCTGATCGAACTGACACTCCCGCCGGCAGTAGAGCGGCTTTCAGAAGCGTGACCTCGTCACGTCATCCTGAGCGAAGCCGAAGGGCTGCGCTACGCTCAGCAGTCGGCCACAGTGATCTTGTCATCGTGCGCGCCCCTGTGATTTGTCATCCTGAGCGCAACGAAGTGGAGTCGAAGGACCTACTCGACGCCACGTTGTCGGCAGCGGAGCAGATCCTTCGACTGCGTTCCGCGGAGCCTGTTCTGAGCGAAGCCGAAGGGCTGCACTCCGCTCAGGATGACAGCCAGGGGGCGAGTTCCATGAAAAGACCCCTGCGGTCAACTACTCAGGATGACAGGCTTTTGCAAACCGCTATAGAGAACGCGGCGCGGGCAGATGGCGCCGCGCGCGTTCCGTGACCGCCGTCAGGTGAGCTCTCGCTGTACCGCGATTCGAGTCGCCGCGGTGCGTGTGCTTACCCCAAGCTTGGCGTAGATCGACGTGAGATGCGTGTTGACCGTTCGCCGGGCAAGGAACAGTCGCTCGGCCACCTCGGCATCGGTCAGCCCTTCGGCGACCAGTCGCAACACGTCGATCTCGCGGGAGGTCAGGCCGAATGGCGCCGGCGGGCTGGAGGGCGACTGCGCCGGGATCGGCGTGAGTCCAAGAGCCACGGAGTCTTCGAGACTCAGCGTCCTGCCCTCGTTCCAGGCGCGCTCGAATGACACTGTGTCGAGGAGCTTGCGAGTGTCGGCAACAGCGCGCTGGTAACGCCCTCGTTCGGCTCGCTGGATTGGCTGGCTGATGCGCTCGCGCCATGCTTCGGCTGCGCCGAGCAATGTGGCCGCGCGCTCGCCCGCGCCAGTCAGGACCGCGGCGCCAGCCAATCCTTCAAGACAGTCGACGATGTGTCCCTGCATGCGCAACAGACGGTACAGATCGAGGCAGTCAGCGAAATGTGCGAGCGCGAGCGCCGGTTTACCCTGCTCGTTGGCGAGAAATCCGAACAGCTTGAGCATCAGCGCGATGATCATCCGATCCCCGAGTCGTCGCGCGAGCTCGAGCCCCTCTTCGAGGGCGGCCGTGGCGCGCTGGTAGTCCCCGGAGTACAGTGACCCGTAACCAACGTGTCCAAGCTGCATAGCGATGTTACGCATATCGTCGACCTCGCGGAATACGGCAAGGCTCTGTTCCGCGATCGCCATCGCGCGCGCATGGTCGTGACTGTCTGAGAGGTGGAACTCGACCATCGCCATGCCGCTCAGAAGGGATGCCAGGCCATGCCGGTCATCACGCTCGGTCGCCAGACGCAGACCTTCTTCTACGAGTAGTCGAGCCGCCTCGAAGTCACCCTGAAACGCCGTAACAAACGCCCGTTCATCCAAGGCTTCAATCAGGCCGGCCACGTCATCACGTTCGCGGCAGATCGCGATCGCCATGTCGAGATGCTCCGCCGCCGCCGTTTCCGACATTGCCCGCAGCAGGATGCCAAGCGACATGTGTGCCTGCGCGCCGTCCGCTGTTCTGTCATCCGGCACACGCTCCAATGCCTGTTCTAACCACTGCGCGCCTTCGAGGAGATGACCGTGCATCTGCCAATACCTGCCCAGCGCGCCGGCCAAGCGCAGCGCCATGCCGGGATCGTGTGACAAGGACCAGCGGAGCGCGCCGCGCAGATTGTTGTGTTCGGCGTCCAGGCATTCGAGCCACTCCAGTTGGCGCGGACCGTGCAGATCAGAGGCGGCCCGCGCCGCCAGTTCGACGAAAAACACGGCGTGCAGTCGCAGCGCCACGTCAGTCTCACGGTGTGCGTCGAGTTGCTCATGGGCGTACTCGCGAATCGTCTCGAGCAGCACGAAGCGCGGTGGCTGGTCGACCGATGAGCTTGGAGATGGCGCCGGCTGTTGACGCAGCAGGCTCTGCTCCGCAAGTGTCGTGATGCGGTCCAGCACCACCACCTCCTCCGCCCCCGGCATGAGCGCGGCGGAGGCGTCGATGCCGAAGCCACCAGCAAAGACGGCCAGC
>DATKCN010000194.1:0-4394 GCA_035513175.1 Thermomicrobiales bacterium
GCTGCCCTGAGACCAGGTCGATCCATCACAGACGCGCGCCTCGCGCACGGCGAGACCGTTTCAGGGCAGGCTCATGGCGCTCTCGGGGCCACAATCCATCTTCCTCTCCTACTCCCGCGAGGATGTCGCGTTTGCCCGCGAGCTTCGCGAATGGCTCCTGTCGCAGGGCCAGCAGCCGTGGATGGACCTGTTCGATATTCCGGCCGGGGCGCGCTGGCCGGACGAAATTGACAGGGCGCTGCGCGCTTCGGACGCGGTCATCGGGTTGATGAGCCCGTCCGGCGTCGCCTCGGAAAACGTCAAGAACGAGTGGGACTGGGCGATCGCTAACAACCGCCGGTTGATCCTGCTGCTGATCGAGCCGTGTGAGGCACCGTTTCACTACGTCTCGCGCAACTACATCGACTTCACCGCGGAGCGAGAGGCTGGATTCGCGTCCCTGCTGCGAGCGCTTCAAGAGCCCGGCAAAGCAGAGGTCGACGTCACTCCACACGCTGCCGGGCCACCTGCACATCCGGCTCGGCCTCCCAGCGCCGGGGTCGAGCGCGACTCCCGCCTCCGACGCGCACTGTCCCGTCGACGCGCGGAGCCTGACCCCGTCGGGCGGGAGCAGGAGCAGCACGAGTTGCGCGGCCAGCTCGAGAAGGCCATGGCCGGCGACGGTGGGCTCCTCCTTCTCGGCGGCGAGGCAGGCATCGGCAAGACGACGCTGGTGGGCTGGCTGCGCGAACAGGCCGAGGACGGCGGGGCGCTCGCGCTTTCCGGCGGCTGCTACGACCTGTCAGTAACGCCACCGTACGGACCATGGATCGAAGTCTTGCGCTCGTATCAACCCGACGCTGCGCTGCCGCCACTCCCGCCGCGGATTCGCGATGAAGCGGGCATCGAATCACTCGCCAGCCAGGCGGCGCTCTTCGAGCTCGCCGGCGAGTTCTTCGCCGAGGTCAGCGAACGCCGCCCCCTGCTGCTGGTGCTCGAAGACCTGCACTGGGCGGATCCCGCCAGCCTGGAGTTCCTGCGCTTTTTCGCCCGCTTCCTCGGCGGGCTGCCGGTACTGCTGGTCGCCACCTACCGCGACGACGAGTTGACCCGCCGTCACCCACTGGCCGAACTGATGCCGCTATTGGCCCGCGAAGCCGGAGCGCGGCGTGTGCGGCTGAACCGCCTCGATGAAAACGGCGCCCGTGCCCTGATCGCCGTCCGTTTCCCGCTCCCGCCAGCGGACGCCGACCGGCTCGCTGCGCTCGTGCAGCAGATGGCTGGCGGCAATCCCTTCTTCGCCAACGAGGTGCTTCAGTCGCTCGTCGAGCAGGGCATCCTGACGGACACTGGCGCCGGTTGGACCCTCGGCGCGCTGGATGATCTCCGGCTCCCGCCGCTGGTGCGCGAGGTGATCGAGTCGCGCCTGCTGCGGCTCGACGATGAGACACGCGCGTTGCTGGAGATCGCCGCCGTGGTCGGGCAGGTGGCGCCGCTCGATCTGTGGAGCGCGGTCAGCGGGCTGCCCGAGGAGGCGATGATCCGTGTGGTCGAGCAGGCCCTGAGCGCCGGAATCGTGGTGGAGGACGAGGCGCGCGCGGGCGTGACGTTCAGCCACGCGCTGGTACGCGAAACACTGTACGAGGGCATCGTCCTGCTGCGCCGCCGTGTGCTCCACCGCCGCATCGGCGAGGCGCTCGTCGCGACGGTCAACGCCGACCCTGACGCCATCGCCCACCACTTCTGGCAGGCGAACGACCACCGCGCCATCGAATGGATGCTGCGCGCCGCCCAGCGCGCCGAGCGCCGCTACTCCTGGATCATGGCCTCCGAGCGCTACGAGGCGGCTCTGCAAATGCTCGGCGATGACGAGCGCCACGCGCGCGAGCGCGGCTGGCTGCTGCTGCACATCGGGCGGCTGCTGCGTTTCAGCGTGCGGGATTCGGCGTCTGTCTATCTCGAAGAGGCTCGGCAAATCGCGACCTCAACCGGAGATCGGCGTCTGGACGCCAGCGCGTTGTGGCTGAGGGGCATCATTCACCTGATTGATGGCGATGTCGAGCGCGGTCTCGCCGCGAAGGAGCAGGCAATTCACATGCTCGACTCGCTCCTCACGGAGTCAGCGGGCGCAACGGCGATGGAACTCTTCCCCGACGAACCCGCATCCGCCGACTTCCGCCTGATGCCCTGGCTGCGAGCGCGTGACGAGCTCGCAGCGGGACAGACGATCCTCGGCTGGGCCACGCTGTCGCAGTGGACCGCCTACGCCGGGAGATTCGCGCGCGCCTCGGAGATCGCGGCCATGGTCGAGCGCGGCGACAGCGCGGACGCCCGCAGCCATCTGCTGCACGGCGCGATGCACCAGCAGGCAGTCCATGGCATGCCCGGCGAGGCGCGGCTGTCGTCCCAGAGGTCGTATCGCTTCTACAGCTCGATCGAGCACCACATCCCGCTCGCAGCCGGGCTCATCAATCACATCCTCGCCGTGCACCTGCCGTACTTCACCGACGACCTTGAGGAACGGCGCTGGCTGAACGAGGCGGCCCTCGGGCATCAGTCGCGCTCGACGTACACCTCGGGCGTCAACCCTACCGGGCGCGGCCTGCAGCTCCTCCAAGTGTATGAAGGTCGCTGGGATGACGCGGAACGCGGCGGGCTGTCCGGATTCGAGCGCGCCGCCCCGGTCATCTGGCAATCACAGGCCTGCGCGGCACTGGCGCTGCTGGCGCACTATCGCGGCGACGACGATGCCGCCCAGGACTACGTTCACAGACTCTTTCCAGCCGCCGGCCCGCCCGAGCCGGGGCAGACGTCGTTCGTCAGCACGCTCTACCTGCTTCGCGCCGCCATCGAGATCGCGCTGGGCGTTGGCGATGCGAACGCCGCGCGCGCCTGGCTCGTGACCTACGGCAAATGGCTGGACTGGGCGGAGGCGGTCATGGGACGCGCCGAGGAGCAGGCGCTGTGGGCTCGCTATCACTGGCTGTCCGGCGACCTGCAGGCCGCGCGGGTTCATGGAGCGCGGGCGCTGGAGCGCGCCACCAAGCCACGCCAGCCGCTGGCGCTGATCGCGGCTCATCGCGTGCTGGGAACCCTCGATCGCGACGAGGGTAGCCACGCGTCCGCCGCGAGCCACCTGACGCAGTCGCTTCAGCTCGCCGAAACCTGCGCGCTGCCGTTCGAGCGCGCGCTGACCCTGCTCGAGCTGGCGCGGCTACGCCTGGCTACCGGGCAGTTCGAGGACGCTCGTGACTCGCTGGCCGAGGTCCGCGCCATCTGCGAGCCGTTGCGTGCGACGCTGGTGCTGGACGAGGTGGCCGCCCTCGAAGCTGGCTCGCTCTGACACGCTCGCGCGTGTATCCGTGACAACAGCCCGCGTGTAGCCCGCAATATCGCAGAGACGACGCTCAGCGGGGATGATAGACCGGTAACACATGCAACGGCCGGTCAGACCGGTCACACTGAAAGGATCGTCACATGAACGACATACGCATCACCGAGCAGGACATCACCTCGTTGTCGCACAAGCTCGCGGCGCTCGTCGAGACGCTCACCCCGGGCGAGGCGGCCGCCTTCGAGGTCTTCGAACAGGAGATCGCGACCACCATCGCCTCGCGCGGCTCCGACGTGCAGGCCTACACCATGACCACGACGACCGCGACCGAGACGGCGGCCACAACCACGACGCGCGCGGAAAACTGGCAGACGATGCTCACGACCCTGACCGGGACGACCACGACGACCACCGGCTGATCGGGCAATCAGCGGTCGTCGAAGACGATCATCACCTTGCTGGGGCGGCGCGGCCGCCGCTTCGGGTCGGCGGCCGCGTGCCCCAGCGCCAGCAGCGCGTGCGGCGTCAGGCGCGGATCGAGCCCCAGCGCCTCGACGACCACCTCCGGGCAGAACAACGGGGCGCACATCCAGCCGCCGTCGATGCCGTGCGCGTAGGCGGCCAGCAGCATGTTCTGGACGCAGGCGCCGAGGCTCTGGATCGCCATCGTGTGCTCGGCGGCGGCCCGTGTGGGGTCCGGGTAGCGGTCGAGGTCCTCGGTGTAAAGCGACACAAGAATAAGCGCGGGCGCTTCCAGCAGGCGACGGCGCGAGCCGGCCAGACGGCTCTCGATGACCCCCGGAGGGTCGTTGTCCATCTCGAGGTTGCGCCGCCAGGTCTCGCCCATGGCGCTCGCCAGGCGTTCCTTCGTCTCCGCGCGCGTCAGCACCGCGAAGCGCCACGGCTGCGAGCCGTGCGGCGAGGGAGCCCAGCAGCCGGCCTCCATCACCCGCTCGATGATCTCGTCCGCCACCGGGTCGCTTCTGAAGCGGCGCACCGAGCGGCGGCCCCTGATGACGTCGCCAAAGTCGGCCAGCGACGGCTGGGGCAGCGGGGCGCGGGGGGCTTGATCAGGCGGGTC
>DATKCN010000195.1:0-2496 GCA_035513175.1 Thermomicrobiales bacterium
TCTGGCCGCTGTTCGGCCTTCGGTAGATGAGGCGCGAAGTTGGGAAACTGGTGGGCCGTACCGATGTGCAGCGATGGCTCGACCATTTCGGCACGCGCGGCCGTCGACAGGCCGTCGCCCCGTACCAGCGCAGCGATGAACTTCGCCAGGTCGCTGATCGTCGTGTCCATCGAGCCGGCGACGCGCACATTGGAGCGTTCGTCATGCTCCACCGGTTCGCCCCTGTCGGTCCACCCATCGGCCAGATTCGGGCGGAAGTCAGGGCGCCATTGCAGGCTGGTGCGGGTCATGCCCAGCCGCCCGAAGATGGCGTCGGTCAGCTCCTTGACGTCGAGGCCGAGCCCCCTGGTCCTGGCTCCCTGCTCGATGGCGAACTGCAGCAAACTGAAGCCTTCGCCCGAATAGCTGTAGCGTGAGCCGGGATCGAAGTGGATGCGCAGCTTCTGGTCGGGTTCGATGAACCAGAAGTTGTGGAAACCGGTGGAGTGGGTCAGCGCCATGCGCGCTGTAATGGTGCGCCAGCGTTCGTCGGCAGCCAGATCGCGATAGGGACCGTACTTGGCCAGATGGGTCTGGCCCTCGCCGTAACTGATCAAGGGCCGCTCGAGGTAGTCGGCGAGCGGCGCGTCGAGATCCAGCTTGCCTTGGTCCACCAACGTCAGAGTCGTGTACGCCATCACCGTCTTGGTGAGCGATGCGCCATACATCACCGTGTCGGTCTGGAGCGGATCGCCCTTGGCGTTGCGTGCGCCGTACGCCTGCACGTAGGCCACTCGGCCATCATCGATCACGGCGATCGACATGCCGTTGGCGCGTGTCTCGGCCATGGCGGCGCGCACCCGTGCATCGATCGCAGCAGCGCCTGGAAGGCAGGCAAGCGACACGCTGCTCGTGAGCAGCAGCACAAGGCACAGGGCCGGACGCGTCATTTGTGTCTCTGCCCGTCGAACCGTCCGCTGACCTCCGTCTCTTCCATCGATCGGGCAACGACAATATCACCGCCCGAGCGCGACGTGGATGGGATCGCAAACGGCGTGCGCGGTTGGATCTCGTGAAATAGCCGACGATGCGACTGGTTCGAAGAGTCGGTCCGATGCAGGGAGGTGAATGCATCGGCAAGTCAGGCTGGCGTCGAGGGCAGCGGATGAGCCCCGCGGCGTGGCGCCGCCGGCTCGAGATGCGCTCGTCGCTCCAGCGCCATGGGCCGACTGCGCTGCGCGACCTTCGTCGTCCTCGCTCGAATGACACCAGAAAGCAGGGCACGAGGATCAGATAGAGCGGGGCAGGCTTGAAGGGGGCGTCTGCGATCCTCATGCGCCTCACGGAAGCGACCGCGCGCCGGATGATGGATGCCCACAGAATCGACTGCCCCGAGTAGCTCTGATCGGTCCCTCGGTCTGCGGCGCGAGCTCGTCACTCCGGCGCCCGAGCGGGCGCGATGAGCCATCCTTCTGGCGTTCTGCGCCTTGCGGAACAGGAGACCCCATGATCGGACTCTGGCTCGTACTCGCGGTGCTTCTTGCCGCGTCGTCGTCGGCGCGTGCCGAGGACCGCCCTGAGCCCGCGACGCGGCAGATCGGGGGCTCCGCGGAGTGGTCCTCGCTGGTCGAGGGCTGGGGCGGGATGGGGTCGTACCGGCGGTGGTCGGGCGCGGTCGGGGTTGAGGTCGGCGCAGCGCGCTGGACCGGAGAGAGTCACATCGAATATCCGGGCGGCACGATCAGCGATCTCGGTTCGGCGTCGGGATTTTCGGCCGGCGCCTCGGCGCTGATTCGGGGCAGGGCCGGCCGGTTCGTCGCCATCGCCGGGACTGGCCCGGCGCTGTTCAGGACCCGGATTGTGACCCGGACGACGTTCAGTGGCGTGGAGCGATCGACCACGCGGGTGACCTCCAGCGGCGTCGGTCTGCGTCTCCTGCTCGAATTCGAGGCGGCGGTGACCCGCCGTGTCAGCGGGTTCGTCGGCGCGCGGGCGGAGCTGCCGGACCTGCGGCATCCCGGTGTCGGCGCGGGGGCGTTGAGTGCGGGCGTGCGCCTGGGGTGGTAATGGACCACTCGGCGATCGATCCGCTCTACATCGAGCGCGCGTACGACAGGAGCTGCGCTGCAGCTTCTTCTTCGTTGCTCATGAGGGCCTCCGGGAATCATGGGTTCCATGCGTCGCACGTGGGAAATCTGCAGATTCCCGAAACATTATCAGATGTGTGTCCCGAAACTCTCCGCGTAAATCATTGAGTCGTAAATGGCGAGCCGCATTTTCGCGAGTTGGAACCAACTCGCGGCTTGGCTGCGGGGGGTCGAGCGCCTGCGGAATGCCGCTTGAGCGGTCATTGGCCCCAAAACGGGCTGGCGCCGGCTTTGCTTGCTGCCAGACGCTGGAGGTAGCGATGGCGAAGCAGTCAGCGACGGACCGATTCTCCCGCCTCTACGAGCACTCGCGTCCTGTGTTCGACGAGGTCGCCGACCGGACCAAGCACATGTACGAGGACGCGCGTGA
>DATKCN010000196.1:0-3978 GCA_035513175.1 Thermomicrobiales bacterium
GCCTTGAGACAAGTTTGACATAGAAGTGTAAAGGACGACAAACCCTTACACCGCCACTTGTCGTCCTTTGAATTTCCCTGTCCCGACGCCGGTTTCATTTGGGCCAAACCACCTACCGCGTTACTCGTTACGCGTTCACGCCACGTCCCGCGTCCCGCATCCCGACTCCACGTTATCCGTCCCCGTACCTCCCTGTCCCCATCAGGAACGTGTACTCACCGAAGTCGTGGACGTCGACGGGAACGCGCTCGGGGAAGCCGATGTCCCATTTCAGGTGGCGGTCGGCGGGTCGGCCGGCCCAGACCTCCTCGTACGCGTCGCGCATGCGGGGCAGCATGTCGGGCGACAGCGGGATGCTGCCGTGGGCGGGGTAGACGGCGTCGATGTCGGGCGCCAGATCGGCCAGCAGGCGGATGGTGTCGCGGAAGGCCGCGGCGTCGCTGCGGGGCAGGAACAGCCACATCGGGCCCAGGTTGACGGCGTCGCCAGCGAACAGCAGCCGCGCCTCGCGGTCCAGGAAGGAGACGCCGCCCTGCGAGTGGCCGGGCGTGTGCAGCGCCTCCAGCACGCGCCCGCCGAGGTCGATGCGGTCGCCGTGACGCAGCTCGCCACTTGGCTCGCAGGGCGGGATCGCGGCGGTGTCGAGGTCGAAGCCGGGCGGCAGCGAGGGGTGCGCCAGGCGCTTCGGAGTAAACAGCGGGCGGTACATGGCGTTCGGAAAGCCACGGCGCAGCGCGTAGGCCTCGCTGGGATGCACCAGCACGCGCTTGAAGGCGTGGCTACCGCCGAAGTGGTCCCAGTGCGCGTGCGTCTGCAGCACTATCGGATCGCGCTCGGACAGTTCGGCGACCATGGCGCCAAAGTCGCCGACGCCGAGCCCGGTGTCGATGACGGCCACGTCGCGCTCGCCCTCGACGAGGTACGACTTCACCGCCTCGGTGTGCAATGGCTCACCGATCACGGTCACGCCCTCGGCGACCCGCTCCACCTCGTACCAGCCGCTGTCGTTCACCCCCACGCGTTCCTCCCCTGTCTCCCCGAGCGTCCGTCCGACAGTGTATCGATCATCGCCCGGCAAGCCCACGATTGCGTAATCGGCCCGGCTGGGCTATCGTCGCTCGCGTGGCAGGATCGGCAGGCGTGAACCGGAACAGGAGCGGCGCATGACGGACGGCCAGCCGGCGAGCGACCAGATCGCGGCGTGGAAGGCGGCGGCGGTCGCGAAGGTCGACGCCATCGCGCCGGAGCTGTTCGAGATCAGCGACTGGATGTACCGCAACCCGGAGCTGGGCCACCAGGAGCGCGGGGCCGTCGCCCGGTTGACGGCGGCGCTGGAGCGGCACGGCGCCAGCGTCGAGCGGCAGATCGCGGGCATGGAGACCGCCTTCCGGGCGACCTTCCCCGGTCGGGTGGGCGAGCCGGTCGTGGCGATCCTGGCCGAGTACGACGCGCTGCCGGAGGTCGGGCACGGTTGTGGGCACAATATCATCGCAACGGCCGCCATCGGGGCCGGGATCGCGGTCGGCTCGCTGATGCAGGAGCTGCCGGGCGCGACGATCGTGCTGGGCTGTCCGGCCGAGGAGTCGGCGGTGCCGGACGCGGGCGGCAAGATCCCGCTGATCGAGCACGGCTACTTCGAGGACGTCGACGCCGCCATCATGATCCATCCGGGCACCGAGAATTACGTGCCGCTGGAATCGAGCCTGGTCGCCTACGGGCTGGAGTTCGAGTTCATCGGCAAGCCGGCCCACGCCGCCGGGGCGCCGCACGACGGCATCAACGCGCTGGACGCCGTCATCCAGACCTTCAACGGCATCAGCGCGCTGCGCCAGCATCTCAAGCCGGACGTGCGGGTGCATGGCGTCATCACGCATGGCGGCGGCGCGCCGAACGTCATCCCGCCCTACACTGCCGCCCGCTTTCGGGTGCGTTCGGCGGACCCGGTCTACGCCCGCGAGGTGGTCGACAAGGTGGTGCGCTGCGCCGAGGCGGGGGCGCTGGCGGCGGGCGCGCGGCTGGAGTGGCGGCAGTACATCAAACCGTACCAGAACATGATCCCGAACCAGCGCGTGGCAAGCCTGATCGAGCGCAACATGACCGAGCTGGGACTCGCGCTCAATGAGCGGGTGCAGGAGGGCGCCGGTTCGACCGATTTCGGCAACGTCAGCCACGTCGTCCCGGCGGCGCAGGCCATCGTGCGCATCTGCGGCGAGGAGTGCGGCTGGCACTCGCGCGAAGTGGCGGACAGCACAATTACGCCGGCCGGCCACGAGGCGATCCTGCACGGGGCGCGCACGCTGGCGCTGACCGCCATCGACCTGCTCTGCGGGCCGGTCGAGCTGCGCACCGCCCGCGAGGAGCACGACATCAACGCCGGGCCGGTGCGCGCCCGCCTGCGGGAAATCGCGCCGGTTGGGGCGTGAGCGGCGCGAGTTCCCATGCATGTCATTCTGAGTGGTCGTCCACAGTGATCTTGTCATCGTGCGCGCCCCTGTGATCTGTCATCCTGAGCGCAACGAAGTGGAGTCGAAGGACCTACTCGACGCCACGTTGTCGGCAGCGGAGCAGGTCCTTCGACTGCGTTCCGCGGAGCCTGTTCTGAGCGAAGCCGAAGGGCTGCACTCCGCTCAGGATGACAGTCAGGGTGCGAGTTCCATGACAAGTCCCCTGTGGTCAACCACTCACGATGACACGAAGAGGGGGCGGGTTCCGCGCCCGACGCCTTGTGAGGCGACGAGGGTGACGATTGGCTGGGGTGGGGAGGACGGACCAGGTGCCTGAGGGGGATGCGGGGTTCCCGCGCGTGAACGCGGACACGCTGCGGGACTGGGTGACCAGGATCTTCGTGTCGTGCAAGCTCAAGCCGGCGGACGCGGCCATCGCCGCCGACGTGCTGGTCGAGTCGGACCTGCGCGGCATCGACTCACACGGCGTGCCGCGGCTGGCGCGCGCCTACGTGGCGCGGCTGGACAACGGCGCGATCAACGCCAGCGCCGAGCTGCAGGTCGTGCGCGAGACGCAGGCGGCTATCACCTTCGACGCGCAGCACGGTCTCGGGCTGGTGATGGCCTACCGCGCGATGGAGCGCTGCATCGAGAAGGCGAAGGCGGCGGGGGTCTGCCTGGCGTCGGTCGGGAACTCGGATCACTTCGGCATCGCCGGCTACTACGCCACGATGGCGTTGAAGCATCCCGGCATGGCCGGCATCGCGATGACGACCGCCACGCCGCTGCTGGTCCCGACCTTCGGCAGGCAGGCCAGGCTCTCGACCGCGCCGATCGCCGCCGCCTTCCCGGCCGGGGAGCAGGACCCGTTCGTGCTCGACGCCGCCACGACGACCGTCGCGATGGGCAAGATCGAGATCGCGCGCCGCATGGGCGTCGAGATTCCGGCCGGCTGGGCGCTCGACGCCGATGGGGAACCGGTCACGGACCCGCACAAGGCGGTGGCGCTGACCCCGCTGGGCGGCGAGCGCGTCACCGGCGGCCAGAAGGGCTACGGCCTGTCACTGATGGTCGAGATGCTCTGCTCCCAGCTCTCGGGCTCGCCGTGGAGCCGGGATGTCGTCTATTCGCGCGCCGAGCAGCCGCGCCCATCCGGCGCCAGCCACGCCTTCATCGCCATCGACATCGACGCGTTCCGCCCGTTCAACGAGTACGCCGCCAGCACCGACGAAATGCTGGCCGACCTGCGCGGCATGGAGCCGAAAGCAGGGCACGCGCGCGTCTACGTCCCCGGCGACCCGGAAGCCATCGCCAAAGCCGACCGCAGCGAGCGCGGCATCCCGCTGCACCCGGAGGTGATCGAGGATTTGCGGAACCTTGGGCGGCAGAGGGGGATAGAGGCGCCGGTGTAGGCGGGACGGTCGTAACGCGTAACGCGGGTTTGCAGAGCCGCCCCGTTCCCGCGTTACACGTTACACGTTACGACCCAACGCATATCGATTTCACGACCGGAAGGAACAGCAATGACCCAGGC
>DATKCN010000197.1:0-4511 GCA_035513175.1 Thermomicrobiales bacterium
GCATGTCTCCAGATGGGACAGGAAGAATCGCCCTGTTCGCGTCGAGTTAAGGTACTAGCGCCTCAGAACGACAGCCACGCCGCTAGCCGCCGATGCGGGACATCTCGACTTTCTTGAGGTGGATGGTGTTTGCCGAGCGGATCTCCGAGTAGCGGTCGACGCGGGTGCCCCACACGCGGGCGATGGCGGCGGAGATGTCATCGTCGCTGGCGCCGCGCCGCAGCAGTTCGCGGAAGTCGTGACCCTTGACGCCGAACAGGCAGGTGTAGAGCTGGCCGTCGGCCGAGAGACGTGCGCGGGTGCAGTCGCCGCAGAAGGGCATCGTCACTGAGGCGATGATGCCAATTTCACCCTGACCGTCCAGGTAGCGCCAGCGGGTGGCGACCTCGCCCCGGTAGTTCGGCTCGATCGGCTCGATCGGCCAATTGGCGCCGAGCATGTCGACGATCTCCTGCGCCGAAACGACATCCTGCATGCGCCAGCCGTTGGTCGAGCCAACATCCATGAACTCGATGAAGCGCAGGATGATGCCGGTCCCGCGAAAGTGCTCGGCCATGGCCGGGATGCTCTGATCGTTGTGGCCACGCTTGACGACCATGTCGATCTTGACCGGCGCGAGGCCGGCGGACTGCGCGTTGTCGACCGCCTGCAACACCTTCGATACCGGGAAGCCGACATCGTTCATCGACTGGAAGACTTTCTCGTCCAGCGAATCGAGGCTGATCGTGATGCGCTCCAGCCCGGCGTCCTTCAGCGCCTGCGCCTTCTTCAATGAAAGCAGCGAGCCGTTGGTCGTCATGGCGATGTCGTCGACGCCGTCGATTTCGGCCAGCATGCCAACGAGCTGCTCGACGTTGCGCCTCACCAGCGGCTCGCCTCCGGTGAGGCGCAGCTTCTCGACGCCGTTGGCGACGAAGGCGCGCGCGAGGCGGGCGATCTCCTCGAAGGTGAGCTGGTCCGCCGTCGGCAGGAAGGGATAGCCGGCTCCGAAGATCTCCTTCGGCATGCAGTAGACGCACCGGAAATTGCAGCGGTCGGTGACCGAGATGCGCAGGTCCCGCAGCGGGCGGTTAAGCTGGTCAGTCAACGCATTACTCATGCATTGAGTATAGCAGGGTATGAGCATGCGTGCCTGTGAGCCGCGTGACGCGCGGCTGGGTAGAAAGGGCGTTCGTACGCGGGGACCCGCCCCCCTGCCTCCTCCCCGGCGCGGAGTGCGGCAGCGCTTGAGGGGGAGATTGGGGATTGGATTGACTGGGGGAGTAGTGGCGACAGGCAGGGGAGGACCACGTCTGTCCACGCGGGCCGTGGACGGATAGACCGGACCTCATGGGGAGACCACGTGCGCCGCGCGGCTGCTATCGTTGCCGCAATGAACGCTCACCATGAGAGAGGCAATGACTGCATGAAGATTCTCGTCACCGGCGGGGCCGGGTTCATCGCGTCGCACGTCGTCGACCGTTACGTCGAAATGGGACACGAGGTGCTGGTGGTCGACGACCTGTCGACCGGCACGAAGGGCAACGTCAACGAGCGGGCGGCGCTGCACCAGCTGGACGTCGGCTCGAGCGCGTTCGTGGAGCTGGTGAGGGAGGAGCGTCCGGACGTCATCAACCACCACGCGGCGCAGACGAGCGTGCGGATTTCGGTCGACGACCCGCTGAACGACTGCCGCCGGAACGTGCTGGCGTCGCTGAACCTGATCGACGCGGCGAAACGCGCGCACGTGGGCAAGGTGATCTACATCTCCAGTGGCGGCGCGATCTATGGCGAGCCGGTCAGCCTGCCGTGCGCGGAGGACAACCCGATCCGCCCCGATTCTCCGTACGGCGCCTCGAAGCACGCGCCGGAACATTATCTGGACATCTACCAGCGGGTGCACGGGCTCAACTACACGGTGCTGCGCTACGGCAACGTCTACGGTCCCCGGCAGGACCCGTTCGGCGAGGCGGGCGTGATCGCCATCTTCACGGCCCGCATGCTGGCCGGGGAGTCGACGACGATCTACGGCACGGGGGAGCAGGAGCGCGACTTCGTCTACGTCGGCGACGTGGTCGAGGCCAACGTAGCGGCGCTGGACAAGGGCGACTCGGAAGCCTTCAACATCGGGGCCGGCATGGGCACGACGGTCAACGAGATCTTCCGGCTGCTGAAAGACGCCACCGGCTACGGGCGCGAGGCGGAGTACGCACCGGCCAAGCCGGGGGAGACATTCCGCATCTTTCTGGACATAACGAAATCAGCCAATGGGCTGGGGTGGCGCCCAAAAACCGAATTGCAGGCCGGGCTGGCGGCGACGGTGGCGTCGCTGAGGGAGTAGGGATCAGGGAGCAGGGGCTTCAGGGAAGGGAACGCGCGACGACCGTTTCGGGGCTGGCGCTGGCGTTGCTCGTCGCCGCGTCCCGCGTCCCGCATCCCGCGTCGCAATCCAGCAGGAACGGCCCGATGGCGCCGGTGAACGCGGCGGGCGTGCTGAAGTGGGCGGCGTGCGCGGAGCCGCTCAGCACGCGCAGGCGGCCGTCCGGCAGCAGCGCTGCTGCTTCTTCGACCCAGCGCTGCGAGACGATCGGATCACGGGCGCCACGCACGACCATGACCGGCATCGGCAGGTGGGGCAGCCTCGTCTCAATGCGGTCGCTCAGGGCGTGGCGAAACGTGATTGCCGTGCGGATGACACCGGACTTTACGTAATCGCAGGCCACGAGCAGCAACAGAACCGGTCGTTCGCGCGGGGCGGCGACGAGCAGGCGCAGCAGTTGCCGCACGGCGCCGCGGGCGTGCGGGTCCATCGTCGGGGCGCTGAGCACGGCGCGCTCGACCAGCTCCGGCCGGCACATGGCGAGGCAGGCGATCACCTGACAGCCCATCGAGTTCCCGACGAAGGCCGCGCGCGTGAGGCCGTTAGCCTGCATCCAGCCCGCCAGGGCGCTCGCGAGTCCGGGGATGTCCAGCGGTCTGGCTGGTGACTCGCTCTTGCCGAATCCGGGCAAGTCCACGGCGTAGACGCGGAAGCGTTGCGCGAGTCGCGTCTGGGTGGGAACGAAGTAGCGGCTCGAGACGCCGAGGCCATGCACGAGGACGACAGGCTGAGCGCCCACGGCGCCGGCCACGCGGGCGTGGACACGCAGGCCGTTGACGGTGGTCCATGTGCTGCGCGTCGCAGAGGAGTTCATATCGCTGCCGAAAGGACTTGACGTAACGTGTGGCCTCCGCGCGCTACGGGCGTGTTCGCCTGGATGATAGCAGCGCCGCGGGGCGCGCGAGCGGCGGGGCCGGGGACGAATCCCCAGCCCCGCTCTGAAGTCCGATCAGTTGTCGCTTGAGCTAGAAGCGACGGAACGTTTCGTAGTCGCGCGGTCGGCTCCAGTCAGTCTGCTGAATACGCGCTTTCGGCACCTCCAGGATGACCTTGTCATCGTCCGGCTCAATCATGCTGACCAGCCGCTCCGGCACGAAAACCTCATCGGCGTCGGTGAACAGCTTCTTCAGCGCGCCTGGGTCGACCCGGAAGTAATGGTTGCCGCGCGCGGCGGGCATGTCCATTGCCGGGTGACAGACTTCGGCAATCTTGCCCAGCTTCTCGTTGTCGCTGGTGAAGACCTCGAAGCCCTTGAGCCTGTCGTAGTCCTCGTGTCGCGTCGGGTTCCACATCGTCGTGCTCATGAGACATATGTCCTTTCTGAGCCGTACGGGCGCGAATTCACCCTGTCTCACTACCCGCAGGCGCGGCGCCACGACAGGCGCATGTGGCGGCTATCGCGCGCGTGATACCGCGTACGTACGCAGCGTGCGACGGACTTTCGCAAGCTGAGGGTCAGCAACGATTGCGAAACCGGTGCTATTATGTCCACCGGAGAGTTATGGCGGACTGGATGGTATTGCGTACAAGAGTAATTATCCGCAAACGGATTGTGCGAGAGGTTCAGGCCTCGCACTACCCCCGTACGGTTTAGCGGCTTCAGATCGTAGGCGGGCCCATCCGTCCGGGCGCTGAGACGGTGGCCGTGAGCAGTGCCTGCGTCGCTCTCTCGCACTATGGCATCGACGCCGGCGGCTAGACCTTTCCCTACACGGCCCGCTGGGCCGAGGATCGGCAGGCGCTGACACGCAAGCGGCGTCGGCCGCGCTGGCGTGACGGACCGGCGCGCCATACGATGGCTCGATAGCTCAGGTTGCAGGCGATCCAACCCATTGCGCCGTCGCGTCTGCTCCGCTAGTCTGCGCCGCATGACGTTCGCTCGTGCTGGCGAACGCGATCGAGTGCTTTCGCACGCAGCCCGTGATGGAGTGAGTCTGTGTCCAGTTCCCCTGCCTCGGCGGTCGATGTCTTGCGCGAGGCGCTTGCTTATGTCGATTCGTGGCTCGACTACCGCGTCTGGAAGCTCCGCGCGCCCGGCGCCCAGGTGGCGGTCTGGTTTGATGGCACGCTGCAGTTCAGCAAGGCCTACGGCGTCTCGAATCTCGACGCCGGCGAACCCTTGACGACCTCGCATCTCTTCCGCATCGCCTCG
>DATKCN010000198.1:0-5115 GCA_035513175.1 Thermomicrobiales bacterium
GACGGACGTGACGGGGGCGATCGAGTTGCCGGAAGGGGTGGAGATGGTGATGCCTGGGGACAACATCCAGATGCAGGTGGAGCTGATCGTGCCGGTGGCGATCGAAGAGGGGCTGCGCTTTGCGATCCGTGAAGGTGGCCGGACCGTCGGCGCCGGCGTCGTCACCAGCATCACGGCCTAGGAGTAATCAACAAGCATGGCAACGCGGCGACCGACGCAGAAAATCAGAATCCGCCTGAAGGCGTACGACCACAAGATTCTCGATCAGTCGGCGACCAACATCGTCGAAACGGCCGAGAGCACCGGCGCCAAGGTGGCAGGACCGGTTCCGTTGCCGACGCGCATCGAGAAGTTCACGGTGATGCGCTCACCGTTCGTTGACAAGGACTCGCAGGAGCACTTTGAGATCCGAACGCACAAGCGACTGATCGACGTGCTCGAACCCAGCCATGCCACGATTCGGGCGCTGATGCGCCTGAACCTGCCGGCCGGGGTCGACATCGAGATCAAGCTTTGAGCGAGTGAGTTGATGCCGGTGCTGAGCGCAACGGGTCGCCAGGTAGAGTGTCACGCTCTGCATGCGGTGGCGGGCACGGATGTCTTCCGCCGCGCTCTGGGAACAGGGGAGAGCCAATGATTCATGGACTGTTGGGGACGAAGCTGGGCATGACCCAGATCTTCGATGACACTGGGCGGGTCATCCCAGTGACCGTCCTGAAGGTCGGGCCGTGCGTGGTTACCGACCTCAGGACATCCGAGCGGGATGGCTACGAGGCGGTTCAGCTTGGATTCGGCGAGTCGAAGCGGCTGAACAGCCCGGAGCGAGGCCAGCGCCGGAAGGCGGGTTCCAGCTCCAGGTATCTGCGCGAGATGAAGGCAGACGACATCTCCGGCTACGAGGTTGGACAGGTTATCGACTGTTCTATCTTCGAGCCGGGCGTGAGGGTCGACGTGACAGGCACGACGAAGGGCAAGGGCTTTGCCGGCGTCGTCAAGCGGCATGGATTCGCGGGCGGACCGAAAACGCACGGTCAGTCGGATCGACACCGCGCGCCCGGCTCGATCGGTTCGAGCGCCACGCCGGGCCGTGTTTTCAAGAATATGAAGATGGCCGGCCGGATGGGAAACGAACGCAACACGGTGCAAGGGCTTGAGGTCGTCAGCGTGGATCCGGAGAAGAGTCTGCTGCTCGTGCGGGGCGCCGTGCCTGGCGTCAAGAACGGCCTGCTGATCGTTCGCACCAGCGTCAAGTCGCGTCAGGCGAAGCGCTGATCGCTCGCTGAAGAGCGGGTAAACGGGAGAGAACGATGCAGGTCAAGGTGTACGACACAAAAGCGGCGGCCGTAGGCGATGTCGAGCTCGATGACTCGATCTTCGGGATCGAGCCGCACGTCGCGGTGATGCATCAGGCATTGCTCCGGCAGCAGGCCAATGCGCGCCTCGGAACCCACGAGACGAAGACCCGCGCGCAGGTGCGCGGCGGCGGCCGCAAGCCGTGGCGCCAGAAAGGCACGGGACGCGCCCGGCAGGGTTCCACCCGCTCGCCTCAGTGGCGCGGCGGCGGCGTCGTGTTCGGGCCGCATCAGCGTTCATACAAGCAGGACATGCCGAAGAAGATGCGTCGCCTGGCGATCCGTTCCGTCCTGTCGGCAAAGGCCCAGGCGGACGAGGTTATCGTCATCAAGGGCCTGAGCGAGCTGGAGCCGAAGACCAAGGCAATGATGGCGCTCCTGGCCGAGCTTCCAGCGTCGCAGCGTTCGACGCTGATCGTCATCGGACCGGAGGGTGAGCAGAGCATCGCGTACCGCGCCGCCGGAAATCTCGAGAACGTCAAGGTTATTCGCGCGGGATATGTCAACGTGCACGATTTGCTGAAGCACGAGCGGCTCCTGCTTACGACCGAGGCTGTAAACGCCATCCACGGCCTGTGGTCGGCGAAGTAAGGAGACGCAATGACACTGCACTACGCCGACATCCTCCGCAAGCCGGTCATTACCGAAAAGAACACGAATCTGACACCGCTGGGACAGTACACCTTCGAGGTTGCGCCCACCGCGAACAAGATTCAGATCAAGGAAGCGGTCGAGCGAATCTTCGAAGTCAAGGTCCGAGCCGTTAACGTTATGAACGTCAAGCCGAAGCGCAAGCGCGTCATGCGCATGCGAACGATGAACGTCTTTGGCAGCAAGGGTGGCTACAAGAAGGCGATCGTGACGCTCGAGCCGGGGCACACGATCGACATCTTCGGTGACATCTAGGGTTTCGAGGGAGTAAGTAGATGCCGATTCGAAGGTATAAGCCAACATCGGCCGGACGGCGAGGCATGACGGTCTCGACGTTCGAGGAGATCACTGAGACGAAGCCTGAGAAGAGCCTCCTCGAAATCCTGCCGAAGCATTCCGGCCGCAACGATCAGGGGCGCATCAGCGTGCGCCATCAGGGGGGGCGGCAGAAGCGCTTCTACCGCAAGGTCGACTTCAAGCGCAACAAGCCCGGCGTGCCCGCTAAGGTCGCGACGATTGAGTACGACCCGAATCGCTCGGCCCGCATCGCGCTGCTGCACTATGTCGACGGCGAGAAGCGATATATTCTGGCCCCGCTCGGACTGAAGGTTGGCGACATGGTCCAGTCCGGAGCGGGCTCGCCGATTCGCGTCGGAAACGCCCTGCCGTTGCGAGACATTCCGCTCGGAACGCAGATTCACAACATCGAGCTGTACATTGGCAGGGGCGGTCAGATGGTGCGTTCGGCCGGCGCGTCGGCGCAGCTGATGGCGAAGCAGGACGATTACGCGCAGGTGCGCATGCCGTCCGGCGAGGTGCGCATGTTCCACCTCAACTGTATGGCGACATTGGGGCAGGTCGGCAATGTCGATCACGAGAACGTTCAGATCGGAAAGGCGGGTCGCAACCGGCTGATGGGCAAGCGCCCAACCGTCCGCGGCTCAGTCATGAATCCCCGCGACCACCCGCACGGTGGCGGCGAGGGTAAGGCTCCTATTGGCGGCCAGCCCAAGACGCCGTGGGGCAAGCCCGCGCAGGGCTATCGCACGCGGAAGAACAAGCGCACAAACCAGTTCATCGTTCGACGTCGTGGACAGGGCCGCTAGGACCGCGGTAGCGGTCGCGGTCACAGGGAGGCAGCGCAGAGCACGTGGGAAGATCGTCGAAAAAGGGACCATTCATTGACGAAAAGCTACGGGAAAAGGTCGACCGGCTGAACACGTCCAGCGATCGACGGGTAATTCGCACCTGGTCGCGGGATTCGACGATATTCCCGACCATGGTCGGTCACACTATCGCGGTGCACGACGGCCGGCGTCACGTGCCGGTGTTCGTGACCGAGAACATGGTCGGCCACAAGCTCGGTGAATTTGCGCCGACGCGGACGTTCCGCGGCCATGGCAAAGACGCGGACCGCTCCTCACGCAGGCGTTAGCCGGTCGTGGGGCAGGGGTAGAGAGGACCGCCACAGTGGAAATCACCGCGAGGGCCATGCGGGTTCGAGTGTCGCCGCGCAAGATGCGCCTGGTAGTCGACCTCGTGCGTGGCCGCGATGTCAGCGAGGCGCTAGGCATCCTGAAGTTCACGCCGAACAAGGCCGCGGTCGACATCGCCAAGACGATCAAGTCGGCTCAGGCGTCAGCGGAAAACAACCACGATCTCGACCCAGAGGGTCTGTACGTCAAGACCATCTACGCTGACGACGGCCCCACGTACAAGCGATGGCGGCCTCGCGCTCGTGGACGTGTCAACCAGCGCTTGAAGCGCACGAGCAATCTGACGGTCATCATCGCCCAGAAGGAGGACTAGCTTGGGACGAAAAGTCAATCCAATAGGGTTTCGGCTCGGTGGAGTTCACGACTGGGAGTCGAAATGGTACGCCGAACGCAACTACACCGAGCAACTGCACGAGGATCTGTACATCAGGAAGCTCATCAGCGAACAGCTGACACGCGCCGGCATCTCACGCGTTGAGATCGAGCGCGCCGCGAACCGCATCGAGGTGTCGATTTTCACCTCGAAGCCCGGCATCGTGATCGGCAAGCAGGGCGCGAACGTCGAGCGCCTGCGCCAGATGCTGGAGGGCAAGGTTGGCAAGAAGGTGCACCTCAAGATCGAGGAGATCAAGGTGCCTGAGCTGGACGCCCGCCTGGTCGCCGAATCGATCGCCGAGCAGCTCAGCCGCCGCGTTTCCTACCGTCGCGCGATGAAGCACGCCGTCGGTCAAGCCATGCGGCGTGGCGCAAAAGGCGTCAAGATTCGCCTGGGCGGTCGCCTGGGCGGCGCTGAGATGTCCCGCACTGTCACCGAGATGGATGGCCGGGTGCCGCTGCATACGCTGCGCGCCAACATCGACTACGGAGTCGTGCACGCCACGACGACGTACGGTCAGATCGGCGTCAAGGTGTGGGTTTACAAGGGTGATGTGCTTCCCGAACGCAAAGCGCGAATTCAGCCAGAGGCTGAAGTCGCTGCCGCTGACTAGCGCGAGAAGGCGCACAAGAGGAGACGACGACTATGTTGATGCCAAGGCGCACCAAACATCGCAAAGTGTTTCGAGGCCGGATGAAGGGCGAGGCGCTTCGCGGAAACTACGTCGCGTTTGGCGAGTATGGTCTGCAGTCGTTGGAGCCGGCATGGATCGATAGCCGCCAGATCGAAGCGGCCCGGCGGTCGATCACCAACTACGTGCGCCGTGGCGGAAAAGTCTGGATCCGTATCTTCCCGGACAAGCCGGTCACGCAGAAGCCCGCGGAAACGCGCATGGGTTCGGGCAAGGGCAACCCGGAGTATTGGGTCGCGGTCGTTCGCCCGGGACGCATCATGTTTGAGTTGGCCGGCGTGCGCGAAGAGGTCGCCGTGGAGGCGCTACGTCGCGCCGGCCATAAGCTCCCGGTCAAGTGTCGTATCGTCAAGCGCGACCAGATCGGCGTCGCCGCCATCGAAGAGTCACACGTCGAGGTGGAGGCGTAATCCATGAAACCGGTAGAAATTCGCGGCATGAGTGACGATCAGATCGAGGAGGCCATCGACGAGCTGCGTGAAGAGTGGCGGAAGCTGCGTTTCGATGACGCGGTCGGTCGCCTGACCCACACAAAGCGCATGCTTTGTG
>DATKCN010000199.1:0-10065 GCA_035513175.1 Thermomicrobiales bacterium
GCTGACATCAACGATTCGTTCGGTGTCGTTGACTGAGAAGACGATGCGCCAGTTGCCAACACGTGACGACCGCATTCCACGCGCGTTGCTCAGCGGCTTGGTGTAGTAGCCGAATGGATCGGACGCGATCTGTTCGAGGCGATCGAGGATGCGGTGTTGCGTCGATCGATCGAGGCGTTCGAGATAAGAGAAGGCTCGATCCGAGATCCGAACGTCGTAGGTCACTGTGCCAGTCGTCGCCGTACGTCTGACAGGCGAACGAACTGCCCCTGCGCGATCTGTTCTTCACCGAGACGGGATGCTTCGAGTTCTTCGTCAGTCAGGGTATCGTGGTCCGACGCGAGCCATTGCACGTAGTCGAGCACATCTTCAAGCTCGTCCACTGGAAGATGGTCGATCAGGAGGTGTAGTTCTTCTCGTGCGCTCATGCTCTCCCCTGTAGCGCGATGCGACGACTGTTGATTTTACAACGGGCTGGCGGCGCAGGAAGAACTGTTCCCATAACTGCGAATCGAACGCTCACCCGAGTGTCGGGAAGAGCGTCCGACGTCGTTTCTGTTCAGACCAGGCCGCGCGGGACGATGTGCCAGTAGGCCTTGTTGAAGATCATCTTCTCGTAGTGATAGATGCGGCTGGGGCGTGGCGGCTCCGGCGGGTGGTCGTAGTCGAAGTTCATGGTCGTGGCCTGCTCGTTGCCGGTTTCCAGGAAGCACATCACGTGTCCGTTGTAGGTGCTATCGTCCGGCGATTTTCCACCGATCCCGGCAGCGATACGCTCGGCCACGACCTTGGCCTGGAAGTGGGCAGCCGAGCCGCTCTTCGAGACGGGCAGGTCGGTGGCGTCGCCAATGACGTAGACGCGTTCGTCGCCGTTGTGGCCCTTCATGGCCAGGGTGTGGCGGTCGGTAGGAATCCAGCCCTGTTCGTCACCGAGCCCGGATTCCGAGACGATCGGAGCGCCGAGATGCGGAGGAACCATCACCAGCAGGTCATAGTCGAGCGTCGAGCCTTCCATGGAAGAGATGGTGCGCTTGACGGGATCGACCTCCTCCAGGTTGAAGAAGGTCTCGTAACCGATGCCCCGCTCTTCAAGAATCGGGGTCACGAAGTCGGAGACGGTCTCGATGGTGAAGACGCGGCCAATCGGGTAGGTGTAGAACAATTCGACGCGTTCGCGCTTGTCCTGCTTGCGTAGCTCGCTGTCGAGCAACAGCAGGAACTCCAGCGGCGCTGGGGGGCAGCGGTGCGGGATGCCGCCGACACCGACGATGATGCGGCCGGAGTCGAATGACTCCAGCGCCTTGCCGAGCTTCAGCGCGGCTTCGGCGGAGTAGAAATGATGTCCACCCTCGGCGAGGCCGGGTATCTCCGCCTCATCGTTGCGCGATCCGGTCGCGATGACCAGGTAATCGTAATGCAGCGCCGCGCCGTTCTCGGCATGAATCAGGCGGCGCTCGGTGTCGATATGGCGATACTGGTCGATGGAGAGCGCGACCCGTCGATTGAGCAGCTGCCGCTCGGACCTGATCAGGTTCCGCTGCTTCTCTTTGCCAAAGGGGATGTAGAGCCAGCCGGGTTGATAGACGTGCTTACCGGTCCGGTCAGCGACGGTTATCTGCGCCGCGCTGGCGGGGATGTGCCTGGCCAGCAGGTTGGCGGTGAGCGTGCCCCCCACTCCGCCGCCAAGCACCACGATGTGAGCCGACATGGCCGGGCTCCTTAGTGCGCTTTGCGCATGATGAAGCGGGTGTAGTCGTCCTCCGGGAACGCGCCGAGGAACTCATGCCGGGCCTTGGCGACCCAGATCGGGATGTCTTTGTTCGAGCCGGGGTCGGACGAGAGCACGGCGATGGCGCTGCCGACGGGAGCGGATTTCACGGCGCGCATCATCTCCATTAGCGGGCCGGGGCAGAAGCTGCCGCGGGCGTCGACTTCCTTTGTGATCTCTATGTCATCCATGGCTGTCTCCTCAATCGTTCGTCAGTCCTCATTAGATGAAGAGCGTGATCTTAGCGTCCTGCGCATCGCCGACGAACCCGGCGACACCGACGACATCATCGACGATGTCCTCGAGGTCACACTTCTGCATGCCGAAGAGCTCCATCGTCATGCCACAGGCGTTGACGCGCACCTCGCCAAGCTCCTTCGCCTGCAGGATGTTGTCCATCCAGGAAGGGACGTTCTTCTCCTGCATGGCCGCCATCATGGCCGGCGCGAACTCGGCGTACTCGGCGCTGATCTTCGCGTTGGTCTTCCAGGCGTCCTTGCGGAAGGCTTGCAGTCCCCAGTTAGTCAGGAAGAGCTCGACCTCCATGCCCATGGCGACGCCACCAGAGGTAAGGATCGAGGCTGCCATGAGCTTGTCGACAGTCCCGGAAAAGAGAATGATCGCCATGCGATCGACGCCAGTACCGTTATCCATGAATCGACTCCTTTGCCGTGTGTGCCTGCTCGCGCTATCGAGCATCAAGCACACTTCAGGGTACGCCGCGACCACGACAACGGCGTCAGGAATCGGGGGTGAGAGTGACAAGTTCGTATCAGATCGCCCAAGCGGTGAAGCATCCGGTGAGGAGTCGTGCTACAGCCACCCCTGGCGGCTGGCGATCATGACGGCTTCGAGGCGGTTGCGGGCTTCGAGGCGGCGCAGGATTTCCTGCACGTAGCCCTTGACCGTGTTCTCGTTGAGGAACAGGCGCTCGGAGATCTGGCGGTGCGAACGACCCTCGCTCAACAGGCGCCTCGTGCCGGGAGGACGCGTGCCCTGACAGAGGGCGGCCGGAGTGGCGAGCACGGATGGCGTTCCGGGAGCTCAAGGGGATGCCGGTGAGGACAGCGTTTGAAGGGAAGCGGAAGGCTGGCCGCGGGCGCCGTAGTATCATCCGGCAGTGGGCTGGTGGCATACGGCCCGCGCATGCCTGGCGCGGTGTACGTTGGGAACCGGCCACACATGGGGCGCTGAGCGATGACGCGCGCGCACGACCTCCCTCCCGATGCCGCCCCTTCCGGCTCGCACGGCGAGCCTGATCTGGATCAACACGGTCTGCGCATCTACCTGCTTGGCGAGTTCCGGGTGGCGATTGGCGATGCGCTGCTGCCGCAGTCAGTCTGGGGACGGCGCCGGGCGCGCGGTCTGCTCAAGCTGCTGGCGCTCTCGCCACGTCAGCGGCTGCACCGCGAGGAAATCATCGAGCAGCTCTGGCCGGAGCAGGACCCGGACACCGCCGCCGCTAACCTGCGGGTGACATTGCACGCGGTCCGGCAGGCATTGCGGGCGGGCGAGGGACGTGAGTCCCCATTCGCGCAGGCGATCGACGACGAGATCGTGCTGCAGCGGGTCGGGCGCGCGTGGGTCGACGCTGACGCGTTCGAGCACGCGGCGGGCGCCGCGTTGCGCTCCGGGTCGGTCGCGGACCTGCGCGCCGCGCTCGACCTCTACACCGGCGAGCTGTTGCCTGAGGACCGTTACGAGGACTGGGCGTCCGCTCTCCGGGAGCGGCTGCGGGGGCTGCATCTGTCGCTGCTGAGCGCGCTGGCGGGCGCGCTGGAGGGAGCAGGCGACGCCGCCGGGGCGATCGACGCGCTGGAGTCAGTGCTTGCCGCCGATCCGACGGACGAGGCGGCGGCCCGGCGCCTGATGCGCGCTTACACAGCCTCCGGCCAGCGCCATCGCGCATTGCGGCTGTTCCGCCGCCTTCGCGACGCGTTGCAGCGCGACCTTGACGTGCCGCCGGAGGCGGAGACCCAGCAGGTCTACGGCGACATTCTGTCAGGAGCTGTCTCCGCCCCGCCTGCCCCGTCGCCCATCCCGGACCGCGCTGCCCGGCACAACATCCGCCTGCCGTTGACGAGCTTCGTCGGGCGCGAGGAGGAGCTACGGCGCATCCGCGAGCAGCTCGCGACGACGCGGCTGCTGACCCTGCGCGGTCCGGCCGGATGCGGCAAGACGCGGCTTGCGACGGCGGCAGGGCACGCGTTGCTGGACACGTTCGCTGATGGCGTCTGGTTCGTCAACCTCAGCCCGCTGGTCTCCGCCGAGCCGATTGTCTCGACCATCGCGGGGGCCATGGGGTTGACACTGGACGCCAGCCAGGCGGAGCTGCCCGCGCTGGTCGAGGCGCTGCGGTCGAAGCAGGCGCTGCTGATCGTCGACAACTGCGAGCATCTCATCGAGGCCAGCGCGCGGGTGGCCGAGGCGCTGTTGGGCGAGTGCCCCGCCTTGCGCGTAATGACGACCAGCCGCGAGCCGCTGCGCGTGGCGGGCGAAGCGGTGCTGCTCGTCCCGGCGCTGCCGTTGCCGGTGGCAGGCGCGCAGTCGCTGGAGCAGGCGCGCCAGAGCGACGCAGCGCGCCTGTTTGTCGACCGCGCCCGTTCCCTGCAACCGGAGTTTGAACTGACGGCGGAGACCGCGCCGCTCGTCGTCGACATCTGCCGCCGCCTCGACGGCCTGCCGCTGGCGATCGAGCTGGCCGCCGCCCGCGTGCCGTTGCTGTCGCTTGAGCAGCTCGCGCGGCGGTTGAGCGACCCGTTGCAGGTGCTGACCGGCGGCAGTCGCACGGCGGAGCGGCGCCAGCAGACGCTGCGCGCCACGCTCGACTGGAGCTTCGACGCGCTCGACGATCCCGAGCAGCGGCTGTTGGAGCGGCTCAGTGTCTTCGCCGGGGAGTGGACGTTGGAGGCCGCCGAGCTTGTCTGCGCCGGGGATGGGATTGCCGAGCGGGAGGTGCTCACGCTGCTGGCGCAACTGGTCGACAAGTCGTTGCTGGAGGCGCGCGCTGGTGGCAGCGAGGCGCGCTACCACCTGCTGGTCACGATCCGGCAGTACGCGGCGGAGCGGCATGCTGCCCGTGGCGACGCGGCGGCCCACACGCTCCAGCGACGGCTGGCGGACTATTGCGTGCAGCTTGCGGAAGCGGCGGGAACGGGGCTACTGGGAGCCGAGCAGGGAGCGTGGTTGGAACGGCTCGAGCTGGAGCTGGACAACCTGCGCGCGGCGCTGGACTGGTGCGAGCGCACCGGCGAGCTGGAGCGACAGTTGCGCATCGCCGCCTCGCTGGTGCGCATGTGGTGGATTCGCGGCTACGCGAACGAGGGCCGCCGCTGGCTGGAGGGCGCGCTACGCATCGCCGAACAGCAGCCCGGCTTCGATCCCGGCGTGCGAGCCAGGGCGTTGCAGGCGGCCGGCAACCTGGCCCGCATGCAGGGGGAGATCGAGCTGGCGCAGCAGCATCTCGAAACTTGCCTCGTGCTGCAACGCGAGCATGGCGACCCATCGGAACTGGCGCACGTGCTCAACTACCTCGCGGCGCTGCTGGGCGTGCGAGGTGATTTGCCGAGGGCGATCGAGCTGGCGCAGGAGGGGCTGGCGCTCTTCCGGCAAGTCGGCGAGCGGCGCGGCATCGCGCTCACGCTCGGGACGCTGGGCGAGGTCTACTACACGGCAGGGGACGCGCCGCAGGCCAGCCAGTATCTTGAGGGGGCGCTGGCGCTCGATCGGGAGATCGGCGACACGCACAGCATCGCCATCACGCTCAACAACCTGGGCGAAGCGCTGCGGACGCAGGGACTGCTAGACCAGGCGGCGGCGAGCTTCGAGGAGAGCCTGGTTATTTTCCGAGAGCTGGAGGCGACGCACGGGGTGGCGTACCTGTTGGCGAACCTGGGCGACATCGCCAGCGGTCAGGGTCAGCACCAGACAGCGCTGCGCCACTACATGGAGGCGCTCGGCATCTTCCATCTGCTCGGCTACCGGCAGGCGATGCTGGGTGTCGTTGCCAACATGGCCGCGCTCGACGCGCGCCAGGGACAGGCGGAGCGGGCCGCGCGGCTGCTGGGAGCGGAGGATGCATTGCGCGCGGAAGCCGGGTTCGCCTCAACCCCGGTCGAGCGCGCCGAGATCGATGAGACGGTTGCCGTCATTCACTCGCGGCTGGACCAGGAGGCGTTCGAGCGCGCCTGGGACGCCGGACGACGAATGTCATTGGAAGATGTCGTGGCGCTGGCCGGGAGTGTTGAGTTGACCACGTCGCCTGCGCTCGCGGAGCCGCGACTGAGCCCACGCGAGCGCGACGTGGCGCTGCTTGCCGCGCGGGGCATGACGAACCAGCAGATCGCCGAAGCGCTGGGGATTACCGTGCGGACGGCCGAAACCCACGTCGGCAATGTGCTGCGCAAGCTCGGGCTGGGGTCGCGTCGCGACTTGAGCGCGTGGGTTGAAGAGAGCGGGGGCGGCGTCTCGTAGAGGCCGTGGCTGGTGGCGTCGATCGCGGATCGGGCGGGTGGATTGCAGGCCGTCACGACATTCCGCATCGGTCCTGCATAGGCATGCGCGGCCAGCGGGCCGCCGGGCCGGGCAAGCCACGGCCCCTGCGAGGGTCGGCGGGCGACCTCGCCTTCCGCCCCACCGCGTTACCCGTTACGTCCCCTCGGTCCCCATCTCGCGCCACTACGTATACGTAACCCCTCCTGCCCTCTCACGAGCGCCGTTTCTGTAACGCCGGTGAAACGGCCGTGCGTCATGCTGGCTACAGTGGATATGCGTCATGACCGGCATGAGGAGGATCGATGTCGTCATACCAGCACTCGTTCGTCGTGCGCTGCTGGCATCTGGGCAGCCGCGATGAGCGCATCGAGATCGAGCACGTGCAGTCGGGCCGCAAGCAGCTCGCGCGCTCGACTGCCGAGGCGCTCGACTGGATCAGTAGTTTCGCGGATGTCTCGGAGTCCCACGCAACGCCTGCCGTGTCGCTGACGATCAAACGGGAAAGGGTTCACTGATGACTGCTCGCGCCAGCGCGCCCCGGCGCGCTCACCGTCCTGCTCATGCTGGTTCTGCTGGCGACCGCTTCCGGCATGCAGCTGTGGCCGGTGGCCAGCGCGTCGGCGCAGGAGTTCGTCCCGACCATTGAATGGCGCATGCTGGCGCGCCACACCGGGCAGAGCCTGATCGATTCCGACGATCTGACGGTGGCTCGGGCCTACGTGCATCCGGATGTCTACACGGTGGCCTTCGACGGCTGCCCGTCGTTCAGCGGCGGCGAGGGCGTGGTGACGCACACCTACACCATCACCGGCGGTGAGCTGGCTGAGCCACGCGTCATCGTCCATTCGGCACGCCCCCGCCGCATCCTGTTGCCGCAGCGTGGCGGGTGGGAGTCGGTGAGCTGCGACGACCTGGAAATGCGGACCGACTTGCCGCTGGACACGTAAACGGGCACGCTGCACGTCTCCGAGCAAAGCGAGCTGCTGGGCGACACGATCGAGGGGACGTCCGCGCCGCTCACGATCACACTCAAGGACATTCTGATCATCTCCGTCGGCGACTCGTATGGCTCCGGCGAAGGCGCGCCCGACCGGGAAGTACAGTACGGTCCGTTGGGGCACGTCGAGATACCCGCCCACTGGCAGGACGAGCAGTGCCACCGCGCGGCCTGGGCCGGGCCATCGCAGGCGGCCGCTATCCTGGAGCGCGTGGACCCGCACACCTCCGTCACGTTCGTGTCGCTGGCCTGCTCGGGCGCGACGATTAACACGCTGATCTACGACCCCGGCTATAAAGGCGCAGGGTTACTGCGCCACTATGCGGGCATCTACCCCAAGGCGGATCATCCGTCCCTTGCCACGTTCGTCCCGGCGCAGATGGAGCAGGCCGCGTACATCGCCGAAGGGCGGGAAATCGATGCACTGCTCGTCTCCGGCGGCGGAACCTTCACCGGCGACCTGATCGCGCCCAGCGGTCAGATCGAGGTCTCCGGCTCGAACGTCACGGTGTACGGCGGGTTGATCGGACGGACGGTCAAGCTGTCGGGGAGTGGGTGGAGGATCGTGGCGTAGGAACCCCACCCCCCGGCCCCCTTCCCTCGCAGGGAAGGGGGAGCCTGGATCGACAGACCGGCTGCCGTCCCCATCTCCCCCTCTCCGCGCCCGGGAGGGGGTTGGGGGGTGGGGTTTCTACGCCACGATCGCCGGGATGCTGGCGTCCAGCACCGCCTTGTTGAAGGCGGGCACGTCCTTGTCCATGATCTGCTTGAGTTCGGCGATCTGGGCGTCGATGCGGGCGGCCAGGTCGTCGTAGAGGTCGAACGCCTGCTTCGTCGGGCGGTCATCGGCGCCGGAGATGGCCCAGCCGAGGCCGGCCAGCTTGGTGTTGAGCATGACCGGGTAGTTGAGCGTGTCCTGCATCGACTTGGCCTTGACCTGCATCAGCTGGCCTTCGACGGCGTCGAGCTTTTCCTTCAGCCCCTTGGCGACGTCCTTCAGCTTCGACTCCGCGTCCGTGCCCCTGGCGCGCTTGACCCAGCCGTCGACCTGCTCGCGCACCGTGCGCAGCTGGTTGACCGCGTCGTTGATCTCCGACAGCTTGTCGCGCACCTTCAGCCCCAGCTCGTACTGCGCGACGAGGTCTTCCTGCGAGGCTTCGACGCGCGGATCGACCAGCAATTCGAACGATTCCCCGTAGTTCTCGTCGCCGACGGTGAGGTTGACCGTGTATGTGCCGGGAGCGACCTTGGGACCGGTGACGCCGGGCTGGTCACCGCCCTTGGTCTTGACCTTGTTAGCGTCGGCAGCTCGCATGTTCCAGACGAAGCGGTTGAGGCCGGGCTTGCTGGGGATATGCGGCTTGGTGTCCTCGGCGTCGTCACCTCCGGTGAGAGCGGCCGGGAAGTCTGCGGTCTCGCCGGAGTGCGGTGTGGTCTCCTCCTTCTCCACCTTGCTCGTGAAGATGTTGACGATCCCGTTGTTGCTGTTGAGGATGCCCAGGGTGATCTCGCCCTTGGGCTTGTCGGCCAGGGTGTAGTGGATCATGACGCCATCGGGCGGGATGTTGCCGGCGTCGATGAACGTGATTCTGGCGTTGCCTTCCTCCGTCTTCTCGTACTCGAAGGCCGGGATGAAGCCACCGGCGAAGTGGTAGTTCTTGCCGGGGATGGGGGAGTGGCCGAAGCCTGCCAGGCGGCCGATGCGGACGGTGTCCTTGGGCTTGAAGAGATGCGCCTGGGCCTTCAGAGCGTCGTCACGCAGCTGGCGCAGCAAGGTCAGGTCGTCGAAGATCCAGAAGGAGCGGCCATGCGTGCCGACGACCAGCTCGTCGCCCTTCACGATCAGGTCGTGGATAGGAACGACGGGGAAATTGCCGCCGAGACGCTCCCAGGAATCGCCCGAGTTGAAGGAGATGTAGAGGCCGGTTTCCGTGCCCGCGTAGAGCAGGCCGGGGCGTTGCGGGTCCTCGCGAACGACGCGGGTGAAGTCGTCGTTGGGGATGCCGCCGGTGATCTTGACCCAGGTCTGGCCGTAGTCGGTCGTCTTATAGAGGTAGGGGGCGAAGTCGTCCATCTTGTAGCGGGTGGCGGCCAGCCAGGCTGTGCCGGGGTCGTGCGGCGAGGCGTCGATCAGCGAGATGAGGGCCCAGTCGGGCAGGGTGTCGGGGGTGGCGGACTGCCAGGTCTCGCCGTTGTCGCGGGAGACGTGCACCAGGCCGTCATCGGAGCCGGCCCAGAAGACGCCGGCCTGCACCGGAGACTCGGCGATGGTGAAGACGGTGCCGTAGACCTCCGCGCCGGTGTTGTCCTTGGTGATCGGACCGCCGGAAGGGCCGAGGGTCTCGGGGTCGCCACGGGTGAGATCACCGGAGATGGGGGTCCAGCTTTCGCCCATGTTGTCGGAGCGGAAGATGACGTTGGCGCCGGTGATGAGGATGTTGTGATCGTGGGAAGAGATGATGGTCGGCGAGGTCCACTGGAAGCGGTACTTCATGTCGGCCGCGCCCCAGCCCATGTAGGACTCGGGCCAGACGGTGATGTTGCGCAGCTGGCCACGGGCGTGGTCGTACTTGGTGAGGTAGCCCTGCATGGAGCCGGCGAAGACGATGTCGGGGTTGTCGGGGTGGATGGCGATGTAGCCCGACTCGCCGCCGCCGATCTCGCGCCATTCGGGGAAGATGATGGCGTCGTAGTTGGAGCGGCTGGGGATCGACATGGTGGTGTTGTCCTGCTGTGCGCCGTAGACGCGGTAGGGGAACGCGTTGTCGACGGCCACATGGTAGAACTCGCCGGTCGGCTGGTTATA
>DATKCN010000200.1:0-3880 GCA_035513175.1 Thermomicrobiales bacterium
GAGAGCGGCGTCTGGCGGCTGATGCCGTCGTGCAGCACGGTCCAGGAGGCCGCGCCCAGGTTGCATTGCAGCGAGAGCGCCATCGCCAGCGCGAAGAGGAACAGGCCGCCGATCAGCAGGCACAGGCGCAACAGTAGATCACCCAGCTGGCGCGACGAGTTAGTCATCCGCGTTGGCGGGGTCAGGCTCGGCCTGCAACGGGCTGGCGGTGACGGGTCCGCGCGAGGACGTGCGGATGTCCAGCCTGCTGGTTTTCCATTTGCCCTGTCGCCAGCGCCAGATGTTGAGCAGCATCAGGATCAGATTGTCCAGACCCATGGCGATGTAGACGCCGGCCAGCCCGAGGCCGAAGGTGATGGCGAACACGTAGGCCAGCGGCAGGCGGAAGATCCACATGGCGATGCCGGTCGAGATCATCGGGAAGCGGGTGTCCCCGGCGCCGCGCAGGGCCCCGGCCAGCACGAAGCCGACGGCCTGGATCGGCTGGGCGAAGGCGATGACGCGCAGGGCCGCGACTCCGGAGTCGATGATCTCCTGCCGCTGCTCCCCGGAGGCCGACAGCGCCATGATCGGCTGGGCGAAGATAAAGAAGATGGCGCCCATGACCGACATCCAGATCACGCAGGCCCAGGTGGCGGTCATGGTGGCCGCCCGCGCCCGGGCCGGGTTGCGCGCGCCCAGCGATTGTCCGACCAGCGCGGTGGCGGCCATCGAGAAGCCGAAGCCGGGGAACATCGACAGGAAGACGGCGTGCTGGGCGATCTGGTGCCCGGCGGCCACGGCGGTGCCGAGCATGAAGACGATGATGACGAACAGGATCTGCCCGGCGGAGCGCAGCAGCGACTCCGCCATGGCCGGCAGGCTGATGTCCGCCAGCCGCCGCAGGAAGCCGAAATCGGGCCGCCAGTCGTGCCGCCCGGCCAGGCTGACCCCCCGGTGTCCGCGATAGAGCAGCCAGGCCAGCACCGCGAAGCCGGCGAAGCGGGAGATGTTCTGCGCCAGCGCCGCGCCGTCCAGCTCCATGCGAGGCACAAAGCCGGCCCCGAAGATGAGCGGCACGGCGACGGCGACGTTCAGCACATTGATGCCGGCGGTCACGAGCATGGGCGTGCGGGTGTCTCCGACGCCCCGCAGGGCGCCGCCGAGGGTGAACATCATGGCCATGAAGACGTAGCCGAGCGCGGAGACCTGCTGGAAGCGCGCGCCCTGGTCGATGACGTCCGATTCGGCGCCCATCAGCGCCAGCATGGGATGGGCGAATACAAAGACGACGATGGCGATCAGGATCGAGAGGATGAAGCTGGCGATGGCCGTCTGCTTGGCGGCGGTGTTGATGCTGTCGTGCTGCCCGGCCCCATAGGCGTGCGCGACGATGACGGTGGCGCCCATCGAGAGAGCGAAGAAGCCGGAGATGAACAGGATCTGGATCTGCAGCGACGCGCCGACGGCGGCCACCTGGGACGCGCCGAGCCGCCCGACCATCAGAATCGTGACCAGGCTCAGAACGCTTTGCAGCAGGTTCTCGACGATCGACGGCCAGGCGATGCGGAGCACGAGCCGCCGGATCTCGCGTTGGTCAACCGGTTGATCGGGCATGGATGCGGCGGGTTGGAAGTCGTCGCCCCTGAGTGACCGCGCCTGTCCAGCCAAGACGTGTGTGCTCCGCGCGACGGGCCGCTCGCCCGCCACGATCGGTGACGAAAAGACAATCGAAGTAGCGTATCAGCCCGCCGCCGGCAATACAAACGCTGCCGGCGCGCCGGACATTGCTGCCCGGGGCCGGTCGTCACACGCGGCCGCCGGCCGTCGGGCTGTCGCCTCCGGCGGGCGCGGGAGGCGGGATGGCCCGCGTCCGGGTGTCCGTCTGGACCCCACAACGTCATTACAAATGGGTCATGGCCCGCCAGCGTGCCGCATGGATGAATAGTCGTACCGGTTGCGGGTCGACCGGCTGGCGACCGTGGCTCCCCGGAACAGCGACCGATAGTGGTCCGGGAGCGTGCGCCGCGACATTCGCGTCTCATGATAAAGGCATCGAGCAGTGATCCTCAGTGTGCTCCGTCGTATCTTCGGTGTCATGTCGACCTGGCCGCGTTGGCTGGTGATGTCCCTCAGCATCTCGATGATCGCCGCCCTCGGCGTGCTGGACTACGTCACCGGCACGGAGCTCAACATTGCCGTGCTGTTCATCGTGCCGATTGTCCCGGCAACCTGGATCCTGGGCACGCGCTGGACGGCGCCGCTCGCCCTGCTGGCCGGCGGGGCAATGTTCGTGGCTAACTACGTGGCCGGCGTGCAATATGCGTCGCCTCTGATCCCGCTGTGGAACATCGGCTCACGCTTCGTTGTGTTCATGGTCGTGTCGCAGGTGGTTGCCTACCTGCACCGCACCGCCGTCTACGCTGAATCGCTGGCTCAGACCGACGCCTTGACCGGCATCGGCAATGTGCGCTTCTTCCGCGAGGCGGCGGCGCGCGAGATCGCCCGCGCCCAGCGCTACGGTCACCCGTTCACCGTGGCCTTCATCGACGTCGATGACTTCAAGCGGATCAATGACGTGTTCGGGCATGAGGCCGGGGACCGGACCCTGCGCGCGCTCGGGCAGGCGCTCGCCGCGAACGTGCGGAAATCCGACCTCGTGGCGCGTATTGGCGGGGATGAGTTCGTCGTGCTGCTGCCGATGATGCCGGCCAGGCACTCGGAGCCGTTTCTGGGGATGCTCAGGGAACGGCTGCGCCGGCAGCTGGAGGATGCCCCCGCGCCGTTGACGTGCAGCATCGGCGTCGTGACCTTCGAGACGCCGCCCGCGTCAGTCGATGAGGCGCTCAAGCTGGCGGACGAGCGCAGGCATGTCGCGAAGCAGGCGGGCAAGGACACGATCCGGCACAGCGTGGTCCCCCGGCCGCCTTCCCGGACCGTCGCGGCGCCAGCGCTGGTCGGCTCGCGCGCCTGACGCGGTTTCACGTCCAGAAGCCGAAGGGGCGGAATGCATTCGCCCAGGTCCGGATGCCTGCGCATGCCACGCGGGGCCTCCCCTGCGAGGAATACGGGCGTGACACGGATGTGCCTGGCCGGTGGCACGGCGTCGCGGACGGCGGGGTTCCGCCACGCCCTCGGCGACACTGCATGAGATGTGCGCAGGCAATGCGTGCGCACCGTCCCGCGGATCGTGAGGGTGAAACCGTCTGACGCGTGAGCGGGGACGGGCCCCCGCCGCTACCTGTCCCGAAGTACAGCCGTCGCGGGTCGAAAGGACGAGGTGAAATAGCACCTCGGCCGGCGCCTCCGGGGCGCTTCAGTTCGTACAATTCTGGACGGCGCGCTCATGGGGTCCACCTGTCACGGCACGATTGCCGGTTGCGTTGGACCGTGCGCCGCGACTTCGTCGTCGATGGGGACGGCGAGCGACGTGAATCAGGATGCAGAAGGATGGGACATGCCAGCTTCCACCGAGACATTGACGCCTCCAGCGGCCGCGCCGGGCGCGTGGGACGCCGAGGCGATCATCCAGGCGCACGGCGTGGTGAAGACCTACAACACCGGCAAGCTGCGGGCGCCGGCCCTGCGCGGGGTCAACTTCGCCGTCGAGCGGGGCGACATGGTGGCCATCATGGGACCGTCCGGCTGTGGCAAGACCACGCTGCTCAACTGCCTGTCGGGGCTGGACACCATCGATGAGGGACAGATACTGATCGCCGGGTCCGACCTGGCGGGCATGTCGGACAACGCGCGCACCGAATACCGGGCGCGCAACATGGGCTTCGTGTTCCAGTTCTACAACCTGTTGCCGGTGCTGACGGCGCTGGAGAACGTGGAGCTGCCGCTGCTGGTGAGCGGGGTGAAGCCGAAGGAGTCGCGGGAGCGGTCGCTGGCGATGCTG
>DATKCN010000201.1:0-29367 GCA_035513175.1 Thermomicrobiales bacterium
GTCGGCGACCTGCGCTTCCGCGTCGAGGCTCTCGATGGATTGCGGATCGCGCGGCTGTTCGTGGAGCAGGATGCGGGGGCGAACGGGGTCGAGTCAGAGCGCTAGCAGGCGGCACGCCCACTTCTAAGCCGCTGGCGGTCACAACGACCCCGGTCGCCGGTCCGCCCGCGCCCCGGAACTGGTCAGTCAACCGGCAGATTGAGCACACATGCGGCGCAGCGGCTCATCGTGGACCGCGTTCAGTGCGTCCCGACTGCTGGGATGCGTGATTGACGGCGTAGGGACGCCGGATGGAGCAGGTCGATTGAATCAGCAGGACAGGCATCTGGTAACCGGCGGGGCCGGGTTCTACGGCATCAACATGGTCCGCTACCTTCTGGCGCGTGGGCACGACGTGACGTCGCTGGACCTCGCGCCGTTCGACTATCCGGAACGGGATCGCGTGCGCGCCGTCACAGGCGACATTCGGGACGTGCGGGCGCTCGATGAGGCGATGGAAGACGCCACGTTGGTCATTCACGCGGCGGCGGCGTTGCCACGGCACTCCCCAGCCGACATCTACACCACCGACGTGATCGGCACGCGAAACGTGCTGGCCACGGCCGCGCGCCACGGCGTCGAGCGGGTCGTCCACATCTCATCGACGGCGGTGTACGGCATCCCGGACCATCACCCACTACTGGAGACCGACCGCCTGCATGGCGTCGGGCCGTATGGCGAGGCGAAGATCGCGGCCGAGGAAGCGTGCCTCGACTACCGGAGGCGCGGGATGACCGTGCCGATCCTGCGGCCCAAGACGTTCGTTGGCCCGGCGCGGCTCGGCGTGTTCGCGATGCTCTGCGAGTGGGCGCACGACGGCTACCGCTTCCCGATTATCGGCGCGGGCGACAACCGTTACCAGTTGCTCGATGTCGAGGATCTGTGCGAGGCGACCTATCTGGCCTGCGCGCTCCCGCCGGAGCGGGCGAACTACACCTTCAACATTGGCGCGGCCGAGTTCACGACACTGCGCGAGGACTTTCAAGCGGTGCTGGACCGGGCCGGGCACGGCAAGCAGATCGTCGGGCTGCGGCCGAAGGCAGCGGTCGTGCTGGCGTTGCAGGCGCTGGAGAAGGTGGGCCTCTCGCCGCTCTACGAATGGGTCTATCGCACCATGCCGGAGGATAGCTTCGTGTCGATCGACCTTGCGCGCGAGCAGTTGGGATTCACGCCGCGCTACTCGAACAAGGATGCCCTCACGCGCATGTACGACTGGTACGTCGCGAGCATGCATGAGTTCGAGGGCACGTCGGGCGTGTCGCACCGCGTGCCGTGGGACCAGGGCGCGCTGAAGCTGGGGAAGCTGGTCTTCCGATAGCACGCCTGACTACGAGTGTTCAGGAGCCCGATGGCGCCTTGACCGGTTTGTGCCTTCGCAACCCGGCGTGAACAGCCCCTGTATCTTGTGGCGAAACACGAGTATCGATGGACACCGTCGTCCAGCAGGGTCTGCGTTCCGTCGTTACACCACGACCGTGAGGATGAACTGAATAGAGGTCTCAATGCCAACTCGTCATCGTTTGCGATCTGCTCCGATCATGTTATCACATCATCCACGAACTCGGGCTTCCGTGCGATGCTACGCTTCGGCGAAACCGGCGACGATCGGGCGCGTCACAGTCGCGATGCATTGCAGACAAGCACGCACGCGTGCACTTAGCTTGAAGGCGGAACCATGTCAGCCTCACCTGGACAACCCGTCCACGTTCCGCGTGGGCAGGATCGCTGTGGCGAATACCACAACCTGGGGATCGGGATCCTCACCTTCAAAGTCGCGACGGCCGACAGCGACGGCGCGCTGCTGGTCGTAGAACTGGCGCATCACACCCAGGGCGGACCAGCACGCCATCTGCATCACGCGCAGGATGAATGGTTCTACGTGGCCGAAGGTGCTTACGTGATCGAGGTGGGCAGCGAGCGCTTTTACATACACCCCGGTGATGCCGTATTCGGTCCCCGCGGCGTGCCGCACACCTGGGCCCACATCGGCGAGACATTGGGTCGTATCGTTTTTGTGGTTTCGCCTGCTGGCCAGCTCGAGGCCTTCTTCCGGGCGCTGAGCGCGATCAACGCGGTTGCGCCACAGGATCCGGCCTTCTGGCCGCCGTTTGGGATGGAGTTGGTCGGACCCCCGATCGATCTCGAGGCACTGTAGGCGGTATGGTAGGCATCCTACCGACTGTTTCTGAAACGTCCTTTTTTTACAGACACTCGAGCCGTTATGGGCGCTGACGGCTTCCGCATACGGATGCGATTTACGATGTCAAGATCGCGTCTCAGAGTCCCGTTTGGCTCTCACCAACACCTGGAGGAGCTGTCGCGGTCGTCGGCGAGGGCTGACACGATGTCCGGATCGCAAGAACGACCGACGACATCGCCTCCAGGTTCTTCGTGGAACCGTACGCACGCGCGCGGCTTGACATACCCTTCATGACACTTCTATCATCATTCGGTTAGAGCTTGCGATGTTCCAGCTCCTGCCACTGCCGGATGCAGACGCCACGGTGGCCTGGCCCACGGGCATCTCCAGTACGTTAACAATACTGAACATACACATCGGAAAGAGGAGCAACGAGAATGATGTACGTTCTCATTGCGCTTGCTTCCGCGGTGGTGGCTGCCGGTCTCGCGGCGCTGTTCACCCGGCTGTACCTGCAATCGAATGCGGCGACAGCCATTGGGCGAACGGAGCGGGAAGCACAGCGCATCGTCGAGGAAGCGGAAGCGCAACGGCGGGAGATGGTGCTCGAAGCGAAGGACGAGTCGCTTCGGCTGCGGGCCGACATCGACAGGGAAATCGCGAGCAGGCGCAAAGACCTCGAGCGGGTCGAGCGCCGCATCGAGCAGAAGGAAGAGCAGCTCGACAGGAAGAACGAGCAGGTCGATCACCGTGACCGCGCCCTTCAGCAGCGAGAGAAGGAGCTCGTAGAGCTTGAGGACGAGCTGAAGGCGTACGCGGAAAAGCAGGAACAGGAGCTGCAGCGCGTCGCGATGATGTCGGTCGACCAGGCGCGTGAGAGCCTGCTGACCCGCGTCGAGGACGAAATGCGGGATCTGCTCAACCGTCGGGTGCACGAGATGGAGCAGGAAGCGAAGGCCGAATCCGAAAAGCGGGCGAGGAAGATTCTCGCGACCACCATCCAGCGCATCTCCAGCGACTACATCGCCGAGTCGACGGTGTCGGTGGTGCCGCTGCCGAGCGATGACATGAAGGGCCGCATCATCGGCCGCGAGGGCCGCAATATCCGCGCGCTCGAACAGGCCACCGGCATCGATCTGATCGTCGACGACACGCCGGAAGCGGTGACGCTGTCCGGGTTCGACCCGGTGCGGCGCGAGGTTGCCCGGCGATCGCTGCAGAAGCTCATCCAGGACGGGCGCATTCACCCGGCGCGCATCGAGGAGGTCGTCAACAAGACCCGCCTCGAGCTGGAGCAGGTGATGCGCGAGGAGGGCGAGAAGATCGCCTACGAGGCCAACGTCCAGGGCCTGCATCCCGACCTCATCAAGCTGTTGGGCCGCATGAAGTACCGCACCAGCTACGGGCAGAACGTGCTGGCGCACTCGCTGGAAGTGTCGATGATCGCGGGCGCACTGGCGGCCGAGCTTGGGGCGGATGTCAACGTCGCCAAGACCGCAGGACTGCTGCACGACATCGGGAAAGCCGTCGACCACGAGGTCGATGGCCCGCACGCGCTCATCGGCGCCGACATCGCCCGCAGGCTGGGACGCTCGGCGCGCATCGTGCACGCCATCGCCGCGCACCACGGCGAGGAAGAGCCTCAGACGATCGAGGCGTTCATCGTCGCCACCTCGGACGCGATCTCCGGCGCGCGGCCCGGCGCCCGGCGGGAAATGGTGGAGACCTACATCAAGCGCCTGGAGGCGCTGGAGGCGGTCGCCAACTCGTTCGACGGAGTCGAAAAGTCGTTCGCGATCCAGGCTGGCCGTGAGGTGCGCATCCTGGTGTCGCCGAACAAGGTCGACGACCTGGCAGCTACCAAGCTTGCGCGTGACATCGTCAAGAAGATCGAGGAGAATCTGGAGTATCCAGGCCAGATCAAGGTCACCGTAATCCGGGAAACGCGCGCGGTCGACTTCGCGCGTTAGCGCCTGACCGCCGGAATCCGACGCCGGGTCCAACACCGTGATGACGGAGTTGGACCCGGCGTTTTTCTTTGCGCCCGATGGGCAGGCGCGTGATGGTTGACGGTCGTTGTGATGCGATGGTAAGACTAGCGTCGATGCCCGTCATGGGATGTCGACCGCGAGCATCGCGGCCGCCCGCCCGCTCTGGCGGCGGTACGGCCGGACCGCGGGGGCACATCCGAGGGACGTGTGCCGGGCACGGTGGGGAGGGTGACGCCGGACAGCGCGCAACGGTGGGATCGTGTCTGGCCAGGGCGCGTCGCGCTCGCGCAGCCCGCGACATCGGCACGACACATCCATCCAGGTTGGGCGTTCCGGAGCGTCCGCGGTCCAGGAGACCCCGGCTGGCTACGTAGGAGCCGCGCGTCCTCGGGCATCTAGCGGGATATACGGGAGGTGCGTGCCTAGAGAAGAAGCGCTCCGCACTCGCGCCGACACGACATCGCGCACCGCACATGGCACGTTTGAGGACACCGACGTCGAACAGTCAGGCGCCCGGCATTGCCGCCCTGATGGAGGATTTTCATGGATCGGTTCTTTAGCAAGCTGGATCTTCGCGACATCAAGATCGACCCCGAGGCCAAGTTTCCTCCGGACGAGGAAAGCTACGGCGACACGGAGCCCGTCCAGCCGGACGTGTACGGCGGCGTCGAGGCGTATGGCGCCGTGATCACTGAAAATCACGTCGTGACCGAGGTCAAACAGCGCAGCGGCGAGGTGCTGAAGGTGTCCGCCCGGTCGCGGCCCAGCGCCGTCGCGGGCGCGATTGCCGGCGTCGTGCGTGAGTTCGGACGCGCCGAGGTGCAGGCGATCGGCGCGGGCGCCACCAACCAGGCCGTCAAGGCGGTCGCGATCGCCCGTGACTACCTGCTCGAAACGGGCATCGAGGCTGTCTGCCTGCCCGCGTTCATCGACGTGACAATCGACGACGAGGATCGCACGGCGATTCGCCTGGTCGTGGAGCCGCGCCACTCGTCGTGACCACCGGGGGGGCCCGGATCGGGAACGCGCGCGCCGATCTGCACACACATTCCAGCGCGTCCGATGGCTTGCTCGCCCCCGCCGGCCTGATTCGTCAGGCTTCTGAGCGGGGGCTTTCCGTGCTCGCGCTCACCGACCACGACACGACGCTGGGGCTCGACGAGGCGCGGCGCGCGGGGCGTGAGCTGGGAGTGCGGGTCATCTCCGGCGTCGAGCTCTCGACCGGCGTTGACGAGGGGCAGCTGCACGTGCTGGGCTACGGGTTCAACGAGCGCAACCCTGACCTGCTCACGCGACTCGCGACGCTGCGCGCGTCCCGCGCGGGCCGGGCGCTTGCCATCATCGAGCGGCTGCGCGAGTTGGGTGTCGCGATCGACGCTGAGACCGCGCGCCCCACTCGGCCCGGCGAATCGATCGGACGGCCGCACATCGCCCGCGCCATGGTCGGCGCCGGGCACGTCGGCTCGGTTGCCGAGGCGTTCGAGCGCTACCTCGGCGATGGGAGGCCGGCGTATGTCGCGTCCCGGCGCCTGACTCCCGAGGCGGCGGTGCAGCTGATCGTGGAGGCCGGGGGCGTCGCCGTGTTGGCGCACCCGTATTCGTATCCCGCGTTCAGGGAGCGGCTGCCGTCGCTGATCGCTGCCGGGCTCCAGGGCATCGAGGTGTACTACGGCGAGCACTCATGCCAGCAGATCGACGAGATGGAACGCGTCGCCGATCGGCGTGGGCTCCTGGCCGCCGGCGGCAGCGATTACCACGGCGACATCGGCTCGGAGCGGCGCGCGCTGGGGTCCGCGCGCCTGCCGGACGACGCGCTCGCGCGATTTCTGCGGCGCCTAGATTCCGGGTCGGCGCTGTCCGATTGACCCTCTTTTTTCGGCTCTGTTAGACTGGCCCATGTCGCCCGGAGCGGCGGATGACGGGTCGCGTCGGGTAGGAGTGTTCCGATGGGAATCGCGAGCTGTCCCATATCTGACGCCCATCCACTCGCAATCACGACTGCAATGAACGCACGCGGTCTGGCGGCGCCGTCGCGCGCCGGACGGCGCCGTGAATAGCGGCTCTCGCCGGCGAGTCGCGCGATCTCAGCGGGACCGGGTGCTGCGGTATCTGGGTCTGGGATTGGGCCTGCTGCTGGGCTGGCAGATTGGCTCCCGCCTCGGCGAGGCCGTCCAGAGCGTCGACCAGACGGTCATGTCGATCCTCGGCGCCGGCGTCCTTGCCGGTCTGCTGTTCATCATCGGGCCCTATGTGACGGTCAGCTTCTTCACCTGGTTGCGCCGGAAGGTGATGTCCATTCCAGCGATTGACATCGTGGCGGCCGGGATCGGCCTGATCATCGGCGGGGTGCTGTCATCGCTGCTGGCCCTGCCGGCCGCGTTGCTGCCTAACCCGTTCGGTCAGATCATGCCGTTCATCGTCGCCGTGATCGTCTGCGGGCTCAGTGTCGTCATCGTCGTCGTCCAGAAGAATGAGCTGCTCCCCATCCTGATGCGGCGTGGCGGAGCGTCCGAGCCCGACGAGCGCCTGCTGCTCGATACCAGCGTCCTGATCGATGGGCGCATCGTCGAGCTGATGCGCACCGGCGTCGTGACGCTGCCGCTCGTCCTGCCTCGCTTCATCCTGCGCGAGCTGCAGGGCATCGCGAACGCGGATGATCCGAGCCGCAAGGCGCGGGGACGGCGCGGGCTCGACGTGCTGGAGCGCCTGCAACGCGAGGGCATCGCGACCATCGAAATCGTCGACATGGAGGTCGAGGAGGAAAGCGCGGTTGACGACAAGCTGATCAAGCTCGCCCGGCTCTCCCGCTACCACATCCTTACCGGCGACCAGAACCTGGAACGCGTCGCGAAGCTCCAGGGGATCGTCGCCATCAACATCAACACCATCGCGCAGGCGATGCGGCCCCCGGTCTCGCCCGGAGAGGAGCTTGAGTTGGACATCGTGCAGCCGGGGAGAGAGCTGGGGCAGGGCATCGGCTATCTGGACGACGGGACGCTGATCGTCGTCGAGGAGGGGCGCGACCGGGTCGGCAAGCACGTGCGCGTCGTTGTCACCCGCACGTTGCAGACGGGCACCGGCCGCATGGCTTTCGCCCAGGTAAAGGAAGAGGCGCCCGTCTGATGCGCGCGCCGCTTGGTCCGGATGAGCGCGGAGCCTGGCGGTTCAGCGCGATCATCGCTGGCGCGGGCGCCGGTGTTCGATTCGGGGAGTCGGACAAGGTGTTCGCCCCGCTGGCAGGACGGCCGATCCTGGTGCGCGCCGTCGACGCGTTCGCGCTCCGCGAAGATGTCGACGCGCTGGTCGTCGTGCTTGGCGCGCACACGCTGGAGCGCGGCCGCGCGCTCATCCGCCAGGCAATCGAACGGGACGTCATCGTGTGCGAGGGTGGACCCACGCGCGCCGCGTCCGTGCTGGCCGGCCTGCGGGCGTTGCCCGATCGCCCAGGCCTGGTTGCCGTGCACGACGCGGCTCGCCCGCTGGTAACCAGCGAACTGATCGGCCGCACGCTGGCGGCCGCGCGCGATGCAGGGGCGGCAGCTCCGGCCTTGCCCGTAACCGACACGATCCACGAGCTGGGGCTGGACGGGACGCTCGCGGGCACGCTCGACCGCGAGGTGCTGCGCGCGGCGCAGACCCCGCAGATCGCCCGGCGCGACTGGCTGGAGCACGCGCTGCGTCTCGACGGGCCAGCAACCGACGAGGCGGGTCAACTTCGAGCGGCCGGTTATCCCGTGCGGGTGGTGGACGGCGACCCGGACAACCTGAAGCTGACGTGGCCGGGGGACCTGCCGCTCGCCGAGCTGATCCTGGCTCACCGGTTGGCGGCCGCGTCGTGACGCGCGTCGGCATCGGGTATGACGTGCATCGCGTTGCCCAGGGGCGGCGGCTGGTGCTGTGCGGCGTCGAGTTCCCCGGTGAGATCGGGCTCGACGGCCACTCCGACGCCGATGTCGCGCTACATGCCGTGGCTGACGCGTTGCTGGGCGCGGCGGCGCTCGGAGACATCGGCGAGCACTTCCCGCCGGCTGACGAGCGCTGGCGGGACGTTGACAGCGGGGACCTGCTGACGAGGATCGTCGCGATAATTGCTCCCGATTACAACATCGGCAACGTCGATCTCACGCTCGTCGGGGAACGCCCTCGCGTCGCGCCACGGCGTGAGGCGATGCGGCAGCGGCTGGCCGAGCTGCTGGGGATCGACATCGAGCGCGTGAGCGTGAAGGCAACGACGAACGAGCGGCTCGGCGCGATCGGCCGAGGTGAGGGAATCGCCGCGCTGGCGTCCGCGCTGCTGGAGGAACGGCGATGAGAGCGGTCGTGCAGCGCGTCGCGCGGGCGTCGGTTGACATTGACGGCGAACGCGTCGCGGAGATCGGCCGCGGGCTGCTGGTGCTGGCCGCCGCCACGCACGATGACGGCGAGACCGAGGCGCGCCTGCTGGCCACGAAGATCGCGAACTTGCGTGTGTTCGCCGACGACGAAGGGAAGATGAACCGCTCGGCGCTCGACGCCGGGTTCAGCGCGCTGGTCGTCTCGCAGTTCACGCTGTACGGGGACACGCGCAAGGGCAGGCGGCCATCCTTCATCGCGGCCGCCGCGCCGGAGGTGGCCGAGCCGCTCGTGACGCTACTCGCCGAAGAGCTGCAAGTGCTGGGGATGACTGTTGGAACTGGGAAGTTCGGGGCTGACATGGCCGTTGAGCTGGTGAACGATGGGCCGGTGACGATCTGGCTCGACACCAGTGAATTCCGGCGCTGAGCAGGTGGTAAACGGCGCGTCATTTGGCCCTTTCGGAAAAGGGGTACGTCTGGGCTAGGGGTGCTGGAGCCGGCAATATGCTATATTCGCGCCATTGCGATGAGCCGGATAACCACCAGGGAATTCGGCACCTGGAACGTCGAGCAGCCAATCGCTGACCGCTCGATGATCCTGTAGGACGGGACGACGACGCCCCATCGACAGGCGCGAGGGTCGCGCATTATCGGCATCACACGTCCACCCTGAGGCAGGAGCAACGTTCCGATGGCGAATCACTCGGAAGACGGCGACCGCAAGCAGTTCGATCCGGGACCCAGCTTCACAGACGATGACCCCGGCAGCCCGCCAATGAGCGAGCTGCCATCATGGCTGCAGAGCTTCGCCGCGTCGGTTGAGGACGACGACTCCGAGGCGCCGGCGGAAGCTCCGGCCATGGACGCCGACGCCGGCCCGGACTCGCCGGTCGCCGACGCGTCCGCGGACAATCCCGCGATGCCCGGCTGGCTCAACGCGCCGCACCGCGACGCCCCCTCCGGGGGCAACGCTGACGCCTCGGTCGGGACGGGATTCTTCAGCGAAGATGATCTGCCCGAATGGCTGCGGGCGCTCAACTCGGATCGGGAACCGGCGGTGGTGGAGAAGTTCGCCGGCGATGAGGGCGCGCCGGAGCCGCCGGCGGCCACGACGCGGACGCGTGTGCTGACCGCGCCCGCCGTCAGCACCGTCTGGGTGACCGGCATGGAAGAGCGGGTCGAGAACCCCGGCGCGTCGTTGTTCGCCTTCATCGCGACCGGCGGCGAGAGCCGGCCGGAGCTGCCGCTGGCGACCGCGGCGCGCGCGAGTCAGGCTGCTGCCGAGCGGCCGGCCGCGAGCCATGTCGATGATGCATGGTCGGATGGACAACCGCGACAGGGCTCATGGTCGCGTCGCGAACGCACGCTGATGATTGCGGTCATCATCATGGGGATCGTGATGCTGCTGCTGCTCAATGGTAATTTCGGCAGCTAGATGACGTATATGAGGCGCGGCGTGAGACATCAGGTCGGCAAGTGCGCCGCTCCCGAGTCCGCCGCTGTATCGGAGCGTGGTTGACATGATAGACACTTCACGTGCTGCGATGGCAAGCGCGCTCGGGTCGGCCAGGTCCGAGCGATCGGGCCTGGTCGTAGATGTGGACCGCGAGACGGCGCGTGCGGTGCTCTTCTCGCTAGTCGAGGGCCGCACGCGCTTCGTCTCCTCGGTGTCCTTGCCGTCGACAGCGTTGCCGCCGATCGATGACGCGTCGGTCGGCGCAAAGCAGGCAGTGCGCGCGATTGAGGAACACACCGGCGTCGAGCTGCTCGGCGCGGACGGCATCGAGATTCCCAGCAGCAACGACATCGGCGTGGACGTGTTCGCGGTCACGGGCATCCCCGGCGCGCCGGTGCGGGTGTCGATCGTCTCGGTCGGAGCCACACCCCTGGAATCCGTCCTCGTCGCGGCCGGGCGCCGGACACTATCCGAAGTCGATATCCTTACCGATCGCGTGCGAACCGGCGACGGCGCGCTGTCCGGTTCACTGTTGGAAGCTGCCATCCGCGGCTTCATGCCCGACGCACTCGTGCTGGCGCAGGGCGCCGCCAAGGAAGCGGAGTGGAAGGCGGCGGTCGGCACACTCAGCGGACTGGTGGCGGACGACGTGGTGTCGATCATCATCGTCGTCGCGGGCGCGGAGCATCAGCAGCAGGCAGCCCAGATGATTGGTGAATCCGCAGACCTGCGGGGGATCGATCCCGCCGAGTTTTCGCCTGTCGACATCGCCGCGGCGCTGGAAGCAGAGCTTCAGTCACTGTTCGAAAAAGGCGCCCGCGCGCTCAATCTCGTGCCGGCCACCGTGCCTCCGGCCTTCGTGAGCCGCGCGCGGGCGGGCGACCTCGTCACCCGCTTCGTCGCCCGCCGGCTGGACGAGACCATCGTCGCGGTCGACGTGAGCGATGGGACGATGTTCCACTGGGCGACGCCCTCGATCAGTGACGTGATCGTGCGTCTGGACGTTGATGTAACGCGCAATGTGCGTTCGGCGCTGGACATCGATCCTGCCCGGATCACGCGCTGGCTGCCGATGACGGTGTCGAATGAGGACCTGTCCCACTGGGTGCTGAACCGTGCATTGCGCCCCCGGACTCGGGCAGACGCTCCGCACGACATGGCCATTGAGCGCGCGATCCTGGTCGAGCTGCTGCGCACGGTGTGGCAGGAGTCGAGCGGGACGCCTGGCGAGCAGATCGACCTGTTAATCGCGGGCCGGCCCTTCTCACGCATGGAATCGCCCGGGTTAGCCGCGCTGTCGCTGCTCGACATATTTGACCCGGACCCGGCGAGCGGGCTGGTCGAAATGGTGCTCGACGTCGATGGGCTGCTGTTCGCCGCCGGCGCCGTCGGGGAAGCCAGCCCCGCCATCGCGGCGGACATCGTTGAGAACGACCTGCTGGCGCGTTTTGCGACCGCTGTCATCGTCAAGGGCGGCGGCAACGAGGGCGAGATCGTCGTGCGCGGGCAAGCCCGCTACGCGGGCGGAGAGACGGAACGGATCGCCGTGCCTGCCGGCAGCGTGCATCTGGTCAAGCTCAATCCCCGCAAGACCGCGACGATCAGCCTCGTCTGCGAGGGGGACGCCACGATCGGTGGCCGCTCGGAGCTGATGGATCTCGTCGTCGGCGGCGACGACAACGTTGACGCGGGCGAGTTCGGGCTGCTCGTCGACGCGCGCGGCCGCCCCGCGCCTCCGAGCGGCGACGCCGCGACGCGCTCCGCCCGGGTCGCGACCTGGCTCGCTGACCTTGGCTTCCGGATATCATGAACAATTCAGCATGGCGGCGCGGAACCGCGCCTTCCCCCGCAAAGGAGAACTGACCGGTGTGGACCTTTCCCAGCCTTGAGCCGGCCGTCGTCAGCGACGGCGTGTTTGTCATTGACCGCTTGCTCGATCGCGCAGGGGAAGTGATCGTCCGTGTCGGCGACGTCGTGACGCCGGAAATGGTTGTGGCCCGCGCATTGAGCTCCGACAAGGCGATCATGCTGTTCGTCGCTAACGAGCTTGGAGTTCCCAGCAACAGCGTCCAGCGCTATCTGACGCGGCCGGTCGGCTCGAAGTTCAAGAAAGGCGAGGCTATCGCTCGCGCCGGAGGGCTGCGCAAAATCACGGTCAGCGCGCCTGCCGACGGCGTGGTCGTCAGCGCCGACGAGCAGAACGGCGCGCTGGTCTACCACATGTCGTCTGGTCAGGCTGAGCTGCTGGCGCTGGTCTCGGGCGAGGTCGAACGCGTCGTGCCCGAGCGGGGCGCGGTGATCCGTTCATTCGGACACCGGCTATTCGGCATCGTCGGGTTCGGTCACGAAGCGATCGGGCATGTGACGGTCGGCTCGGACCGCGGCGACCGGGAGCTGACGCCCGACCTGGTGAAAGACGCGTGGAAGGGCCGCATCGTCGTGTGCGGCATGACGGTCGGCGTGCCCGCGCTCAACAAGCTCAAGCAGGTCGGCGTGGCTGGCATCATCGTCGGCAGCCTGTCCGAAGCCGACATTCGCCGGTTCCTGACCACGGGCTCCTCGTCACGTGAGGCGCGACAGGGCCAGTTCTGGACGAGCCGCCACCCTGAGGCGCCATTCGCGTCGGCCTCCGACCATGCGCCGTTCGCGATCGTGGCCACCGAGGGCTTTGGCCGAATTCCGATGGCCGAGACCGTGTTCGATTTCCTGCGTGAGCACGAAGACGCCAGCGCCTCTCTCATGGCGGCCACCAGTGTCGGCAGTCGCCTGCGCCGGCCCGAGGTTTACATCTCCGGCAAGAGCGCGGGCGACGGGACGCGCGGGTCGGACGAGCTGCTGCCGGGCCGTCCGGTGCGCATCGTCAGCGGGCGCATGCTGGGCGCAGTCGCGACGTGCCGGACAGCCGCCTACGACCGCCGATCGATGAACGGCGTCGCGACGCTCGTCGCGGAGGTCGAGCTGCCCGGTGGCGAACTGCGGGACGTGCCGGTGTCAAATCTTGAGGTGTTGAGGTAACAACCTGCCGTGGCCCAGGCTGAATGAGACCGGCGCCGATTGATCCCTCGGCCGCCACGCATGGGTGATCGGCGCGTTGTGGCACGAGACCCGCTGTCGCGCTGACAGCGGGTCTCGTCTGGTCGACGTAGAGCGCCGGATCAGCCGACCTCGCGGAACTCGCCCTCGACGGTCGCCTCGTCCTCGGGAGCCTCCGGCCCGGCTTCGGTCTCGCCCATGTCCGGCGTCTCGCCGGTCTGCTCGTACATCGCGGCTCCGGCCTGCGAGAGCGTCTGCGTCATAGCGTCGTAGGCCGTGCGCAGGCGGTCGATGTTCTCCGGGTCGTTGGCCAGGATGTCGCGCACCTCGGCGACCTTCTGCTCCAGATCCAGCTTCGTCTCGCTGGGGATCTTGTCGCCGTAGTCGGCGATGGTGCGGTCGGCCTGGTAGACCATGGCCTCGGCCTGGTTGCGGAACTCGATGCCCTCGCGGCGCTGCTTGTCCTCGGACGCGTGCGCCTCGGCCTCCTTCATCATGCGGTCGATCTCGTCCTGGGAGAGGCCGCTGGAGGCGGTGATCGTCACCTTCTGCTCGCGGCCGGTGGCCTGGTCGCGCGCCGAAACATTCAGGATGCCGTTGGCGTCGATGTCGAATGTCACCTCGACCTTGGGAATGCCGCGCGGCGCGGGCGGGATGCCGTCCAGGATGAAGCGCGCCAGCGTCTTGTTGTCGTTGGCCATGGGGCGCTCCCCCTGCACGACGTGAATCTCAACCTGACCCTGGTTGTCGGAGGCGGTCGTAAAGACCTGGCTCTTGCGGGTCGGAATGGTCGTGTTGCGCTCGATCAGCGGCGTCGCGACGCCACCCAGTGTTTCGATCGAGAGCGTCAGCGGCGTGACGTCCAGCAGCAGGATGTCCTTGACATCGCCGCCGAGCACGCCGGCCTGGATTGCCGCGCCGATCGCGACGACCTCGTCCGGGTTGATCCCCTTGTGCGGCTCCTTGCCGAAGAAGTCGGCGACCGCCTTCTGCACTGCCGGCATGCGGGTCTGTCCACCGACGAGCAGGATTTCGTCAATCTCGCCCTTCGAGATGTTCGCGTCCCGTAGCGCGGCTTCCATGGGGCCGACGGTGCGCTTGATCAGGTCGTCGACGAGCTGCTCCAGCTTCGAGCGGCTGAGCGTGACGTTCATGTGCTTTGGACCGCTTGCGTCGGCGGTGATGAACGGCAGGTTGACGTCGGTCTGCTGCGTCGAGGACAGCTCGATCTTGGCCTTCTCGGCCGCTTCCTTCAGGCGCTGCAGAGCCATGCGGTCGCCGCGCAGGTCAATGCCCTCCTGCTTCTTGAACTCGTCGGCCAGATAGTCGATCAGGCGCTGGTCGAAGTCGTCGCCGCCCAGGTGCGTGTCGCCGTTGGTCGACATCACCTGGAACACCCCCTCGGAGAGGTCCAGAATTGAGATGTCATAGGTGCCACCGCCGAGGTCGTACACGGCGATCTTCTCGTCGGTCTTCTTCTCGAGACCGTACGCGAGCGCGGAAGCTGTCGGCTCGTTAATGATGCGCAGCACCTCCAGTCCGGCGATCTTTCCCGCGTCCTTGGTCGCCTGGCGCTGGCTGTCGTCGAAGTACGCCGGAACGGTGATGACCGCCTTGTCGACCGTGTCACCGAGATACGCTTCCGCGTCCGCCTTCAGCTTCTGCAGGATCATGGCCGAGATCTCGGCTGGGCTGGCCCAGTTGGCGCCGATCTTAATTTCGACGCCGCCGTGACTGCCCTGGCGAATCTCGTACGGCACGAGCTTGATGTCGCGCTGCACGACCGGGTCATCGAAGCGACGCCCAATGAAGCGCTTGACCGAGAAAATCGTGTTGGCCGGGTTCGTGACGGCCTGGCGCTTGGCGAAGCGCCCGACGAGCCGCTCCCCACTGGCCGAATGCGCCACGACCGACGGCGTCAGGCGCTCGCCCTCGACATTGGTGATCACGGTAGGCTCGCCACCTTCGATCACCGCGATGACGGAGTTGGTCGTTCCGAGGTCGATGCCGATCGTTCTAGCCATGTGGTCTTTCCCCTTCTTCGCGTCCCCGGCGCGCGTCGCCCGGGGGGATCGTGTGTGTGTCCGATCGCGCGTCCTACGCGGGCTGGTGCTCATTCTGGGCGCCCGGCGCCGCGGCCGCGCCAACCTTGACCATCGCCGGGCGAATGACACGGTCGTTGATCATATACCCGCGCTGGAACTCCTCGACGACGGTGTCGGCGGCGTCCGCGCCTTCATCGACCATGATAGCCTCGTGACGGCTCGGGTCGAACGGCTGTCCGACCGACTCCATGACGGAGACACCCTCGCTCTCCACCGCGTGCCACAGCTTGCGCTCGACCAGCCGGATGCCTTCGAACCAACCGTTGGAAGCGATCTCTTCGGGCACCGAGCGCAGCGCGCGGTCGAAATCGTCGACGACCGGCAGCAGCCGCGACAGCAGCTGCTCCGTCGCGCGCTCGCGCAACCTGGTCTGTTCGGCCTCAATCCGGCGCCGGTAGTTCGCAAACTCGGCGCGGGCTCGTTGCAGGCTATCGAGCATCTCTGCCGCGTCGGCCTTGAGCTGCTCCAGTTCCGAGAGCAGCTCGTCGGGTGACGGCTGCTGGGCGCCGTCGTCGTTCTCGTGACCATTCGTGGTGGTCGTCGTCGGTCGCTGCATATCGTCGATCACAACTGATTCATCCAATCGTCACGTCCTTTGATCCGGTCCAGTCGAGTACAGATCGCGCATCAGATCGCTCATCAGCGTCGCCATGTACCGCACCGAAGAAATCGAGCGCTCGTACGGCATGCGGCGCGGGCCAAGAATGCCCAGCAGCCCGGTAACGTCGCTGTCCACCCCGTACGTCGCAACCACGACGCCGAATGGGCGCAGGCCCTCCGATGAGTTCTCGTCGCCAATGAAGATCTGAATGTCGCCCTCATCGGAGAGCTGTGGCAGCAGCTCCGCCAGCAGCGCGCCGCCCCGCAGCAGATCGAACAGCTGCTGGGCGGTGTCGGTGGCACTGAACTCAGGCTGCTGCAGCGCATGCTCGATGCCGTGATAATGCAGCTCGGTCCGTTCCGTGAGCTGGGTCGACTCCAGCGCGCCGACCAGCTGGTCGCCAATCAGGCGGTCCAGCCCGTCGAGAACCATGACTCTCGACCGCGCATCCTCCGCCGTCATGTTGGCCAGCAATGCGTTCAGCCGGTCAGCGCAGGCCGAGAGCTCCGCCTGCGTCGCGTGCTCCGCCAAATGCAGCATGGCCTGCCGGACGGTGCTCTCCTGCGTGACCAGGATCAGCAGGATGGCCCGCTCGTGCAATGACAGCAGCTCGAAATGCCGCAGCCGTGACACCGAGGAGCGTGGCGACGTAACCAGCGAGACGTTGCGCGCGAAACCGGACAGCACGCTGGCCGCAAGCTGGAGCCAGTTCTCGAGCTGCGTCTCAACCTGGAGAAACTGGTGGCGGATCATGATCTGATCAGCGGCCGGCAGCGCCGAGTCGGACGCGAAGTTCTCGACGTAGAAGCGATACCCCTGGTCAGTTGGCACGCGCCCGGCGGAGGTGTGCAGGTGCTGGATGTATCCCATCCGCTCCAGCGACACCATCTCATTGCGCACAGTTGCCGACGAAATGTCGAGTGGATAGCGCTCGATCAGGGCATGCGAGCCCACCGCCCGTCCACCGACCACGTAATCGTGGACGATGAGGCGCAGAATCTCGCGTTGTCGCTCCGACAGCATCCGCTCGTGCTCCATCACCAACCCACCTCTTTAGCACTCTTCGTCACTGAGTGCTAACCATCGTGGAGGATAGCAGTTGATACGGATAGTGTCAATGTTAAATGACGGTGTACGTGCATGGCGCGCGCCCGGCGGATGCGCGTCAGCGAGGGGGGCGTGGGCCGCGCGCGCGCCGGATCGAGTACACGCCGAGCCCGAGCCCGCCCAGCCCAACCACGCCGGTGAATGAGAGGACCGCGATCTTGTCCGTGCGTGTAAATGACGTCTCGTCGGCGGTCTGGTTGCTGTTGCGAACCTCCGTGGGTGCGTCGCCCCCGTAGTCCAGTGACTGCTTCCATTGCGCGTCGAGCTCGTCGATCGAGATGCCGAGCGCGCGCTGCGCCGCCTCATCGTAGGAGGCGTCGTCACGGAAGGCGGCGATGAGGTCAGCCATGGCGGCGTCGCCGTATTGCTCCACGATGAAGGACACGATCGACCAGCTCTCGGCGTATGACAGCAGCGCCTGATCGGGATCGAGCGGGAAGCTGGAGTTGAGGGCGCGCACCGGGATCAGGCGACCGTCACGCACGGCTCGCTCCAGGAGCTCCTCGAAGCGGGTCTCAGTCGTCTCCTGAAGCAGGACGGCCAGACCCTCGTCAAGCCAGTTCGGAGGCGAGTTGTATGGGTTCCAGGTCGCCTGATTGAGCATCAGGTGGCTGACCTCGTGGGGGATCATGCGCCGCACCTCGCGCTGCGCGCCGGCCCCTGGCTCAACGACGGCGAAGATCAGGTTCAGTCCCGGATAGGCCTGGCCACCGATCCACTCGGCGGAGTTCGGCGGCAGTGAGCGGGCGAAGTCACCGTCGTCGCCGTAGATCATGATCCGGATCGGGCGGTCCCCGACGACGCCGAAGCGGTCGCGCATGCGGTCGATCGTGCGGTTGGCCGTTCCGATTATGTCGTCCGCGAAGGCGTCGTTGCCGCTGTACCAGAACAGGGTGACCGGCCCCGAGGCGCGCGTGTTCCAATCGTGCCGCTCGTCCATGTACAGGAACGACTGGCGCGGAGATTCGCTGACGTGTCCGGCGGCGTTCGTCACACGCCAAAAATAGATGATGTCGACGCCTGGCGGGTGATAGTTGATCGACATGTCGATCTCATGCTCGAGCGTCACTCTCAGCCCCGGATCGACGTGCGGGGCGGAGACGGACAGCGACGGGCTGCCGTCCGATGCCCAGAACAGCTCGGCTGACTGGATCTCGACGGGCGACTCCACGTCGAGACGAAACGCGATCCACTCCGGGAAGCCGGCCGTGACCGACGCCTCGTGAAACGTCGCGTCGATGCCAGTCGCGGACGCGGACGGGGTTCCCGGCAGGGCGATCGATGGCAGCACGAGCAGCGCGAGCAGCAGGACCGCCAGCATGAAACCGTTGCCTGATGGCCGGTGGAACCGCCTAGCCAGCGCTCGCGGCCTGCTCTGACGCACCCTGTTCCTCCAGCAATTGATGCAGGTACGAATCGATCAATGGATCGATGTCTCCGTCCAGCACAGCCTGGACGTTCGAGGTGGAGAAATCGGTGCGGTGATCGGTGACCATTGTATATGGTTGCAGCACGTAGGAGCGGATGCGGCTGCCCCAGCCCTCGCTGACGTGATCCCCCTTTATTCGCGAGCGTTCCGCCTCCTGCTCGCGCAGCTTCAGCTCGGTCAGCTTTCCGCGCAGAATCTTCATCGCGCTCTCGCGGTTCTGAAGCTGGGAGCGCTCGTCCTGACAGGTAACCACGATGCCGGTCGGGAAGTGCGTGATGCGGATGGCCGAGCTGGTTTTGTTGACGTGCTGCCCGCCCGCGCCGGACGCGCGGTAGGCGTCGACGCGAATGTCATCGTCGCGAATCTCAATCTCACCGTCGTCCTCGACCTCCGGCAGCACCTCGACGAGGGAGAAGGCGGTGTGGCGCCGGTGCGCTGCGTCAAATGGCGACAGCCGCACCAGCCGGTGGGTGCCGCCTTCGCTCTTGGTGTAGCCGTAGGCAAAGGGGCCGCGAATCTCGATCGTCGCGCTCTTGATGCCAGCCTCCTCGGCTTCGGTCCAGTCGAGGATCTGGGTCTGGAAGCCGCGGCGCTCCGCCCAGCGCAGGTACATGCGCGCCAGCATCTCGGCCCAGTCCTGCGCGTCGACGCCGCCGGTGCCGGCGTGCACGGAGACGAGCGCGTCATGATCGTCGTAACGCCCATTCAGCAGCAGCTGAATCTCGATGGCGTCGAGCTGGGCGCCGAGCGCGGTCGTCTGCTGGCGGATTTCGGCCAGCATCTGCTCGTCGTCACCGGCAATCTCGTTCAGCTCCAGCAGATCGTTGACCTGCTGGTCCATCTGCCCCCAGGAATCCACCTGTCCACGCAGATTGGTGATCTGCCGCATCACGCGCTGGGCGGTCCGCGGGTCGTCCCAGAAGCCTGGCTCACCGGCGGCGGCGTCAAGCTCGCCTATGTCGCGGCGTTTCCCCGCCAGGTCAAAGACGCACCCCGATCTGATCGAGGCGCTGGCGAATTCCCGCGAGCGTGTCCTGAATCGTCTGTTCCATGCAGTCCTCCACGGCGCTGTCGTGTGAATGTCACGGCAACCAGCGCGCCGTGAGGTTGACTCGCTGCGTTGATGCGCCGCTGCCGCTTTACGGACACGAAGTGTAGCAGAGCATAGATTCTAATTGGCCAGCGCAAACACACCGCGAAATTCGTGGCGATCGACTGCGAGGGGCCGGCCCGATCCAGTAGCCTCCAGCGGCGGCTTCAGGCGCGCCCGAAGAATTCCTGAATCCACTGCTCGTGTGATGTCGGCGGAACATCGAACGTCCGCGCCGTGTCGTGCATGTCGATCGGCGAGTCGAACATCTCGAACGATGTCATCAGCCCGCTCACGACATCAGGGAGGTCAGGCAGAGTCTGGCCGACAGGAATGTTCTCGACGGGGATCGAGTCATTGGACATGCGCTCGGTCGTGGCGATGATGTCCCGCCACGACACGGCCTCGGGGCCGCCCAGCACGAGCGTCTGATTGCGCGCTGCCGGGTTCGACACGGCCGCGACCGCGTATCGAGCGACGTCATTCATCGCGATGAAGGAATGCTTCCTCTGACCCTCGCCGATGAGCAGGACCGGTTGCTGCTGCTGGAGCCGCATGGCAACGATCATCGGGAACCAGATGTCGAGATAGACGTTCGGCTCAAGGATCGTGTGATCCATGCCGCTTGCCCGGAGCTGCGACTCAGCCGCTCCCTTCGCGCTGAGAAATGGGACCGGGCTGTCTGGATCGGCGCCGAGCGCAGAGACAAATATGAAATGTCTCACCCCCGCCTGTTCGGCTGCTTCGATGAGCGCCCTGTTCCCCTGCAGGTCGACGCTCTCGACCGTGTCGTCGCCTCCCCTGGCAGCCGAATTCGCTGTCGTGATGACTGTATCGACCCCCTGGCAGGCAGGCGAGAGTGTTTCAGGAGCTTTCAGGTCGGCGAACACGGTCGTCGCGCCCGCATCGACGAGCGGCTGGAAGTTGGACTGAGGACGCACCAAGACGCGCACGTTGTGGCCATCGGCCAGGAGTCTGTGCACGATCGTGCTTCCCAGCAGTCCGGTCGCTCCAACGACGAGAATCATGGCGCGTCTCCTTCTCAGCGACCTCGGACGCGCGATGCGGCACACCCGTCGCATCCGACGCGACGCTGCGTGATCGTAGCGCGGTCGACGCGCACATACTCGCAGACGGCACGGGTTGGCGCAAGCGCCTGCCGGCGGCTGTCATTCGTCCCCGACTCCGCGGCTCGTCGCTGGCGTCACGCGCTGGAGGCGACTATCATCCTGCGGTTCGCAGGACGGGCGATGGAGGGTTGACTTGGGTGAAGGTCGGGCATGATTCGGGACGTCGTTCGAAATCGGGCGCTGATGACCTTCATGATGGGGCACTTCACCGTCGACATGTTCGGCGGGCTGATGCCGGTCCTCTATCCACTGATGGCGACGCAATTCGAGCTGGACAACAAGTCAGTCGGGTTTATCGCGTTGGCCTATACGGGATCGTCCTCGCTGAGCCAGCCGCTGTTCGGGTACCTTTCCGACCGCTTCGGTAGCCGCTACTTTGCGGTAATGAGCATGATCTGGTCGGCGACGATGGTCGGCCTGGCCGGGCTGTCGCCGAACTACGGCTTCCTGATCTTCGCGGCCACCATGGCGGGGCTGGGCTCAGGGGCATACCACCCACAGGGCGCTTCGAACGCGGCTGCCGTCGCCGGGGACATGCAGCGCAACACCGCCATGTCGGTCTATACAGTCGGCGGCACGAGTGGCTATGCCCTTGGCCCGCTGCTCGGCGCGCTGGTGTTCGCCGGATTCGGCTCGGCAGGCACCCTGGCGGTCGCCCCCGTCGGCGTCATCATCGCCATGATGATGCTTCGCGAGTTCCGGGCCCGCGGGCTCGGGCTCGTTAAGCACGAGGCGGCGCAACGGGCGGAGCAGGTCCACATCGACTGGCGTCCGCTCGCGCCGGTGATGGCCATCGTGATGATCCGCTCGTGGGTCTTTCTGTCCGTTGTCTCGTTCATCCCGCTCTGGTTCCGCGATCAGGGCTACGGCTCGCCGTTCTACAGCACGCTGACGGCGCTGGTAATCGGAGGCGGGGCGCTGGGCACGCTGGCCGGTGGCGTGCTGGCCGACCGTCTGGGTGAACGGGCGGTTATCGGCTCCTCTCTGATCGTCTCCCTGCCGTTCCTGATAGTGTTTGCACTCTTTCCTGGACCCCTGTCGCTGGCGGTCGGGCCGCTGTTCGGCTTCTTCGCCGACATGAGCATCTCGGTCACGCTGGTGATCGCGCAACGGCTGCTGCCGGGCCGCGTCGGCGTCGCGTCGGGCGTGATTCTGGGCATGGGCTTTGTGACCGGCGGCATCGGCGTACCGGTCACGGGCGCGATTGCCGACAGCATCGGCACCGGCCCGGCGATACTGGTGACTTCGTCACTGCTGGCCGTCGCGGCGGCGGTGGCGATGCTCATCCCGCGCGGCGCGATGCGCAATCCCCGCTCGCGCCCGGCACGATTGGCTGACATATGAAATTCGGACGGGTCGAGGGGCTGTGCGTACAGATCGAGGGCGACGACGGTCCCTTCGTGCGCGTCACCGTCTACATCGAAACCGACATGGGCATCGACATCGTGCGTGAGATCGAAGTCGAGCCGGAGGCGCTGGACGGTCAGCCCGACCTCTACTGGGAAGCGGACCAGTGGACGCAAGACACGATCGCCAACGTGCTCGTCCCCCGCGGCTGGGAGCTGCTGGGCGCGACTGACCCGCCAAGCCGCGATCCTGGCGAGGTGCCGCGTTCGCCGCGCTACGCGCTGCGGACGACGATGTGGGTGCCGCCGCCTGGTTGGGATGATGACGAGGGTTGATTCCTACGACTGGTCGCGCACGAGGATGACGTGCAGACCGTCGACACGACCGAATCCCAGGTCGCATGTGATGAAGTTTCGTATACCGATCATCTGTGCGGTCGCCACGTGAACAGCGTCTATCGACCAAAGTCGGTAATGCGCCATGATGGGCACGCTGTGCTGCCAGATTTCCGTCGTTACTGGCAGTTCATACACCTCGGCAAACGTTGCAAGCAGCGTCTCGAATGCTTCGATGCCCTGGACCATCCATCGATGGCGAATCAAGAAGTCGTGCTCCCAGCGGTCTAGAATGTACCGAGCGCGGACGTCGGCTGGGAGGCGCGCAGGGTTGGCGCCCATCCGGAAGAGTGCCTGAGTGACTTCAACGCGAAGAAAAGAGGAGAAGTAGACGGAGCGCCGAGTGCTTACAAGCCGGAGCCATTCCTGGTGGGCGGCAATCGAATGGTGGCTACCATTCACCGCTGCGGCAACAACAAATCTCGTATCGAGATATGAATCTGACTCAACGTCGATCGATCTCATCAGCGACAGAAGACGTGCGAGTCTTCCGGATCGTCGTCGTCGGTTAGCTCGCTTGGCTCCACGGGAAACGCAACCCGAAGGGTAGGTTTGTACAACAATCCAGACGCCGGGTCTGGGTTCCGATAGTACCGCACCGCAGGATCATTCCGCAGTGCCTCGCGGCGCGCCTCATCAATTGGCGGCGCAAAGCCGTCATCATCGAGCACTGGCATGTCGAATTGTTGTCGCTTGAGGCTCAATGTAGTCGCCTGCCACGCATGCGCGAATCCGTACCCACGTAAGCGTAACAGAAGACCACGGCGTCGAGATGGAGCAGCCATTCATCCGGCCCCGACAAGACGTCGCCAAGCTTCTTGCACTTGCCGCTCCAGATCGCCGAGTGAACCTGAGTTGTCGAGCACGAGATCGGCCCGCGCGACCTTCTCCGACTGCGGCGGCTGGGCATCGATGCGACGCTCGGCTTCTGCGCGGTCGACCTTGTTGCGGGCGATGATACGCGCAATCTGCACCTCGCGGGGACTGGTGACGACCCAGACCTCGTCGCATTCCTCCGCCATGCCAGACTCGAACAACTTGATGGCGTCGAGGATCAGGACGTCTGGACCCGGCTGGTTGATCGCCTCTCGCTTGCGGGCCAACACGGTTGGCCAGACGATCTCCTCGAGCCGTTGGAGCATGACAGGGTCGGAGAAGACGACTTTGCCAAGCTCGGGACGGTTGATGCTGCCATCTGAATTAACGGCCTGCTCGCCGAACGCGGCGCGGATCTCACCGGCCAGCGGCGAGCCCGGCCCCATCAGCTGGTGCGCGATGGCGTCGCCGTCGATCGCCTCGGCGCCAAGCTCTTCGAGCATGCGCACGACGGTCGACTTGCCGGTCGCGATGTTGCCGGTCAGACCGATGACGTGCTTGCGGCGCACCGGGACCCCTCCCCCCGCCCCCTCCCCGAAGCGGAGAGGGGGAGCTTGTTGTGACAGCCGTGCTGCCGTCTACGACAATCCCACAATCCACAATCTCCCCCTTCAAGTGCTGCCGCACCCTCGCAGGGAAGGGGGCAGGGGGGTTAGGTCACCCCCACGGACAGCTCGTCGAGCGCGGCGTTGGCCTCGTTCCATGCTGCGTAAGCGGCTTCGAGCTGCTCCTGAGTCTGCTCGTACTCGCTTCCCAGGCGGGCGACGTCGTCGAGGTTCCGGTCGATGCCGGCGCGGGTGAGCTGGTCGCTGAGCTCGTTCAGGCGGCCTTCGAGCCTGCTGACGGCCCGCTCGCTGGCGGTGAGCCGTTTCTGCGCGTCGCGGATGGCGCGCTCGCCGGCCCGCGTTGCATGGCGCGCCCGGTCGGCGGGCTTTGGCGGCGCGTCCGTGGCGGGCACAGCGGGCAGTGGCTCCGGCAGTGGCGCGGCGCCCGCCTGCGCTTGCAGGCGGGCGCGCTGGCGCTGCATGTCGCTGTAGTTGCCCAGGTAGGAGGTGATGCCGCCGTTTTCAATGAGCCAGATGCGGTTGGCGATGCGGTCGACGAAGTAGCGGTCGTGCGAGACGAACAACATCGTGCCGTCGTAGCCGTCGAGCACCTGCTCCAGCGTCTCGCGGGCGCCGATGTCGAGGTGGTTCGTCGGCTCGTCGAGCACCAGGAAGCTGGCGCGCGCCAATGTCAGACGGGCCAGCGCCAGGCGGCTGCGCTCGCCACCGGACAGGGCGGAGACCGGCTTGAAGGCGTCGTCGCCGGTGAACAGGAAGCGGCCCAGCAGGTTGCGCGCGGCCTCCTCGCCCATGTCCTGATCGTGCAGGATCGTCTCGATGGCGGTCTTCGTTGGGTCGAGCCCCTCGTGCCCCTGCTGGTAGTAGGCGATCTTGACGTTCGTGCCCAGCTCGGTGCGGCCCTTGATGGCCGGCAGCTGGCCGACGAGCGTGCGCAGGGTCGTCGTCTTCCCGGAACCGTTCGGCCCCAGCAGGGCCACGCGGTCGCCGCGCTCGATCGTCAGCTCATCGGTCTGAACCAGGATGTCCGGCTCGGTCCGGTCCGGCCCGTCGTAGTAGCCGATGGTGAGCGGCTTGACGGTCAACACGGTGCGGCCCGAGCGCAGGTCGGCGCGCATGCGCAGGTTGAGCTGCGGGTGTTCCTGTGGCCGCGCAATGCGTTCCAGCCGCGCTAGCCGCGTCTCGCGGCCACGGGCTTCGCGGGTGCGCTGGCCCGCCTTGTACTTGCGGATGAACTCCTCAGTGCGGGCGATGAATTCCTGCTGCTCCTCGTACTCCTTCTGGCGGCGGGTCATGCGCTCCTCGCGCAGCTTGAGGTAGCGATTGTAGGGCGCGGGGTAGTCCTCCAGCTGGCCGAAGGCGAGGTCGAGCGTGCGGTTCGTGACCTTGTCGAGGAAGTAACGGTCGTGCGAGACGACGATGAAGGAGCGATTCCAGCCCTTCATGAACCCTTCCAGCCACTCGATCGCTTCGAGGTCGAGGTGGTTCGTCGGCTCGTCGAGCATGAGCAGGTCCGGTTCGGCCAGCAACGCCTTGGCCAGCGCGAGGCGTGTCTTTTGCCCGCCGGAAAGCTGACGCACCGGCTCGCTGAACATCGACTCCGGGAAGCCGAGGCCGGAGAGCACCTGCGCGGCGCGGTGCTCCATCTCGTAGCCGCCGTGCGTCTCGAACTCGGTCGACAGGCGCGCGTACTCCTCGAAGAGCCTGTCCATGGACTCGCCGCCGGCCCCGGCCATTTCCTGTTCGAGCGCGGACAGGCGTTCGCCGGTGGCGCGCACGTCGCTGAAGGCGTCCAGAGCCTCTTCGTACAGGGTGCGGTCCTCGGTGAAGTTCGCCTCCTGCGCCTGGTAGGTTACGCGCAGGCCGGTCTGATAGGTAAGTGAGCCGGTCGTCGGCTCGTCGATCTGGGCGATAATCTTCAGCAGCGAGGATTTTCCGGCGCCGTTCGTGCCGACCAGCGCCACGTGCTCGCGCTCATTGATCTGGAACGTGATGCTGGAAAAAATGATGTCGGTGATGAAGCGCTTGCTGATGTCTTGAACGGTCAAAATCGTGGTTGCCATGGCGAAATGAACTCTCCTCATATACCTCTTGAGTGTACCGGGCGCGTGGCGTAGCGGGTGGCGTGACGCCTGGACTTTGAGTCACACCTTGTCAAACTAGAACATCTGTTCTAATCTATGGTGAGACGGGCAGCGGGCCCCAGCAGGCTGGAGCGTCTGAGGAGGAGTTCAGTGGATCGATCGCAAGCGCATTTCCCCACGTCCGGGGCGCCTGATCTTGCTGTTGCCTGTGTCTTCATTCCACACTTTCCACTTCGGGTAGAGATTCTACGACATCCGGAGCTGGATGGCCTGCCACTGGCGCTGACCGACCTGGCTGGCATGGCGCGCCGCAAGATCATCGCCTGCTCACCGGAGGCGGCTGAGCGGGGAGTGCGCATCGGCATGTCGTTGCGGGACGCGGTCAATGCCTGCTCGCAGGCGGCGATTCTCACCTCCGACCCCGTCTACTACGCCGGAGTGTTCGCCGATCTGCTGCGCTCACTGGGCGCGGTCAGCCCCGGCATCGAGGCGGGGGAGCCCGGCTGCGCGTTCGTTGACCTGCGCGGGCTGGGGCGGCTGCATGGCGGGTTGGAGAACGTGCCGGCCGCGTTGTTGCAGGCCGTGCCGCCCACGCTGCGTCCGCGCATCGGCCTGGCCGCCAACAAGTTCACCGCCTGGGTCGCGGCGCACAAGGCGCGGCCTGGCGGGAGCCACGCCGTTCCGGCGGAGTATGGCAAGGCGTTTCTGGCGCGTTGCCCGGTGGATCTGCTGCCGGTCCCAGTCGAGACGAAGCGGCGGCTGGAGCGTTTCGGGCTGTACACGCTGGGCGACATCGCCCGGCTGCCTGCCGGCAAGACACAGGCGCAGTTCGGTCCCGAGGGGCGGCGCATCTGGGAGTTGGCGAACGGGAATGACCGCGAGCCGTTCCGCTCCATCCAGCATGAGGAGCGGGTGCTCGAATGCCTGCCGCTGCCCTCGCCGGCGGTGCAGATCGAGACGGTGCTGATGGGTGTCTGGCAGCTTACGCGGCGCATCTACGCCCGGCCGGACGTGCGGGGGCGCGGGGCGCGGCAGGCCCGACTGCAACTGCTGCTGGAAGGGCAGCGCTCCTGGGAGCGGACTATCGCGCTGAAAGGCACGGTGGGTGATGCGGAGAGTCTCTCCACCACCCTGCGCTACCGGCTGGCCGGGCTGACGCTGGACGGCGCGGTCGAGGAGATCACGCTGGAGCTGTCCGGTCTGACGAACGTCTACGCCCGGCAGGAAGAACTGTTCGGCGTGAGCCTGCGCCGCCGCCAGCAGCAGCGCGTCAGCGAGGCGGTGAAGCAGCTCAAGCAGCGTTACGGCGCGACGCCACTGTACCGCGTCATCCCGATCGAGCCGTGGTCGCGCATCCCGGAGCGGAGATGGGGGCTGTTCGGGTATGAGTGATGAGTCGAAAGGGGAAAGTCGAACGTGGGGTGGCGGGACACCGGTAACGCGTGCCGTGTGATGCGTGGTTAGAGGCGCCCGCATGTCCGCAGTAGTAGTAGTAGTAGGGGAGGCCCAGCGTGGCCTCCCAGGTTAGCCGCCAAGTCGTCCGCGCGGGGCAGCCAACGTGGCCGGTCGCAGTCACCGCGAATCCGTATTAATCATGTGTCGCAAGGCGCTGGGCGATCCGCTCTTCCCGCATCTCGTCGCTGACGGACGTGATCAGGTCCTCGATCTCGTCCGGCGTGAGATCCGTCTCTACGCTGGCGTGGATTCGACTCAGCGCCTCTTCCAATTCTTCTCGCGACGCCCTGTTCTGTTTCAGGGGGGCGACGATCCGTGAGGGATCGGGGAAGCCTTGGCGCTTGGCGTAGTCAGTCAGCGCCTCGCGGGCAAGGTCAGTGAAGGAGCGGCCCTGCTCAAGGGCGATATAGCGAAGCAGCCGGTCCAGATTCTCGTCCAGGTAGATGTTCGTGCGCTTCACAGTGGTCTCCATTTCTCGTCACGCGACTATAGCATGCGCAACATCATGATGTCATGACATCACTTTGAGGAGGTCGCCATGGTCAGACCACTGCCGTCACGGTCCGTCGAGGCTGCTTCCATCCGCAGCATCAACCAGCCTCGCCCGTTGGCAGTCGAGGCCGATGACAAGGGCCTGCCTCTGGAACTGACACAGCATGGCTCAAAGCACGTCGCCGCCATCCAGGATGTCTGGCGGATCGACGACGAGTGGTGGCGTGACCTGATCAGTCGCCGCTATTTCCGGGTGGTTCTCGACAGCGGCGAGATCCGCACGATCTACCACGACCTCGTCAGCGGCGAGTGGTTCGAGCAGTGGTACTGATATGACGGGGTCGGGACGCGGGACGCGGGATGCGGGACGCGGGGGAACGCCCTCACCCCCCGTCCCCCTCTCCCAATCCTGTGGGAGGGGGAGTTTGGGTTTGAGTGATCCGAACTCTTCGCGTCCCGCGTCCCGCATCCCGCGTCCCGACCCCTACGTCGAGCTCCACCTGCACAGCGCCTTCTCCTTCCTGGACGGCGCGTCGATGCCGGGAGAGCTGGTCGAGCGGGCGCTGGAGCTGGGCTACCGGGCGCTGGCACTGACCGACCACGACGGGCTGCACGGCGCGATGGAGTTCGCGCAGGCGGCCAGGAGCGCTGGGATCCAGCCGATTACCGGCGCCGAGGCAACGCTGGCTGATGGCTCGCACTTGACGCTGCTGGCGGAGACGCCGGAAGGCTACGCGAACCTCTCTCGCCTGATCGCCCACGCGCACCTGAACAGCCCACGTCTGGAGCCGAAGCTGGACCCGGAGGTGCTGCGCCAGCATACGGCCGGGGTCATTCTGCTGACTGGCTGCCGTCAAGGGGAGCTGTCCCGGCTGGTCGACGCGGGCCGCATGGCTGACGCGCGCGACACGCTGGAGCGCTACCGGGAGTGGTTCGGGCCGGACAACGTCTTCGTCGAGCTGCAACAGAATCTGGTGCACGGCGACACCCGGCGCATGGCGCGGCTGGCGCGGCTGGCGGAAGAGGTCGGGCTGGAGTGCGTCGCGACCGGCAACGTCCACTACCACGTTCGGGAGCGGCACCGGTTGCAGGACGCGCAGGTGGCGATTCGCAACCGCATGACGCTGGACGCGTCGCATCAGGCGCGGCGGGCGAACTCGGAGTTCGCGTTGCAGCCGCACGACGTGATGGCACGGCGTTTCCGGCGCTACCCACGGGCGCTGGCGAACACGGTTCGCATTGCCGATCGCTGCGCGAGCTTCGACCTGACGCGGGACTTGCAGTACCGCTTCCCCGACTACCCGCCCGACTCTGGATTGAGCGCCGACGAGATCCTGTCCCGCGACACCCACGCGCTGCTGATGGCGCGCTATGGCGACAACCCCGCCGCGCGGGAGCGGCTGGAGATGGAGCTGTCGCTGGTGGCGCGTCATGGTCTGGCGGGCTTCTTCCTGGTCTACCGCGACATCATGCAGCTGGCGAAGCAGGTTGCCAGCGAGGTGCGTGGGAGCGGGCCGCGCAGCGTCTACGAGCTGCCGCCGGGGCGGGGACGCGGGTCGTCGGTCTCCTCGATCATCTGCTACCTGATCGGCCTGTCGCACATCGATCCGCTGAAGCACAACCTGTTCATCGGCCGCTTCCTGAATGAAGAGATGTCCTCGGTGCCGGACATCGACCTGGATTTCCCGCGCGACATCCGC
>DATKCN010000202.1:0-16408 GCA_035513175.1 Thermomicrobiales bacterium
CGGCGTCGTTTCCAGGCCCCACCCGATGCCGTCATCGATGGGCTTGGTCGAATGAGGCTCCGAAAACAGCTCGTGGAAGAAGAAGTCCAGCCAGTCCGGATAGTGCTCACTCCAGTAATGCGCGTTCCACTTTTCCCAGCCAACGTAGCTGTCGCGCCGCTCGTGAAACCGTGACGGCGGATACGGCCGGGGATCCTCCGAGATGCCGCCGCCGATCATGATCAGCCGGCTGACCCGCTCGGGATAGCGGGCGGCGATGGTCATGCCGAGCCAACAGCCGCGTGAATAGCCGATCAGGCTCGCGCTGGGCGCGCCGAGGTGGTCGAGCAGTTCAACTGCCTGCGCCGCCAGGCGGTCATACTCGACTGACGCGCGGTCGAGCGTTCGTTCTCCGCCACCTGTTCCCGGCGCATCCCAGGCAATCACCCGGTGCGTGCGCGCGAGAAACGGAATCTGCATCTTCCAGATGCGGCTGTGGACGATCTGCCACGTTGGCAACAGCAGCACTGGCGTCGCGTCCGGCGGACCAGACACCTCGTAAGCGATCTCGAAGCCTTGCAGGCGCAGGCGCCCGCTCTCGACTGGCTCGATGGCGCGCATCGCGCCGCTCCCTTCGCGTTTCGTGCCCGCTACACGCGCGCGACCCCGGTGAGCAGACGCCGCTGCCGGAACAGGCGCGCATTCTCCTCGACGGCGCGCGTGGCCTCCGCTTCCGTGATCTGATCCAGCGCGATGTCCGGGAGCGGGCCGTGCTCGCGGCTCAGCGTCGGTGAGGTGCTGGCGCACGAGTAACGTGCTTCAACACAGGACCGGCGCCGGCCTTCAGGAGTGCAGGCGCGCCGCGATGCCGGAGTCGGCGTCGTCGGCCCCCACTCCGAGCCGGCCCGGCTCGCGGCCGGCCGGCGGCGCGACCGGCGGCGGCGCCAGGAGCGCCGGGAGCGCCAGCGTCAGCGGCTCCGCCATCGACAGCGTGATCGCCTCGCCGTGGTGCAGCACGTCGAGCGGCTCGCCGCTCAACAGCTCATAGCGGGCCTGCTCGGGGTCGACTGTCACGCGCAGACCCCGGCCCCGATACATCATCGTGAACGACAGCCGCGTGAGCGCCTCCGGCAGGCGGGGCGCGAAGCTGAGCAGCTCGCCGTAGTCGCGCATGCCGCCGAAGCCAGCCACCGCGACCAGCAACGTGCCCGCCAGCGAGGCCAGGTGCAGCCCATCGGCAGTGTTGCCCGCCAGATCGTGCAGATCGATGAGGGCTGTCTCCCGAAAGTAGGCGTAGGCTAGATCGAGATGCCCGACCTCGGCCGCGACAATCGCCTGCGTGCAGGCCGACAGCGTCGAGTCGCGCACGGTGATGGCCTCGTAGTAATTGAAGGCCCGCAGCTTCTGCTCCGCGTCGAAATGGTCCCCGCACAGAAACAGGGCCAGCACGAGGTCGGCCTGCTTGCTGACCTGGCTCGAATACAGCGTGTAATATGGATAGTGTAGCAACAGCGGGTAATCGTCGGGACTCGTCGCCTCGAAGTCCCAGCGCCGGTAGCGGGTGAAGCCCTCCGACTGCGCGATCACGTTGAGCTCGTCATCGAACGGCACCCGCATCAAGCCCGCCGCCCTGCGCCAGGCGCTCACCTCGTGCTCGTCGACACCCAGCTCGAGCGCGCGCTCCGGATAGCGGTCCGCGACATCGGCGGCGCAGCGCAGATTCCGGGCTGCCATCAGGTTGGTGAACACGTTGTTGTCGACCAGCGCGGTGTATTCATCCGGCCCGGTCACGCCGTCGATGCGGAAGAAGCCCTGCGTGTCATGATGCCCGAGCGAGTGCCAGAGGCGGGCCGTTTCGACCAGCAGGTCGAAGCCCTGCCCCCGCTCGAACTCCCGGTCATCGGTCGCAGCGACGTACCTGCGCACCGCGTCGGCGATGTCCGCGTTGATGTGAAACGACGCCGTTCCGGCCGGCCAGTAGCCGGAGCACTCCTCGCCCCGGATGGTGCGCCACGGGAAGGCCGCGCCTTTGAGCCGCAATTCCGCGGCCCGCGCCCGCGCCAGATCGAGCGTTGAGTGTCGCCAGGCTAGCGCGTCACGCGCGGCGTTGGGGGCCGAGTACGACAGCACCGGCAACGTGTACGTCTCGGTGTCCCAGAAGGTGTGCCCGTCGTAGCCACGGCCGGTCAGCCCTTTGGCCGGGATGGCGCGTCGCTCGGCCCGAGCGGCGGCCTGGATGACCTGAAAGGTCGCGAAGCGCACCGCCTGTTGCAACTCCGGATCGCCGTCCACCTCAACATTGGCCCGGGTCCAGATCTGGTTGAGGTGTGCCCGTTGCCCGGCCACCAGCCCGGACCAGCCGGTGAGCCGTGCCGCTGACAGCGCGGCGTCTACCTGATCGCGCAACGCGGGCGCGGAGCGTTCGCTCGACCAGCCGTAGCCGATCAGCTTGACGACCTTCAGCGCCTGTCCAACCGCCAGCTCCGTGCTGACGGTGAAGCGCGCCAGGTCCGGCTCGCACTCTACGTCCAGGACCGTTCTCGCCGGCCCTTCGACAATGTGGTCGAAGCCCGCCGCCATCCGCAGCCCGCTGGCGCGCGTGTGATGTCCAAGCTCGGCTTCGTGATCGTGGCACATGTTGTATTCGCCGATCAACGGCGCTCGCAACGCGCCCGCCGCCCGGGGGTCGCCGCTCTTCTCCGGCAGCGGCTCGTTCGCGACCAGCGTCGATTGCAGCACGATCCGCACCGGAGCGTTGACCGCTTCGACCTCGTAGCGGATGGCCGCTATCGCGCGCTGCTCGAACGACACCAGCCGGGTCGAGCGGATTTTGACCGCCTTGCCCGCCGGCGAGATCCACTCGACCTCGCGCCTGAGCACGCCATCCCGTAGATCGAGCGTGCGCATGTGCCGCGTCAGCGTCCCGTAGCGCACGTCGAACGGCTCATCATCGACCAGCAGCCGCAGCAGCTTGCCGTTGGTGACGTTGATGAGCGACTGCCCTTCCTGGGGATAGCCGTAGCCACTCTCGGCGTGTGGCAGCGGAACCGTCTCGAAGAATCCGTTGAGGTACGTGCCGGGCGTGTCATGCGGCTCGCCTTCATCGAGGTTGCCCCGCAGACCGATGTGTCCGTTCGACAGGGCGAAGATCGATTCCGTCTGCCCCAGCAGGTCCAGCCGCAGCTCAGTCTCGGTCACGGCCCATGGATCGACAGCGAAGACGCCCGGCTCGATCATTGCTCCTCCAGCAGCTCAGCAAGGTCGCGAACGACGATGTCGGCGCCGTGGTTGAGCAACGCGTCAGCCTGCCCGGCGCGATCGACGCCAACCACCCACCCGAAGGCGCCAGCCCGGCCCGCCGCGACACCGGCCACGGCGTCCTCGAACACGGCGCAATGGGCCGGCTCGGTCTCCAATGCGGCGGCGGCGGCCAGGTATGTGTCGGGCGCGGGCTTGCCGGGTAGTCCGGCCTCGCTGGCGACGACACCGTCGACGCGCGCCTCGAACAGATGCTCGATTCCGGCGGCGATCAGCACCCCCCGGCAGTTTCTGCTGGCCGAGACGACCGCCCGCCGCAGCCCGGCGTCGCGCGCCGCCTCAACGAACCGCACCGAGCTTTCATAGACCTCGACCCCACGCCGCCGGATCAGATCGAGGACGAGATCGTTCTTGCGGGTCCCCAGACCATGGACGGTCTGCGCGGACGGTGGATCGCTGCTGACGCCTTCCGGCAGGACGATCCCGCGCGACGTCAGAAACGCCCGCACGCCGTCCTGCCGCAGCTTGCCGTCGACGTGCTGGACGTAATCGGTCGCGATGTCGAACGGAACGAACGGCTCGCTCACCAGCGTCGACCGCTCCAGCAGGAACGCGTCGAACATCTCTTTCCAGGCCGCCGCGTGCACCTTCTCGGTCCTGGTCAGGACGCCATCCAGATCGAACAGGCAGGCGCTGATGCCGTCCGGCAAAACTGGAACGAGCCGGGCGCTGCTGGCTGTCACTGACGCATTCCACTTCCGAGCACCGCGGCCCACCTGCGCTTTCGAATAGCAACTCTGTCACTGGATTCTAGCAGGGTCGGAGCGCCGGGCTTTTCGCTCAGTCGCCTGCCCTTGCCGCACCGGCCTGCTGCTCCCTCACTCGCCGGGCGTGCGCGCGGGTGATGACCGTGCCGCGTGTCAGGAAGTCGCACGCCAGCTGCAGGTCAGCGTCGCTGTAATTCGCGATCATCGCGGCGGAGTCGGCAACCAGCCTGGCATACAGCTCGCTGATGCGCGCGCACGCCTCGGGGGTCATCTCGACTAGCACGCGGCGGCGGTCGGCTGTGTCGCGCACGCGGCGGGCAAAGGCGACGCGCTCCAGGCGGTCGAGCACGGTGGTCACCGCGCCGGTCGTCAGCCCACTCTCCTCCGCGAGCGGCCCGGCCGTCTGCGGGCCGCGCAGACCAAGGATCTGCAGGCAGCGGAAGTCGGTCCGGTTCACCCCCGGCAGGCCGTCCATCGCCTGGTTGAGGTAATCGCCCGCCTCGTGCAGCGTCCGGAGGGCGCCCTGCGCCTCGACGGCGCGTGCCTGCAATCTGTGCTTCGACATTCTGATTACTCGATTCCGAAGATGTCTGCCCGCGCCTGACTCTATGTCACGACGCATGGGCTCCGCCAACGGTCGCGTCGTCAAAGGGTGCGCGGGTGTCAAACGTGACGCGTGTCATTCGACTACATGACGCGGGGCCTGACGTACGACCCGCGTAAACGGTTGACGCATCCCGCTTTCACGTGTAAACTATTTCTTACACGTGATGGAGTGCGATGCGATGCATGGATCGGAACTGACGGGAGACGAGCAGCTGCGCATGCTGGCGGCGCTGGCAAATCCACACCGCCTGCGCATCATCGCCGCGCTGGCGAAGGAGCGGAACTACGTCAGCCAGCTGGCGCGTGAGATTGGCATGAGCCGCCCGCTGCTGCACATGCACCTGCAACGGCTCGAAGCCGCCGGGCTGGTTATCGGCCACCTGGAACTGTCGCCCGATGGCAAGGCGATGAAGTATTTCGAGGTGGCCCCGTTCTCGTTGCAGCTGACCCCGGACGCCATCGCCGCGGCGGCGCGCACGTTGACGGATCGTGACGAATAGATGGCGCGTCAGGCATACGAAATGGAGGACGATCGATGGGTGAAGTAGGTTGGGGCATCACGTTCCTGCTGGGCATGTCGGTCATCATCGCCAGCGTGCTTAACCTCATTCTGTGGCAGGTCATGATGACCAGACGCGTGACGGAGGAGGCCCGCATCAAGGCCGCGTCGGAGACCGCCTATCGGGACATCGCCGAGCGGGCGACCGCGGCCCAGGAGACGACCGGCCAGCAGCTGAACGAGCTGCGCGCGCACATGGCGGACCTGCGCGCGCGGGTAGGTGACATAGAGCGGATGATGCGTGAAGTGGAGTGACGCAGGCCGCGCCAGGCGTCTGGGGGTATGGCTATCCCCACCTGCAATCCGGCAGTCGCCCCCATTCCCTGCTGCGGCAGCGGCCCGTACGCTGTGGGAAATGCCAGGCTGGACGACCGCCGGGCACGCTACGGAGCAGGACCGGGCAGAGTCTTACACGACTCTCTTGATTATCGAAACTCTTGATGCATACCCGATGCAGCCCGACGCGACGGGGCGTCGGAATGCCGCTCAATCAGGTGAGCGCAACAGCGACAGAAAGGGAAGCTCGTGCTGAGAAGCATCGCGCGCATCTGTTACCGCCAACGCTGGGCGACGCTGGGCATCTGGGTGCTCATCCTGATCGGCGTCTTCGCCATCAGCATCACATTCGGTGGCGAATCGCGCACCGAGTTCTCGTTGCCTGGCTCCGAAACGCAGGAGGCCGTCGAGATCCTCGAAGCCGGGGGCTTCGGCGACCGGGCCGGGATCCAGGCGCAGATCGTCTTCGAGGCTGAGAACGGCGTCAGGGACCCGGCGGTACAGACGGCAATGGAGGCCCTGTTCCAGCGCATCGAAGCCGAGGTCGCCGACGTTTCCATCATCAGTCCCTACTCGCCTGAGGGCCAGCGGCAGATTACCGACGATGGCCGCATCGCCTACGCCGAGGTGAACTTCGCCGAACGCAACATCGAGGAGTACACGACGGCCGCCGAGCAGATCGTCGCCATGCGGGATGAAATGGTTATCCCCGGCGCACAGCTCGAACTGGGCGGCGAGATGTTTATTGAGTTCAGTGAGCCCTCCAGCGAGCTGATCGGGGTCATCGCCGCCATCATCATCCTGCTGGTGGCCTTCGGCTCGCTGCTGGCCATGAGCCTGCCGATCATCACGGCGCTCTTTGGCGTTGGCGCCAGCATCGCCCTCGTCGGGCTGGTGGCCAACGTCATCGCCGTGCCTGACTTCACCACCGCCGTGGCTGCCATGATCGGCATCGGCGTCGGCATCGACTACTCCCTGCTTATCATCACCCGCTTCCGGAAGGGGCTGCACGATGGTCTGGAACCGGAAGCTGCCGTGCTGCGCGCCGCCGACACGGCGGGACGTTCCGTGCTGTTCGCCGGGATCACGGTCGTCATCTCCGTCATGGGTCTGTTCGCGCTGAATCTCGACACCTTCCGCGCCGTTGCCGTGGCCGCCGCGCTGGCGGTGCTGATGACGATGATGGCGGCCCTGACACTGCTGCCCGCCCTGCTCGGCTTCGCTCGCGAGCGCATCGACAAGCTGGGCCTGCCGCACCGTCGCCTGGCCGAGGGCCGGGAGCAGGACGGCATGTGGCAGCGCTGGAGCCGCTTCATCCAGCGCCGTCCGTGGCCGCCGCTGCTGGCCGCGCTGACGCTGCTGCTGGTCCTCACCATCCCGCTCCTCGACCTGCGGCTGGGCTTCAGCGACGCGGGCAGCCGCGCGGAGACCGACACCACCCGCCGCGCCTACGACCTGCTGTCCGTGGGCTTCGGACCCGGCTTCAACAGCCCGCTGATCCTGGTTGCCGAGCTGCCCGGCGGCGCGGCGGACCTGGCGGCCTTCGACACGCTGACCGGCAGCCTGAACGGCGCGCCGGGCGTGGCCTACGCCTCGCCGCCGCAACCGAACGATGGCGGCTCGACCGCAATCAGCATTGTCGTCCCCACAACCTCTCCGCAGGACCCGGCAACCACCGATCTGGTGAAGCGGCTGCGCTCGGAGGTTATCCCGCCAGCGACGGCCGGGTCGACTGCCAACGTGCTCGTCGGCGGCGCACAGGCCGGGGTAGTCGACTTCGTGGACTACTCAGCCGTGCGCATGCCGATCTTCATCGGCGCGGTGCTGCTGCTCTCCTTCCTGCTGCTGATGGCCGTTTTCCGCAGCGTGCTGGTGGCATTCAAGGCCATCATCATGAACATGCTCTCGCTGGGCGCCTCGTTCGGCGTGATTGTGGCCGTCTTCCAGTGGGGCTGGGCAAAAGACCTGGTCGGCGTCAGCCAGGCCGGGCCCATCGAGGCCTGGGCGCCGCTGATGATCTTCGCCATCGTCTTCGGCCTGTCGATGGACTACGAGGTCTTCCTGCTCTCGCGCATCAAGGAGGAATACGACCGCACCGGCGACAACGCCAATGCCGTCTCCTCCGGCCTGGCCGCGACCGCGCGAGTCATCACGGCTGCCGCCGCCATCATGATCTGCGTCTTCGGCAGCTTCGTGCTCAGCAGCGAGACCGCGCTCAAGCTGCTCGGCTTCGGCATGGCGGTCGCCATCTTCGTGGACGCCACCATCGTGCGCATGATCGTTGTTCCGGCCACGATGGAACTGCTCGGCGACCGCAACTGGTGGCTGCCGGGCTGGCTGAAGAAAGTGCTGCCGAACATTACCGTCGACGTGCCGGATGAGGAGCCGACGCCGGGCATGGCGGCTGCAACGGCGAACGGTGGCTTCGACTAACCGACCCTGTTCCCTGACCGCCGCTGGCCTGACGCGCGGCGGCCGGGACCCATAGCGACATCGCGACTGACCCTCGATCCGTGGCCGCTGGCCCCGGTCCAGCCAGGGCTATGCCTGCAAAGCCAGCACAGCCCTCGAAAGGAGGCGGGAAACATGCACGACATTGGGATAGCGCTACCTTCAATCGCCTTGCTCAACCCGCTGGACTGGCCGAGCGCCGTCTACTTCCTGCCGATCGCTGCGCTGTTGCCGCTGCCGCGTCCTCCACCCTGCGTAGGGGAGGCCCCGGGGTGGCCTCCCGGGCCGGACACGCGGGCGGCCAGCCATGACATCCATGTTCGATACCGGTCGCCGGGTTGCGTGGCGGCTAACCCGGGAGGCCCCGCGGGGCCTCCCCTACGCGGCGTGAAGGGCTTGGCCATATCGAATGGAATGGACAGGAAGCAGATGACGCCTGAGAACACCATGCGATCGCGCTGGACGACCTGTGGCTGCCTCGCGATGGCGGGCGGGGGCGTGCTGCTGATCGCCCTGCTGATCGTGGGCGGCGCCGCGTTCTGGTTCTACAATGACGCGCGGCAGAACAACGTTGGCGAGTTGGCGTTCGACAACCAGCTCAACGTCCCGCCATTGCTGGAGCCAACCATCGACGCCCAGGACCGCCTCGTCTTCGACCTGCGCTTCAGCGCCGGGCAGACCGAGCTGCTGCCCGGCACGCAGACGCCGACCTGGGGGCTCAATGGAACATATCTCTCCCCAACCCTGCGCGCCACGCGCGGCGACGAGGTCGTCGTCCACGTTGAGAACGGCGTCGACGAGCCGACGACGCTGCACTGGCACGGCATGCGCCTGCCTGCCGTCATGGACGGTGGGCCGCACCAGCTGATCGAGCCCGGCGACACCTGGTCGCCCGCCTGGACGGTAGATCAGCCCGCCGCGACGCTCTGGTTCCACCCGCATCTGCATGGCCGCACGGCTAACCACGTCTACCGTGGCGCGGCCGGGCTGTTCCTGCTCGACGACGATGAGGCGAGCGCGCTGGAGATCCCGAGCGACTACGGCGTCGACGACGTGCCGCTCATCATCCAGGACAAGCAGTTCCACGACGGCGGAGAGCTCGATGACAGGGGACACCTGCTCGGCAGCAACGGTGTGCTGGGGGACGAGATCCTGGTCAACGGCACGCATGCCCCGCACTTCGAGGCCACGACGACGCTGGTGCGCTTTCGGGTGCTGAACGCCTCGAACGCCCGCGTCTACAATCTCGGCTTCACCGACGGGCGCGAGTACATGCTGATCGGGACCGACTCCGGGCTGCTGGAAGCGCCGGTGAGCCTGACCCGTCTGCTGCTGTCGCCCGGCGAGCGCGCCGAGATCGTCGTGCGCGTCACTCCCGGCGACGAGGCGCTGTTGCGCAGCTATCCGCTCGACATCGGCCTGGACTTCTGGAACCGGCGCATGAGCGGTGCGGACGACACTTTCGACATCCTGCTGGTGCGCGGCGCCGCTCAACTGACCGATTCGCCTGCCCTGCCCGCCACGCTGGCTAGCATCGACCGCCCCGAGGAAGCCGAGGCAATCACGACCCGCTCATTCCGGCTCAGCGGTCGCTCGATCAATGGCGAGTCGATGGACATGGCCCGCATCGACGCCGTTGTCGAAGCCGGGTCGGTCGAGATCTGGGAAATTCGCAACTCCAGCGGCAACCTGCACAGCTTCCACGTGCACGACATCCATTTCGCCATTCTGGACATCGACGGCGCCGCGCCGCCGCCACACCTGCGGGGCTGGAAGGACACCGTCTTCATGCGCCCCGGAGGCGCCGTCCGCATCATCGCGCGCTTCGGGGAGCACACCGATCCGGAAACGCCGTACATGTTCCACTGCCACATCCTGTTCCACGAGGACGACGGCATGATGGGCCAGTTCGTCGTCATCGAGCCGAGTAGCGACCCGCCCGATTCGATCCCCCACGCGCGCCATTGAGCTGCGCCATGCCTCAACCCGGCAACGGACGTGCGAGCGCGGTAACCGACGCCCTCGCGCGTCTGCTTGGAGCGAACGGGTGTACGATGTACCGTCTGCCGCTCCTGACGGCGCACGATGCGACGATCGACGAGGGATGAGGAACGCGAGGGTGACTGTCTCCCGGCCCGCCACGCGGGGCCCATACGCCGCCGACCGGCGCATCGCCCACGGCGAGGATGTCTGGGACCGCACCCCGCCTCCGTACGACATCGTCGGCGACGTGCACGGCTGCATCGACGAGCTGAGGGACCTGCTGGATCTGCTCGGCTACCAGCCGGACGGCGACGGCGTGTGCCACCCCGAGGGCCGCACGCTCATCTTCCTGGGCGACCTGAACGACCGTGGCCCTAGCAGCATCGGCGTCTGGAAGCTGGCGCTGGCGTCGATCCGGCAGGGCGCGGCCCGCTACGTGCCCGGCAACCACGACAGCAAGTTCGTCCGCTACCTGATGGGCCGCGAGGTGCAGCTGACCCACGGGCTGGCCGCAACCGTCATGGAGTTCCTCGACCTGCCGGAGCGTGAGCGCCGCCTGCTTGGCCACGAGATCGCTGAAACCCTCGCCAACACCCCGCCGTATCGCATTCTGCACGGCCGCCGTCTGGTCGTGGCCCACGCGGGCCTCGAAGAGTGGATGATCGGCAAGGTGACCACGACCGTCAGCGCCTTTGCCCGCTTCGGCGAGCGCACCGGCGATGTCACCGAGCACGGCTTCCCCATCCGCCGCGACTGGGCCGCCGACTACAACGGCAAGGCCCTGATCGTCTACGGCCACACGCCGGTGCATGAGCCCGAGTTCCGCAACAACACCATCAACATCGACCAGGGCTGCGTGTTCGGCGGCGCTCTCACCGCGCTGCGCTATCCGGAGCGGGAGCTGGTCAGCGTCCCCGCCCGCCGCGTCTACGTCGAGCCCTCGATGGCCGCGCGGCGCTAATCCCCATCCCGGCTGACCGTCTCGCGGATCTTCTCCTTCACCTTCTCGACCGCCCCGCCGCCATTGCCGGATGGCGCGGAGTAATCCTGAATCTTGCTGCGGAACAGGGTGACCGCGATGCGGCCCCGGTTCGGCTCGCCGCGCGCCAGCGCCTGCGCCATGTGCAGCGCCTGCTCCGGCTTGATCTTCGACGGCATCGGCGGCTCGTACTGGTCGACGACCGCCTCGATGATGATCGGGCCTGCTGCCGCCAGCGCCATGTCCAGCACGCTCCCGGCTTCATCTGGCCGCGTAATGCGATAGCCAGTCCCGCCGCAGGCCTCGGCAAACTTGACGAAGTCGATGTCGTGCAGCTGCACCCCGTACTCCGGGTTGCCCAGGAAGACCATCTGCTCCCACTGGATCATGCCCAGCGAGCCGTTCTTGAAGATCACCACCTTGATCGGCAGCTCGTACATCACCGCGTTGGCAAACTCCGCCATCAGCTGTGAGAACGCCCCGTCGCCCACAATCGCCACCACCTGCCGCCCCGGGTAGGCGATCTGGGCCGCGATGGCGTAGGGCAGCGCGCTGGCCATGGTCGCCAGATTGCCGGAGCCGGAGGTCATCATGTCGCCACGGATGTCAATGTAGCGCGCCAGCCAGGTCGTCGTCGTGCCGCTGTCCCCGGTGATGATGGCGTCCGGCGCCAGCCGCTTGTTCAGCTCGAACGCCACCACCTGCGGCTTCATCGGCATGTCGTCGCGGGTGGCGCGGTCCTCCAGCAGCAGGCGCCAGTCGCGCATGCCCTCCTGCGCCTGCTCCAGGAAGCTCCGGTCGCGCTTGCGCTCCAGCAGCGGCAGCAGCAGTTCCAGCGTGGCCCGGCTGTCGCCCGCCAGCCCGACCTCGATCGGGTAACGCAGGCCGATGCGGGTCGGATCGTTGTCGATCTGCACCGCCGCTGCCTGACCAGGCGTAGGCAGGAATTCGATGTACGGGAACGATGTGCCGATCATCAGCAGCGTGTCGCACTCCTCCAGCGCCACCTCCGAGGGCCTCGTCCCCAGCAGCCCGATGCCGCCGGTCGTGAACGGTGAATCGTCCGGCACGGCGCTCTTGCCGAGGTACGGCTTGACGATCGGCGCCGCCAGCGTGTCCGCCAGTGACTCCAGCTCCGCTGCGGCACCGATGGCTCCACGCCCAGCCATGATGGCGACCTTCTCGCCGCGGTTCAGCACGTCCGCGGCTCGTTGCAGCTCGGCTGGCGGCGGAACCTGGATCATGCGCAGCGACACCTGCTCGGCGGAGTGGCCGGGGATGTTCTTCTTCGAGTGCTGCTCCTCCTCGTGCTCCAGTTCCTGCAAGTCGACCGGGAAGGTGATGTGCGCCACCGTGCCACGGGCGATCGCCGTGCGGATGGCCAGATTCGTAACGCCCCGCACGTGCGCGGGCCCCATGATGCGCTCGCTGTAGGCGGCCACGTCGACGAACAGCCGGTCCAGGTTGACGTCCTGCTGGTAGTGGGTGCCGATCAAGTCGTGGTACGTCTGCCCGGTGATGGCCAGCACCGGCTGCCCGTCGAGCTTGGCGTCGTAGAGGCCATTAAGCAGGTGGATGCCGCCGGGGCCGGACGTCGCCAGGCACACGCCCAGCCTGCCGGTGAACTTGGCGTAGCCGCAGGCCGCGAAGGCCGCCGCTTCTTCGTGGCGCACCTGCACGAAGCGGATCTGCTCCTGCCGCACGCGCAACGACTCCATCAAGCCATTGATGCCGTCCCCCGGCAGGCCGAAGACGACCTCTACGCCCCAGTCGATCAGCGTTTCCACCATGATGTCGGCGGCTGTCTGTGCCATTGCGCGCTCCTTATCCCGTTAGTTGTGTGTGCAGCTAATCGATCCGTGGACCTCGCCCCCGGTCGCAGCTAGTCGAGATGCTGTCCGCAGGAAGGACGCCATCGGGGCTGGGGCCGAACGAGCAGGCGGACCCTGTCCGAAATATCACGACGCGCCTCTCCCTTTTGACGGCGCGGAGCGCTCCCCGCGACCGTATCTTCGGAGATGCGCCCGGCGCTGTTGCCGGTCGCGTCGATCGTTGGGGATCATGTATGGAGAGAGGAACAATGCGCCGCCGTAATGTAATGCTGTTTCTATCTATGTTGCTCGTCGTGCCGATGATGAATGTGCTATCCGAGATTCCCACAACCCAGGCCGCTCCGGCAGCCGCCGAACCGTTCGGCCGCGCCTGGGCGCGCACGGACCTGCCGGTCGCTTCCGGCGCCGTCAGCCGCACCTGGATGTGGGGTCCGGAAGCCTTCACCGATGGCGTCTGGGAAGACTACGCCGAAGCGCCGGGCGGCACGCGTCAGGTGCAGTATTTCGACAAATCCCGCATGGAAATCACGAACCCCAATGCGCCCGACGACGGCGTCTGGCACGTCACAAATGGCCTGCTTGTCGTCGAGCTGATGACGGGCCGCATGCAGACCGGCGACCAGCAGTTCACCGAGCGCGCGCCCGCCGCGATAAACGTGGCCGGCGATCCGGACGACCCCCTCACGTATGCCGTGCTGGCCCAGCGCCGCTTCGACGCGCCGCAGGCCGTGGGCGCCGCCGTGACGCAGCGCATCAATGCCAGCGGGCAGGTGAGCAGCGATCCGGCGCTGGCCGGACGCGGCGTGACGGCCACGACGCTCGTCGCCGAGACCAACCACACCGTCGCCTCGGTCTTCTGGGACTTCATGCACGCCAGCGGTCCCGTGCAGCGCGACGGGCAGACGGTGACGGACAAGCTGTTCGTCAGCCCGTTCTACGCCACCGGCCTGCCGGTGACGGAGCCCTTCTGGGCCCAGGTCAAGATCGGCGGGACGCCGCGCGAGCTGCTCTTGCAGTGCTTCGAGCGTCGTTGCCTGACCTACGCGCCGGAGAACCCGCCCGGCTGGCAGGTCGAGGCCGGCAACGTCGGGCTGCACTACCACGCCTGGCGCTACGGCCAGACCGATGCCGAGCCGGGACCGTCCCCGCTGGCGAACGAACTGGCGGAGCAGGTGCGGGTTGCCTCCACCGCCGACGAGCGCTACGTCGCGCTGCTGGCGGTGATGGACACCCTGCACGTTGGAATCTACGCCCAGGACGGCACGAAGGTGCTTGGCGGCGCGGAGCGCGGAGCGGCTGACTTCTACCTCTACGACTTCGAGCTGCGCATGATGGCCGAGGCTCTGGAGCGGGGGCAGACGTGGGGCGTCGCCGACCTCGCCATGCAGCTCGCGGCGTTGGGCTATGTCCCGGAAGGACACATGCTCGACCCTGCTCTCGTGCATCAGGCGATCGTGAATGGCGTTGCGGCGGCGAAGGCGACGCCTGGCGAATTCACCTCGCTCAGCCCGCTGCTGCTACGGCAGCTGGGGCTGCGCCAGTCGCCGCCGCACGACCTGTTCGCATCCCCGGCGCTGGAGCAGACGCGCTTCGACGCGCTGGGCTACTTCCTGCTGCTAAGCGAGCTGACGATCCCGGCGATCGCGGACGAGCTGCCGCAGGCGGCGGCAGACTCCAACCTCATCGCCGAATCCAACGGTGTCCTGAAAGCAGCTGATGCTTCGACGCTGGGTGTCTGCGACCCCTCGCAGCTGTTCAACGGCGACGCCTTCAAGGACGCCTGGGGCTGGACGAAGATTTTCACCGAGCTGCTCTTGGTCGTGCCGGAGACGGTCGCCAGCGTCACGGCGGTCATCGACGCGGTCCACGGCTCGATGCTGGCCTACTCCGTCAGCATCACCGAGCTGGACCAACGGCTGGAGACCCACTACGGACACGACGGGGAAGGCGACAAGCTCACCTTCCGCGTCAAGGCGGAAATGCTCGATGACGTCTCGCCCGCTCTGGTCGACTGCGGCTGGATCGCTGGCGCGACCTTCCCGCCGAAGGGACCGATTCAGGGCATGTCGGTCCACTGGTTCTGGGGCGGCCTCGAGCAGCACGGCACGGTCGACTGCGGGAAATACTGCCCGTCCGCTGGCGGCAACGGCCTCTCGATCGACGCGACCGGCCCGGACGGCATCGCCAGCATGACCTTCACCCCATACGAGGAAGTGAACCCTGGTGAGGGCTGGGTGGTCGAGGAGCATGGCATTGTCACCGGCGTCGGGCTCTACCAGTCGAAGTTCACCAACCTGCTGGGCTCCTACGCGCAGTACCTCACGCCGAAATCGGGCGCGACCCGCTGGGTGGTTGAGCGACATGCGCCGCCGGGCTGGGACGTGAAGATGACGCTCAACTACGACGTCGATTCACGCTGGCGGCACATCGGCTACTACAAGTCGTGGGAGTACTTCGAGGAGGATGCCAACGGCTCCGGCACGATCACGTTCAACACCTATATCCCGTTCACAGCGGCGGCAGTCGACGGTTTCCAGGACTTCGCTCTGACCGGTATCGGCCATGGGTCGGCGGTCATGACATCGACCGAGCACTCGGAGGTTGGCGCGTTCTGGCACTGGGAGCAGAACTGCGCTTCGGTCTTCAACACCGAATGGGTCGGCGTGCTTGGCGTCAACGAGATCTACGCGGATGCCAACGGCGTCAACTACGTCGATATATACAAGGCCCGCGCGCCGTACTGGCATCAGCTCATTCACTCCGGCACGAGAGCTCGTGGCAGCGCCTGCCCCGGCGCGATGCCGCCGCTTACCGTGGTCGAGGCAGTTACGAGCAATGTGCCCACCTTCACCCTCGAAGGAGGCACGCTGCAACAGTTCGTGGCCAACGAAGCCGCCATCTGTGAAGCAATCGGGGTCAGCCTGGCCTTCCCCTGGCACACGATCCCGGACCAGCCTGGCGTCAAACAGAGCTGCTCGGCGGACGTGATCTGGACGATCGAGGTGACCTGGGCGCAGCCACCGGGGCAGTAACCGGCCGTCGTGAGCAAGGACAGTGGGTGCGCGTGGGTCGGGACGCGGACCGGCTGACTGAACACACAATGTGCGTAGCGAGCTAAAGGACGACAACCCTTAACAACGACAGTTGTCGTCCTTTACGATTTCGCCTCGATATGCTCAGATATACCCAGATTCCTGCCCCGCACAGTCAAGGCAATCATGTGAGCGTGTTAAGGGATGAGCGCCTGTACCGCCAGTTCGCCAACGCCAGCGGCCAGCCGCTCGACCACCGGCGCGAACGCTTCCATCATCGAATCCGACACCACGTAGTACGAGAACCCATAGCGCTCCCGCCGCTCCCTCATCTGAGCCACGATCTCGTCGACCGAGCCGATGAACACCGACGGCATCTCCAGCACGTCCGCGACGGTGATCCCCTGCCAGCCCCGTTCGGCGATCATGCGCTGCGCCTCGCCCTCGCGGTCATCGGTGAACCGCACCGTCGGGATCAGGCTCAGCTCGATCCCGTCGAAGCGCTCCCCGGCCCCTTCCCGAATCCAGCCGATCTTCTCGCAGACCGCCGCCACCGTACGCTCGGCCGGATCGTCTACCACGACGCCGCTGCCGACCGAGGTCGTCAGGATGCCGGCAATGTCCGCCTCCCGCCCGGCCAGCCGCAGCACGCGGGGCTTGCCGCCGCCGATCAGGATCGGCGGGTG
>DATKCN010000203.1:0-3630 GCA_035513175.1 Thermomicrobiales bacterium
GTCGCTTGCCGCGTAGCAGCAGCGAGTTGAGCGTCTCAACCGGCCACACCACCGGAGCGAACGCGATCGACAGCACCCGCGCGACCTTGAAGGGCGGGCCATCCTCCGGCTCGTGCTCGTCGCTGGCAAAGGCGCGGGGGACGATGCGTCCGAAAACGATCAGCAGCCCGAGCGCGGCCAGCAGCCCCCACAGCAGGTTGGCAGCGTCCACCACGTCGCGGAACAGCGCCGTAATCAGCGCCACGGCCACGCCCGCCGACAGTACTTCCACCAACAACATCGCCGAGCGCAGGCGCTGGGTGCGCTCGATCATCACCGCATCCTCGCGCGACAGCCGCTGGTCCAGCAACCGGCGGATGTCCACCCGGCTGACAGCCGCCAGGCTGATCTCCGCCCACGATGACACCGCCACGGTCCCCAGCGCGATCGCGGCGATGATCAGCTCTATCCAATTGGTCGATGTCAAGCACTACGCTCCAGGGTAGGACGTTCGCGGTGTTCAGCCGAACAGCGCGCTGATCGAAAGGTCTTTGTGAATCCGCATGATGGCCTCCGCCAGCAACGGCGCGACGGTCAGCACCTGGATCTTCTCACTCCGGCGCTGGGAGGCAATCGGCAGCGAGTTCGTGACGAACACCATCTCGATCGGCGCCTGGTTGACGCGCTCGATCGCGTCCCCGGCGAAGATCGGATGCACCGCACACGCAAACACCTGGCGCGCCCCCCGCTCGACGAGCAGGTCGGCCGCCTGCAGCAGCGTCTCGCCGGTCGAGATCATGTCGTCGATCACGACCGCCGTCTTGCCCTCGACATCGCCGACCATCTCGATCACCTCGGCCGAATCCGGCGTCGGGCGCTTCTTCGAGATGATCGCCAGCGCGCCGCCAGCGCGCACCCGGAACTCCTCCGCCCGGCCCACCCCGCCCGCGTCGGGGCTGACCGACACCAGGTCCGACGTGCCCATCTTGCGGAACTCCGACGCCAGCAGCGTCGTCGCCCGCAGGTGATCGACCGGAATGTCGAAGAAGCCCTCGATAGCCGGCGCGTGCAGGTCCAGCGTCAGGATGCGGTCCACCCCGGCGGTCACCAGCAGGTTCGCCACCAGCTTGGCGCTGATCGGCTCGCGCCCGCTGGTCTTCTTCTCCTGCTTGGCGTACGCGAAGTAGGGGATGACCGCCGTCACGCGGGCCGCCGACGCCCGCCGGATCGCGTCGATCATGATCAGCAGCTCGACCAGATGGTGATTGACGGGGTCGGCCAGCGACTGGATGACGAACACGTCCGAACCGCGCACGTTCTCTTCCAGCTTGACCCGTGTCTCGCCGTTGCGCCAGCAGCCGACGACGGCCCGTCCGAGCGGGGCTTCCAGCACCCCCATGATGTCCTCGGCCAGCGCGCGGTTCCCGTTTCCAGCGAAGACCTGTAGCCGTCCGTCCATGCGCTCCCGCTTCTACCGCGCGTCCACGGCGCCGGAGCGTTCCGCCCGGCGCGATCGAATTACCCGCGCCGGAATCCCGACCACAAGCTTGCCTGGCTCGACCGAACGGTTAACCACCGCGCCCGCGCCGGTGCTGCTGCCGGCGCCCAGCGTCACTGGCGCCACCAGCATCGTGTCGCTTCCAATGAAGACGTCGTCCCCAATAGTCGTCCAGTGCTTCTCCCGGCCATCGTAATTGCAGGTGATCGTACCCGCCCCGACGTTCACCCGTTCCCCCACCTCGGCGTCGCCAAGGTAGCTGACGTGCCCGATCTGCGTGCCGGAGCCAATCGACGCGTTCTTAAGCTCGACGTAATTCCCTATGTGCACGCGCGCCGCGACGCGCGTTCCGGGTCGCAGGTGCGCGTATGGGCCGATATCGACCGCGTCGCCGATCTCCGCGCCCGCGATCCACGATCCACGCACGCTGACGTCGTCGCCGAGCCGCGAGTCCTCGATTGTCGAGCCATGGCCGATCACACAGCCGCCGCCGATCGTGGTCGCGCCCCGCAGCACGCAGCCGGGCTCGACGCGCGTGTCGGCCCCGATGCGAACATCGGCATCGATGTAGGTCGTTGTGGGGTCGACCAGCGTGACGCCCGCGCGCATGTGCCGCTCGTTGATCCGCCGGCGCAGGATCGCCTCGGCCGCGGCCAGCTCAACGCGGTCGTTGATTCCGTAAGCGACCTCGGGCGGGGCCTCCACCAGCAGCACCGGGTCTACCGGCCACTCCGTCGCGGCGGCCAGCTCGACCAGCGAAGTCAGATAGTATTCGCCGCTCGGGCTGCGGGGGATGCGCTCGATGGCCGTGGCCAGCCAGTCACGCCGGATGCAGCACATGCCGCTGTTGACCGGGATCGGTCCGTCGTAGGTATTGGGGTCCTCGCGCGCCTCGACGACGCCGGCAACGCGGCCTCCCTCGCGGCGGTAGCGGCCGTATGGTCCCGGATCGTCCAGCACGACGGCCACGCTGGCGAGGATCGGCCTGGCCTGCCGCGCGGAGGAGACGAGCCGCCGCAACGTCTCCCCGTCTACTAATGGATGATCGCCGAAGATCACGACGACCCACTCGACGGCGGGGTCGATCACCGGCAACGCGACGCGCACCGCGTCGCCCGTGCCACGCGCCTCCTGCTGCCAGGCGATGTCGACCTGCCCGGCGACGCGCTCTCTCAGGGCTTCAGACGCAGGACCAAGGGTGACGACGATCTGGCAGGGCTCGATTGCCTGGGCAGCCCGCAGGACGTGCTCGACCATCGGCAGGCCGACCAGCGGGTGCAGCGCTTTCGGCGTGGTGGACCGCATGCGCGTGCCCCGGCCGGCAGTCAGGATGGTAACCGCAACGGCCCCACCCTGGGCGTCGCTGCCGGGCGGTAGCGGGTCAACCGCGTTCGTTAAGCCGTCTGGGTCCAAGGTTCCCTATCACCACGTGGGGGAGTGTCAGCACACTCCACTTCCGCCGCGTCAACGGCGAAAAGCTCGCGGACCAGGATTCGAACCTGGAATAAAGGCTCCAAAGGCCCTTGTGATACCATTTCACCATCCGCGACTGCTGCGCAAAGTGTATCCAATGCCCCGGCGCCGGGCAAACACGGGCGCCGCGCCGCGCGACGTGAATTGGGACGAAACGCCCGTGGCGCGGGGTCGCGCTGTGCTCCATGCTAGAGGCGCCGCGGGATTCGCCGCTGAGAACGTGTCGTGTCCTGAAACGGACAGGAGATACAGAGCATGTCGCATATCCTACCGCCGCCGCAGACCCGCGAGTTCGTCGATCGCCTGACGTCGCTGGCCATCGAGTGTCGCGAGGAGCTCGAGCACAGCAGCCAGTCGTTGCAGGAGATCGGGCTGCTACTCAGCCAGACACAGTCCGAGGTCGACCGCCTGACGCAGCGCGAGACGCAGCAGGCCACCCGCTTGCGGGAGATGGAATCCAGCCTCGAATCGTTCTCCAGGGGCGAGATCCGCGACACGTACATCGCGTCACACGAGGTGCAGATGCGCCTGTTCATGATGCGCAGCCAGCTTGAGGTGTTGCAGTCCAGGCGCGAGAGCATCGAGGCGCAGCAGGGCAAGCTGCGGATTCTGCTGAGTCTGGCCGAGGTCAACCGCAGCCAGGCTGCCGAGATCACGACCAACACACGCACGACACTGCT
>DATKCN010000204.1:0-15355 GCA_035513175.1 Thermomicrobiales bacterium
GGCACGCTCGACACATCCAGCGTCCCTGGACCGCACGCACGGTCCACCGCGCCCGAGCTCATCGACGGTTTCGTCATTCCACGCGCGGGCTGGGGCGCCGACGAAAAGCTACGTCATCGCGATCAGGACGTGAGCCAGCCCGTGCGCTGGTCACCGCAGTACCGGACGATCGAGAAGATCATCATCCACCATACCGTGACTGAGAACAATCCGGCGGATGTCGCCGCATCTCTGCGCGCGATCTACTACTACCACGCAATTACCCAGGGCTGGGGCGACATCGGCTACAACTTCCTGATCGACTGGAACGGCAACGTCTACGAGGGGCGTTTCGGAGGACCGAACGTCGTTGGCGGCCACGCCCTGCAGTACAACCCCGGATCGATTGGCATCGCGATGCTGGGGAACTTCATGAGCGCGACCCCGCCGCAGGCGATGCTCGACAGCCTGATGCGGATCATCAGTACCCGCGCATCTCACGTTGACGTCACGATCGCGTCGGACTTTGTCGACCTGCTGGGGCTGGCGAATCTGTGCGGTCATGGCGACGTATTGTCGACGTCGTGTCCCGGAGACGTCGGGCGGACGCTGCTTCCGACGCTGCGGGGTCACATCGCGGGCACAGGACCGATCGAGCTCGCGCCACCGATCAAGATAGAGTGGCTGGATCTAGTCAGTTGCGAGATCGGTCCGGCAACCGTGTATCAGGAGAACCTGCTTAAGGTGCGCATGAAAGTGCGAAACCCGAGCATCACGACAATCGTCAGCAGCACACCTGAGCCGGGATATGTGTATGACGAGGGACAGACGTTCGAGACGGCAGGGTTTCCGAAGATTCAGGACACCTATAGGTTCGGAATCGACTTCACAGGCAACACCGGCCTGCCGAACCCGTATCGGTGGGGCTTCGGGGCGCCGATCAAGCCGGGGGAAGAGCGGGAGGTCGTCGGTTACGTGCGCGTGAAGGACGTCGCCAGCCGCACGTACTCTGCCAGCATCGTCAAGGAGTTCGCTCACTACCTCACGCAGAACCGCTTCCCGAAGTCAGTAGCGATCTCGAAGCCGCCGGTCGGTTCCGTGGCGGATGCGAAGCTCGATGGTGGACAGTTCTTTTCCGTTACCGGACACAACGTGCCGCGCGTGTTCAACGACTACTGGCAGCAGCGCGGCGGGCTACGGCGCTTCGGGTATCCACTAACGGAGGCCTACGAGGAAGTCTCAGAGACGGACGGCGGGCGCTACCTCACCCAGTACTTCGAGCGCGCCCGCTTCGAGAGGCATCCGGCATACGCCGGAACGCAGTTCGAGGTGCAACTAGGGTTGCTGGGCGCGGAGCTGGAAGCGTCGCGCAGCGACGAGCCGGCCTTCCAGCGCGCAGCCCCATTTACCTCGACGGACGCCCGATGGTTCATGCCGGAGACCGGTCACAGCCTGGCGGGCATCTTCAAGCAGGTCTGGATCGAGCGCGGAGGCTTGCAGATCTTCGGCTACCCGATCTCCGAGGAGTTCCCGGAGCTGTCCGCGACGGACGGCAATTGGCACATGGTGCAGTACTTCGAGCGTAACCGATTCGAGCACCACCTCGACTATCAGGGGACGGACGACGAGGTCATGCTTGGCCATCTCGGCCGCGAAGTCCTCATCCGCCGGGGCTGGATGGCGCGGCCTGCTGGCTGACGCCCGGTTGCCGCGAGCCCCCCGGCAGGTACAATCCTCCCCCGGGAGGCATGGTCGTCCGACGCATGACACACGAACACGGTTCCCCGATCAGCGAGCGACTGCGACACGAGATCACGTCTCCAGCCACGGCGAAGCGGCGTGGACGCTGGTTCCTGCTGGTTTCACTCGTCGCGTTCGTGGGGTTTCTGTCGCTGCTGCTGCGCGTGCGCGCCAACCCGCGCATCGAGCGTGACATCGTCACGACGTTGCGCATGCAGCGCGTGACGCATCCGCTGCTGACGCGCATGATGAGCGCCGTGTCGTGGTTCGGGTTCAGACCGCAATCGCTGGCGCTGCCGGCGACGGCTGTGGCTGGGACGTGGGTGATCGGCTTGCGGCGCGAGTCACGCTATCTCTGCTTCGCGTGGGTCGTATCGATGCTGTCATACACGACCAAGCGATTCGTGAACCGTCCACGACCGTTCGGCGAGGGCATCCTCGTCACGAAGGCGAGCCTGCGCGACTCCAGCTTTCCCAGCGGCCACACGTTGCACTACGTCTCGTTCTGGGGCTTTTTCGCGTATGTCTGCTTCACACGGCTCCGGGGCCGCGGCGAGCGCTGGGCGCCGGTCGCGTTCGCTGGCTGGCTAATCGGCTCGGTCGGTCCATCGCGCATTTATCTGGGACACCACTGGCTGACCGACGTGCTGGCCAGCTATTGCCTTGGCATCGGCTACCTGACGACACTTATCGGTCTACACCGCAGAACGCTCGTGGACGGGTTGACTCGCTCACGGAAGCGCGGGGCGTAGTCGAGCACCTTCGTCGGTTGTGGCCGCGACGCGATCCTACGGGATGTCCGGCGGCTCGTCACGGTAGCGCCAGGCGTAGTAGTGCCGTCCGACGTTGCCCATCTCGACGCGCCACTCGGGGCGGTTCGTTGGCGTGAAGGTGAGGATGCGTCGCTCGAATGCCTGCACGAGAACCCAGGTCGCGTCGCCCGCCACGTAGGTGTGAACCCAGTACGGCTCGGAGAGCGGAAGCCCGACGCTCATGCGCCAATCACCCGGGAGCGTGGCCAGGTAGGCGTCGAACACGTCTGCGATGTTGTGGCCGAGGGTTGGCTCGTACGAGGCGTAGCGCGCCCAGGAGGCGAGACTCTCGTTGGACGCGATCGCTCCATCCTTCGAGAGTGTCTCGCTGATCGGTTGACCGGACCGCTGCGCAACGGCACGACCCTGCTCGACGGACGCGATGTGCTGAAGGCTGGCGTAGGTGGGTGAGTCCGGATTGAACTCGCGTTCGTCCCCGGCCAACGGCACGTTTGCCGGATGGTATTCCTGGTACTCGTGCTCGCCGATCTGGATGCGGCCGACTATCATGTCACGCACGAGGAGACCAGCGGTGATCAGCGTGTCGTCGTTCCCGTCCGAAGCGTTAACCTCCATGCGCGCCTTGTCGAAGTAGTAGACATCGCGCACACCGCCAGGCGACTCCAGCGATGTCTCCTGTAATCCAAGCCATGTGTCGGGACCCCACAGCCAACTGCGCTCGACGGCAAGGGCGGCGACTGCGCCGTCGGTGTCATTCCACAGCTGCTTCACCGATGGATGCGCGTGCGCCAACCCTGCCGGCAACGGATACGACGGCGGAGGCAGCTCAGTCTGGCCGCCCAGCGCGAGCCGCTCGTTGCTGTTTACGCGGGTGGTGAACGACCAGGTCTTCACGAAGGATTGACCATTCGCGCGCCCCTCGATCCGAACGCTGTAGGTCATGCCGGCTTCGAGCGGAGCGGATGAGCAGAGGAGCACCGTCTGCCGCGACAACCAGCCGGCCCCGATCTCCGAAAACGAAGGAACGTTCACACCATTCTTCGAGATCGTTGCCGAAGTCAGCTCCAATGAGCCTGGGCCGAAATACTTGAGATGGATCGGGTAGCCGACCGGATAGGACGCGCCCGGAAATGGATTTGGAGCCTCCCCGGAGAAGGACAGGCTGACGCCGGTGGATTCGTGGGGCGGCCAGGCGATCCAGGTCGGCTCCAGCTCGGTGCGCCACGCCGGCGCGCCCAGCATGATGATCTCGAACTTGATGTTGCCTGAGTTGATGGCGGCCATGCCGACATCCACGTAACGGGGGTCGAGCAGCGTGAGCCGGTGCCCGACGGTCGCGATGAACCAGTCGACGGACCAGATCATCGAGCCGGAGACGCCCGCGTTCTCATTGACGGAGCCTGTGTAACCCGCGCTACGCGCGCGGTCCTGGAAGCTGGCTCCGGTGAAGCCTGGTCGTCCCGCCGTCTCTTCATGGAGGCCCATTCCGGCGAGAGACGGATCGCCGAAGTTGAGTCGATAGTACTCGACGTGGTTCTCGGAGGCTTTCTGGAGGCCTGGGTCTGTCGTTAATGGCGGGATGCCGAGCCAGCTCCGATACAGGTTGATCGTGTTGAGCGCGGTCGCAATTTCCGGATCGTGTTCCTGAACTGCCGCAGCCCGCGGCGCGGATACGGTGAGGGTTGAGAGAATAAGGACGGCCGCACATATCGCCGCCAGCACATAGCGCATGGTCACTGTACTGAACCTTTACCTTTTCAAGCCGTTGCGGCTGTCTTGCGACCCGGGCAATCGAATCGTACCGGACCATCCTGAGTGGGACCTGTGCGGAAAGTCCCGATTCTGGACGACGTCTACTCGCGGCAGTGCGTGGGATGGCCTATGATCAGCACATTGTCGATTGATGAACGGAAAGGTTGGAAGGCGATGAAGCAGCGCGGTGACGGCGTTCCGGAGGACACCGGGAGCGCGCCGACTGGATACTGGGTCCAACCTGAAGATGCCGAGATCGATTCCGACGCGTTGGACTTCGCGCCAACGTTCTACGAGATCGCGGCGCTACCTGGTTTCGCGCCCGCGCCTGGGATCGTGATGAACGTCATGGCGGGCGGGCGCATGATGGCGAACTGGGTGCGCATCGAGCCGGAAGCCTCCGTTCCGACACACGCGCACCCGCACGAGCAGATCGGTCTCGTGCTTGAGGGTGAGATTCACATGACCATCGCGAACGAGACTCGCATCCTGGTTCCCGGCCACGCCTACACCATTCCCGGGAACCTGCCGCATGCGGCGGTGGCGGGCGCGCAGGGCTGTCTCGTGCTCGACATCTTCAGTCCGATCCGGCAGGAGTATCTGGACGCGGTGACCCGCGGCGAGTAGTCCGCGTGGATGCCGCGCAGGCTTGCGATGTCCGCCGTGCTATCGTTGGGACACCGGGCGCGGCTGACTACAACCGGCATCGAGCCGGTCGCGAGGAGCGAGCGTGGGCCAACTGGTCGTCGGTAGACCGGCTCCCAAGCTGGTGTTCGCGGTGTCGGCGCCGCTGGAGTTGACATCGTCCATTTCGTTGACCTATCGGGCTGGCGCGGTCGCCGATGGGGAGCATCCAGGTTTCGATCCATGGCTGATCGACGCCTGGCGCTCGCTGCCCGCAGGTCTTCAACATGACTTGACGCTGTTGCTGGGATTCTCCGGGCGACTGCTCTACTACATCGAGGAATTGCTGTTCTCGTTTGACGCGCTGGAGCCGCACAGGCTCGACGCAACGTACGTCGAGTATCTCGACCACCTGCAGGCGCTACCGGCGGTTGCGTACCAGGCAATGGCGGGTCACGCGTTGACGCGGATCTATCAGGATAGGGATCTGACCGAGTTGCCACCCGATAGCTACGATCCGAACGACTGGCGTATGTTCCTGCGGCCAGGCATCACGCGCGCCAATATCGACGAAGCGGCGGCCGTGGTGACATCGCCGGAGCAGCTCAAGAGCCGCACGATCGCTCTGCTTGATGGGTTCTGGAGTCACGTGTACGCGGCGCAATATGAAGCGCGGCGCGCAGAATTGCAAAGCGCGGTGCGTCACGCGCAGTCACTGGCCCATCCGACCGTCCAGGTGACGTTCTCGGAGCTGACCGGGCACCGGTTGCCTGAAGAGATTGAGCGGCGCCTGGACGACATCGAGCAGGTAGTGTTCTGTCCATCGGCGCATCTTGGCAGCTTCGTGCAGTACATCCATTACGCGCCGTCGCTGATCCTCTACTTTGATTCGCGCCCGATCCCGGGCGAGCGCCTGCGTCGCCCTCGGTCGACGCGGGTCGACGACGAGCCGCTCGACGCCGCCGAGGTGCTGGAAGGGTTGCGGGCCATGTCGGATCGGTCAAGAATGAAGATCATCGACATGCTGCGCCATGGCGAGCTGTACGCTCAAGAGGTCGTTGGGCGGCTGGGGATCAGCCAGTCCGCTGTGTCCAGGCATTTGAGCACGCTCGAATCGGCGCACATCATTACAGTGAGACCGGCGAACGGAATGAAGTACTACGCCATCGATCGCGAGCGGCTGCGAGCACTCGCCGGCTATCTCGATCGAATCGCGGACGGCGACGACGTTCCGGGGCATAACCTGGGGGTCACGAGGGAGATTTGATGGCTCTGGCGGATACCCGCTGGTTGAGCGGTGACATCGGCATTATCGATCTGAATTTCCAGGGCATGCCGAGAGTCATCGCCGCGTATGTGGCGCGGACCGACGACGGCGCCGCGCTAATCGAGGTCGGTCCGGCGTCCACCATCGAAGCGCTGATCGAGGGTCTCGCGGCGCTCGGCGTTGAACCCGACGCTGTACGACACTTGCTTGTAACCCACATCCATCTGGATCACGTCGGCGCGGCGGGGCTGCTTATGGATCGCTGGCCGCACGCGAACCTGAGCGTCCACGAGGCCGGCGCGCCGCACGCCGTCGATCCGACGAGTCTCGTTCGGAGCGCGACGCGCATTTATGGCGATGAGATGGACACGCTATGGGGTGAAATCAGAGCGATACCCGCCGAACGCGTGCGACCTGTTGCTGATGGCGACGAGCTGAACATTGGCGGCAGGAAGATGCGGGTGCTGTACACGCCGGGGCACGCGTCACACCACGTCGCGTATCACGACGTCGCGAGCAACTGGGTGTTTGCCGGCGACGTGGCGGGCGTTCGCATTCCGCCGTCGCGGATGGCGATCCCGCCAACACCACCGCCAGACGTTGACGTGCCCTTGTGGCACGACAGCCTATCGACGCTGAGAGCGATTCAGCCTGACAGGCTGTTGCTCACACACTTCGGGCCAGTCGACGACGTTGATGGGCAACTCTCGGACGTTGGGCGGCACCTCGATGACTGGGTGGCGAATATCGCGGCGCTGCTTGCGTCGGGCGCAGATCGCGACACCCTCATCGCCTGGCTGGAGAGCCGGGTCCGCGCGCAGCTCAGCGCTGCCGGAGACGTGGCAAGTGAGGACGCGTTTGCGCTCGCGACGCCGTATGGCATGGCAATCGACGGTCTGGTGCGCTACTTGAGGAAGCGTGACGAACGCTGACTCGACCAGCGTAGCGCCATCACCGAGCGCGGTCGATGACCACCGGCCAACTTGTGCCCTGTTCAAGGATGGACTCCACTGAGAACCAGCGCTCGCGCACGTTGCCGACCAGGTAGAGCGAGCCCGTCACGATCACGAGATCGTCGCGCCCGGCAAGCGACAGGGCCTGTTCGAGCGCGCGACGCGGGTCGGGCTCGATGACAATTGGCGCGAGCCGCCCGAGCGACGCGTACGCGGTGGCCTTCGTGGCGGGTTTTGAGAGCACGCGTGGCTCGGTAACGAATACTGCCCGCGAGCCGGGGGAAACAATCTCGAACATCTCCAGATACGACTTCGCCTCCAGCGCTCCGAACACGAGGATGCGTCGTCGCTTTGGAAACATCAGGTCGAGACTGTTTCGTAGCGACTGGATCTTCTCGGGATTATGCGCGCCGTCGAGAATCACAGTGGGCCGGTTCTGAACGATCTCCATCCTGCCTGGAAATCGTGCAGAGGCTAGCCCTTCAGTGAGTAATCGAGGGTCCGGGTCAACCGGGCAGTAGGCGCGCGCAATGGCCAGCGCGGTCGCCGCGTTCGATGCCTGAAACGTTCCCGGAAGCCGAACATGCATGCGACGCGCTGACGCGGCGTCCTCGAATGACGTGCCGGACTCGTCGGTGTCGACATCGCTGAACGCCTCGTTTTCGCGGACGCTGATGAGCGGGACGCCCTGCTCACGGCATTCCGCTTCTATCACGGGATACGCGTCGGCGCCGCTGACCGCGGTGACGACTACGCAGCCTGGCTTGATGATGCCGGCCTTGTGCCATGCGATTTCAGTCAGGGTCGCGCCGAGCGTCGTGACGTGGTCGAGCCCGATGCTGGTTATCGCGGCTACTCGTGGCTCGATCACGTTCGTCACATCGAATCTGCCTCCGGCGCCGACTTCGATCACCGCTACGTCGACCAGCTCCTCGGCGAAGTAGCGATACGTCATGGCCACCCAGAACTCGCCGTAATTTGGCCGCTCGTTCCCCAGCGCGACCCAGTGCTCGACGCTGGTCGTCATGTCGGACACCAGCCGCGCATAACGCGAGGCGTCGACAAGCTTCCCGTCGATCTGGAGCTTTTCGGTGGCTACCTGGAGGTATGGAGACACGTGGAGGCCGGTTCGCAGTCCCAGCCCGGAAAGAATACTGGCGGTGAAAGCACAGGTCGACCCCTTCCCGGACGTGCCGGCCACGTGGACCGTTTCATATTGGCGTTGTGGGTTGCCCAGGAATTCCAGGAACGCGCGCAAGCGGGCGAGCCGCGCGATTGCTCGGGCGCGAATCTCCTCCGGCGGCGTGCCCGGCGCGGGCGACGGGGGTCCCATGATCAGCCCGTTTACGTATCGCTCGGCGTTCGTGTAGTCGTTGACAGGCGCGCTCATCTCACTCCACTGACTTCCGCGAGGGGTTGGCCGCGTCCGGTGGCGGTCCGTAGCCGCATTGTACCGGGGCTCCCGGCGTCCTAGAACGTTGCCACGCGGGTATAATTTTCCGCGGGGCAGGGGTATAGGAGAAAACGATGGCCTCGCCACCCGTCGGATCAGGTGGGCCGCATATAACCAGTCGAATGGCCAGTGCGCTTCATTGGCGCACACTATTCATCGCTGTCGTGCTGCTCGGCGCGACTACAGGCGTGGTCGGCGTCGACGCCGCGGACGAGGCGACGCCGAACGTTGGGCTGGTGCGCGCGGACGGCATCATTACGCCCGTAATGGCGACGTACATCGGCCGCGGCATCGACCGTTCCGCGTCGCGGGGACACGCCGCGGTGCTGATCGAACTGGACACTCCCGGCGGCCTTTCATCCGCGATGGACGATATCGTCGCCGACATTCTCGCATCGCCGATTCCCGTCATCGTCTACGTTGCGCCGGACGGGGCGCGGGCTGGATCGGCCGGGGTGTACATCACCTACGCCGCGCACGTCGCCGCGATGGCCCCGGCGACGAATATCGGCTCAGCAACCCCGGTGCAGCTTGGGGGTGAGGAATCCGAGGGCGACACGGCCATGGACCGCAAGGTCGTCAACGACGCGGTGGCGAAGATCCGCGCGCTTGCCGAGCTCCGGGGGCGCAACGCCGACTGGGGCGAGCGGGCCGTGCGGGACGCGGAGAACATCGTGGCGTCCGAGGCGGCTCGCATTGGCGTCGTGGACTTCGTGGCGTCGAGCCGAGAGGATGCGCTGCGGCAGGCGGACGGCCGAGAGGTCGTCGTTCGCGGGCAGGTTGTCGAGGTGAGATCGGCCGGCGCGACCCTGCACGCTCACGACATGCGCTTCTTCGAAAAGCTGCTCCAAATCATCACCGATCCCAACATTGCGTTCGTCCTCATCAGCCTTGGCACGCTGGCGCTGATTTTCGAACTGGCGAATCCTGGCTCGATTGGCCCCGGCGCGGCTGGGGTGGTGATGATGGTGACCGGCTTCTACGCGCTGGGCACGCTGGACACGAATTGGGCGGGCCTCATTCTGATCGGGCTCGCGTTTATCCTGTTCGCGATTGACGTGTTTGTGGCAAGTGGTGGGATACTGACAATCGCTGGCATCGCCGCGTTCCTGATTGGCGCGCTGCTGCTGTCGAATACGCGCAACGACGATGTGTTGCAGATCTCGCGCGTGGTCGTATTCACCATGACGGCGATGATGGGGTTATTCTTCTTCTTCATCGCGGGATCGGTCTGGAAGGGGCGCAACCGGCCTGTCGTGACCGGTGACAACGCGATCATCGGGCATGTTGGCGTCGCGCGCACGGCGCTCAATCCCAGCGGCATGGTCTATGTGCAGGGGGAGCTATGGCAGGCAACGTCGCAGGGACCGCCAATTGAGGCGGGGGAGCGAGTCGTCGTGACCGCCATCGATGGGATCCGCCTGACGGTGCGTCCCGAGCCAGCCGGGGCTGGACTGACGCCCGGCGCGGGCGTGGCGAGCGCGCGGTGACCTCGGAGCGGCGAGCAGTCTGACGCCCTGACGGGCGACGAAAGGAGTGCCTCTTTGGATCAGGGAGTGCTAGTCGCGCTGGGCGCGATCGTCTTCTTTGTGCTGCTCATCCTCTCGGCGGCAATCAAGATCGTCCAGGAGTACGAGCGGGGGGTCATCTTTCGGCTGGGGCGATTGATGGGCGCGCGCGGTCCGGGCCTGATCCTGCTGATTCCGTTCGTCGAGCGCATGGTCAAGGTCGATCTGCGCACGTTGACGATGGATATCCCGCGGCAGGAGGTCATCACCCGTGACAATGTGACAGTCAACGTGAACGCCGTCGCGTACTTTCGCGTGGTCGATCCCAACGCAGCAATGGTCAACGTCGCGGACCACATCCGGGCCACGTCCCAGATAGCGCAGACGACGCTGCGCTCGATTCTGGGTCAAGCCGAGCTGGACGAGCTGCTGTCGGAGCGCGAGATCATTAACCAGCGGTTGCAGACGATTATCGACGAGCAGACCGAACCGTGGGGCGTGAAGGTGAGCGTCGTTGAGGTCAAGGATGTCGAGTTGCCGCAGTCGATGCAGCGCGCAATGGCTCGTCAGGCTGAGGCGGAGCGCGAGAAGCGCGCCAAGATCATCCACGCGGAAGGCGAGTTTCAGGCTGCTGAGCAGCTTCAAAGCGCTGCGGCGGTCATCTCGACCCAGCCAATCGCAATCCAGCTGCGCTATTTGCAGACGCTGACCGACATCGCGGCCGAGAAGAACTCGACGATTCTGTTTCCGATCCCGATCGACTTCATGACGGCGATCATGTCGGCAGTCGGCGCTGGGCCGCCCGCGCAAGGGTCGACTCCATCTCGACCTGCGACGCCGCTCGCGGCCCAGGAGTGAGCGTAGCCGACGAGCTACTCAGCCCGGCGTCGCGTTGGCAGCGGCGGCGCTATCCCGTCACGGTCGGCGAACATCGAACATTCGTGCTTGACGAAGGCGCTGGCGAGCCGGTCGTGTTCCTGCACGGCATTCCGACACAGGGATTCCTCTGGCGGGATGTCGCCGCTGTCGTTGCGCGGGACTCCCGGTCGCTGGCGCCCGATCTACTCGGGTTCGGCTTCGCCGATCGGCCGGAAGGGGCTGACTATGGTCCCCCGGCGCAGGCTCGGTTCATCAAGCAGGTTCTGGACGAGTTAGGCATCGATCGTTTCGCGCTCGTTGCACACGACTTTGGCGCACTCGTAGCGTCGGACTTTATCTGTCGCAACCCGGGACTCGTCACGAAGCTCGTCCTGACGAACACGAGCATGTGGCGTGAGGACTGGGACGGCGGGCGGCTAACGCCATTCGGGCTGCTGCGCATGCGCGGAGTAGGCGAGACGGCGTTCCGCCTGGCTCGCCCATTCATGCTGGCGCAGGCGTTCCGGCTGTACACATCTGACAGGGCGCGCCTGACCGACGAGACGATGCAGGTGTACTGGCATCCGTTTCAGGACGGCTATGCCCGGGTGCTGCTGTCGCTGGCCCGGGAGGACCCCGTGAGCGAGGACGACTTCTGTCGCTGGCGCGACACCCTGGCCGCGTTTCGTGGCCCGTCGCTCGTCGTTTGGGGCGGGCAGGACCCGACGTTCCGCACAAACCGTGGACACGCCATCGCCAATCTGCTCCCCGGCGGGCACTTCGAGCTGTTCGAGCACGCGAACCACTTTGTGCCGGAGGATCGCCCGAACGCATTGGGACGGCTGATCCTCGCGTTCATCGATGGACGGTATCCACCGGCATGATTCGCGATCTTCGCGGACTCCCGCGACGATCGCGACACCGACACGGTATGTCAGATCCCGAGCGCCAGTCCCTCGGACCGCGGATCACTGCCGCCCTCCAGGACGCCGGTGCGTGGATCGCGCTTGATGAGGAACGCAGCGCCACCCGCGCCATACGGACCGACGACCCGCACGGGGTGACCGCGCTGCCGAAGCCCTTCGATGGCGTCTGCGTCGACGCGAGACTCGATGCGCACCTCATACGGGTTCGGCAGGTTTGACGGATCGGTGCCGGGGAACGACTGCCAGCGTGGCGCCGCGACGGCTGCCTGCACATCCATATCGTGGTCGATGAGATTGCTGATGATCTGCATGTTCCACTGGGGCTGCTGATCGCCGCCCGGCGTGCCACCTACGACAATTACCTCGCCGTCTTTCGCGATCGAGAACGCATTGAGCGTGTGCATTGTGCGCTTACCTCCCTCAATGACGTTGGGATGACCCTGTTCAAGGCTGAAGCCGCGTCCGACGCGGTTATTGAGCATGATGCCGGTGTCGCCCGCCACCACGTGGCTCCCGAAGCCGGCCGACAGCGAAGTGATGAATGTGACCATGTTGCCATCGGCGTCTGCCGCGCACAGATACGTGGTGTCGCTGTCCACCTCCGGCAGCGCGCCCGGCGGGGTGTCATCGCTGGCGCGCAGCGGGTCGATACTGTCAAACCGCTGCCGGGCAAACGGCTTGGAGATCAATGTGCCGAGCGGGGTCGGGCCGAAACGCGGATCGCGAGAGTAGGCGTTGCGATCGGCGAACGCGCGCTTCTTGGCCTCGATCATCAGATGCAGCGAATCGACGGTGTTATGCCCCATCGCCGCGACATCGCCATGCTCGATGATGTTCAGTTCTTCAAGGACGATGTGTCCCTGAGTCGGCAGAGTTGTCTGATAGACGGTGTAGCCACGGTACGTGGTTGATATCGGCTCGTAGACATCGCCAGTATGATCGGCGAAGTCCTCGGCCGTCATTTCGCCGCCAAGGTCGCGGATGGCGTCCGCGATGCGCCGCGCGAGGTCGCCGCGGTAGAACAGATCCGGTCCTCCTTCGGCGACGGCGCGCAGTGACGCGGCCAGATCGCGCTGGACGAACAGGTCGCCCGGCTTGAGCGCCTCACCATCGCGGAGGAAGACTGTCGCGGACGTCGGGTACTTCGCCAGCTCGCTCGCCGACGCTGCCATGGTGCGCGAGCCGGTGACCGAGACTGGAAATCCGTGCTCCGCATAATGGATGCCGTACGAGAAAAGGTCTGCCGCCGGGAGCCGGCACAGGTTGTCGATCGCGTAGAAGTAGGCTTCGACCGCCCCAGGGATGCCGGGCGACAGCGGGCCGAAGAACGGCATCTTCTGATATCCGCGCGACACGAAGTAATCGCGTGACAGGGCGCGCGGCGCGATGCCCGAGCCGTTTACCGCGGTAAGCTTGCCGGTCTTGCCGTCAGAATGGATAAAGAACGCGTCGCCACCCAGTCCGTTCATGGCCGGAATGACGACAGCGGTAGTGAGCGCGGCCGCGATCGCGGCGTCCATGGCGTTCCCGCCACGTCGTAGCGCATCGATCCCCGCGGCGGTGGCCAGCGGATGTCCGGTTGCGACCATGCCGCCGTTCGCGATCACGCGAGATCTGGTCTGTTGAAACGCCGCCGCGAGTGCTGGATCCGCGGCTTCCGTCGTTCGCGTCACGACCATCGATGGTGTCTCCCTCCGCACTGCAGTTCATTGGCCCTGACTGACAGTCTACCGGAGATTGACGGAGGCGCCAGTGAGGGTAGACTTGCGGCATAAGCCGTCGACATTCGCAAACCAGGGGAGAGACCAGACATGGCGACCAGCAACGGCCATTCACGCATCGTGATCGGCGCCTGCCCGCACGACTGCCCGGACACGTGCGCGGTCAGGACTGAGGTGCGTGACGGCGTCGCGGTGTCGTTCACTGCCGACCAGCATCATCCAATCACCCAGGGCTGGCTTTGCGCGAAGGTGCGCCCATACCTCGATCGCGTCTATCACCCCGACCGGCTCCAGTACCCATTGCGGCGCGTTGGTCCTAAGGGTGGCGGACGATGGCAACGCGTCTCCTGGGATGAGGCCGTCGCGGAAATCAGCGACCGCTGGAAAGCGATAATCGAAGAGGACGGGGCCGCAGCAATTCTGCCGTACTCATACAGCGGGACGCTCGGCTTGTTGCAGAACCTGATCGCGGCCTCGCGGCTCTTCAACCGCATGGGCGCCAGCGCGCTTGAACGCTCGATCTGCGACGCGGCGGCGACGGAAGCCGTGTTGGCGACGCTCGGCGCGAAGTGGGCTCCGGATCCCAGGGACGTAGCGCATAGCAGGCTCGTGCTCATTTGGGGACACAACCCGGCCAGCACGAGCCCGCACTTCATGCCGTTACTACGGGGCGCGCAGCGCAAAGGCACGCGCGTCGTCGTGATTGATCCGCGGCGTACGCTGACCGCGCGCTCGGCCGACCTGCACATCCAGCCGAAACCATCAACCGACGGCGCGCTGGCGCTGGCGATGATGCACGTCATCTTCTCCGAGGGCCTGCATGACGAACAGTGGCTGAACTCCAACACAATCGGCTGGCGGGAGCTGCGCGAGCGAACGCTGTCGTGCTCGCCGGAATGGGCCGCCGCGATTACGGGCATCCCCGCCGAAACCATCGCCGGGTTGGCCAGACAGTACGCAACCACGAAGCCGGCGCTCTTAAAGTTCGCCGACGGAATTCAGCGCCATGGGAACGGCGGGCAAACTGTGCGCGCCCTGCTGTGCCTCCCGGCGATAACCGGGCAGATTGGGCGGCGCGGCGGCGGCGTGTTCTACAGCACGAGCGGGTACGTAATCTGGAACGAGCAGGCGGTTGGCCACGCCGCGGACTGCCAGCCCCCGGCTCGTATCGTGAACATGGTCCGCCTCGGCGCGGTGTTGAACGGCGAGGTTGACGACCCGCCGGTGCGCTCGCTGTTCGTGTTCAACGCTAACCCGGTCGCGTCGACGCCGAACTCGGGGAAGATCATTGACGGTCTGATGCGGGAAGACCTTTACACGGTCGTCCACGATCTCTTCATGAGCGACACAGCGCGCTACGCCGACATCGTGCTTCCGGCGACATCACAGCTGGAGCAGATGGACCTGCACAAGGCATACGGACATCGGTTCCTGCAATTCAATCTTCCGGCGATCGAGCCGCTGGGTGAAGCACGCAGCAATTGGGACTTAATGCGAACGCTGGCCGCAGCGATGGGTTACGACGACTGTTGGCTGCGGCAATCGGCTGAGGAGGCGCTGGCCGAGGTCATCGACGCGACTCGCGCGACGAACCCGCTGCTACGCGGCGTGTCGCTCGAGCGGCTGATGGTCGAAGGCACGATTCCACTCGACTTCTCGAAGACATCCGGCGTGCCGTTCGCGGATCTGCAATTCCCGACGCCGTCCGGCAAGGTCGAGCTGTACTCCGAGCGCATGATCGCATCGGGCGTCGACCCGTTGCCGGACTATCACGCGCCAGCTGAACTGAGCGCCGGCGATC
>DATKCN010000205.1:0-8150 GCA_035513175.1 Thermomicrobiales bacterium
GACGATGGCCCTGCGGCTCACTGACTCAACGTACAGAGAGTTCCGGCTCGACCGATGGGACCAGATCCGCGTTCGCCAGCGATGGGTGGATTATGGTAACGATCTTCTTGAAGTCTTTCTACGGGAGTACAGGTGGGTCGAGGTCGCACTGGATCGTGACATCATCGACGAGGCCAGGCAGCTAATGGTCTCCTGCAACCTGTCCTCCTACGACGCCGCCCACGTCGCCACCGCGCTCTCGCTGGGCATCACCGACCTCGCCGCCGTCGACAGCCACTTCGAGCACGCCGGTCACCTGCTCACCGTGCACACCATCCGCTCAACCCCGGCAGTCTCATGAGACCCACCAACCAGCGCCTCCCCCTCTCCCAGCATTGGGAGAGGGGGCCGGGGGGTGAGGGCGAATGCCCCGCGTAATCTACTCCGACAATCTCCCCGTCCTGCACTCGCTTGAGACCGGCTCCGTCCCCCTCATCTACATCGACCCACCCTTCAACACCGGCAGGACGCAGCAGCGACAGCAACTCCAGACGAATCAGTCGGACGACGGCGATCGCGTCGGTTTCGGTGGCAGGCGTTACACGACGACCCTGCTCGGCTCGCGCGCTTTCGACGATGCGTTCGACGACTTCCTCGGCTTCATCACGCCCCGGCTGGTCGAGGCGCAGCGCGTGCTGGCCGCCAACGGCACGCTCTACTTCCACATCGACTACCGTGAAGCCCACTACTGCAAGGTGCTGCTGGACGACATCTTCGGCCGCGCCTCGTTCCTGAACGAGATCATCTGGGCCTACGACTACGGCGCGCGCGCGACGAAGCGCTGGCCGGCCAAGCACGACACCATCCTCGTCTACGTCAAGGACCCGGACAACTACGTCTTCAACGCCGACGTCGTCGAGCGGGAGCCGTACATGGCGCCGGGGCTGGTCGGCCCGGAGAAGGCGGCGCGCGGCAAGCTGCCGACCGATGTCTGGTGGCACACCATCGTCAGCCCGACCGGCAGGGAAAAGACCGGCTACCCGACCCAGAAGCCGCTGGGCGTCCTGCGCCGGATCATCAGCGCCTCCTCCAACCCCGGCGACCTGGTGCTCGATTTCTTCGCCGGCAGCGGCACGACCGGCGCGGCGGCGCTGGAGCTGGGCCGCGACTTCCTGCTGGTGGACAACAACGAGCAGGCGCTGGCCGTCATGGCCCAGCGCTTCGCCGGGAACCCCGACATTGAGTTCCAGGGATTTTGATCCCGGGCGACTTCGTACTCCTCCGGATCAGCGAGCAGGCCTCGGCTGAGCTATTGGGAGCGCGAGAGCGCCCTGAACGCCTTGGCAACCGGTTCGCCAGGCGCCACCTCGGACAAATGTCCTATTGCCCGCCGCAACGCGCCGTGTCAGAACACATATGCCGCGACGCTGGATGACGCTTGAGGCGGACCTGGGTGCAGAGCACGACAATCACATTAGGCGCGCTGACGATTCCTGTCGGATTAGTGGACGCCCTGTTCGCTCGACACAAGCGACGTGGAATCCGGAGTAACGAGCTGATCCTCGTTCTGGTCGCCCTGCTGCCGTTCGCAATCTGGCTGCAGACGGCTCCCTCGTTGCTTGGCGGCCTGCTGCTCGCCATCTCATCGATCGGTCTGTCACTGTTCGTCACGGCACTCGTTCACGAGCTTGGACACCTGGCAGCAGCCTGGATACTCGGATGGAAGATCATCTCATTCGGCGTCTCGCCGGTTGCCGTTTCGCGGCACGGCAGCCGCTGGCGTGTCAGCAGGACGAGTCCGTCAATGCCACTGGGCTGGGTGGCGGCTACCCCACGGGATGTCTCTCGCTGGCGGAGAGACGCAATCATCGTACGGCTTGCCGGGCCACTCATCGCGACAGGCGCCGGAGCATATCTGCTCGTTCTGACGATGACCGTTTCCATGGAGCCGGTAACATGGTCGATTGTCATGATGATGGCGTTCGTACTGCTCGTCTTCAATATCGTCCAGTTGATTCCGTTTCGCTGGCGCGGCTACATGAGTGACGGGAGATTCGTGCTGGCGATGCTGGCGGGCGGGACTGACGTAGCGTACGAGGCTTCAATAGCTCAGCTCAACCGCGACGTGCTCGCGGAAACGCGTCCACGTGATTGGAATCCCCTGGCCGTGCAATCAGTGTCCCACGTCGCGGATGGAACGATCTACGAGGCGGTTGGATCGCTGTTCGCATTCTGGTGGATGTATGATCTCGGCAACTGGGAGCAAGCGGAGGGGCATCTGTCCCGGGCTCTCAGCTGTGCCTCACCGCTGCCGCCGGACACGATGCACGCGCTCGTCGCGGAAGCCGTGTTCATGGCAGCGCGGAGAGGTCAGGATCTTGATGCGTGCCAGCTTGTGCTCGAGCAGTTGCGTCGCGGAGCCCTGGATCCTCATACGGCCGCGAGAACTGAAATCGCGATTCTGCTGGCTACAGGAGATGTCGACGCCGCCCGCCAGCGGGCTCAGCAGGCACTGGAGACGCTGCGTCAGGCGGACCCCGAGACACGGGGATTCGAGCTGGCCTGGGTTGGCGACCTGCTTCTGGAGTCGTCAGCATGGGATCAATCCCGTACGCGATACCATCAGCGCGAGGAGGCATGATGGCACGTCAACGACATCCACAAGACAGTTCTATTCTCGTCGTCCACGGTGACAAGCCTCTCATCGGGCTGCTCTCGTCTGAGCAGGATACCGACACTGTGACCTACTTTGTCGATGAAGATGCTGCCGATCACGCGGTCACGGAGCGGGTCATCCGCAACGCGCTGTCCCTTGCTGGAGCATGGAGCGACGTGCCCTGGGATGAGATAGAAGCAGGGCTGGATCGTATACGTCACGAAAGCGTCCCCTCACCTCCGCTTGAATTGTGACCGGGAGAAGTCATCTGCTCGATAGTGGGCTGCTCGCCGCCTACCTGAACGGTCGGCCCGCAGCGGTCGATCTCATCTCTCAATGGATCAGCCTTGGCAACGCAGCGACAAGCCTCAACGTGTGCGCCGAAGTAATCGAGTACTTCAAGAGTCACCCGAGATTTCCACAACGGGGAGCAGAATTGCGGGAACTCCTATGCGGTTTCACGTGGCAGATGACAGGTTCGCAGGGGTCGGTAGGGGCGCATCGCATGCGCCCGGCTCGACGCCCGAGCGCGTCGCATCGTCACGACGGGTTGGACGTCATGCTGCCGAACCCGGGGCGCGTGGTCCGGCAGGGCGCATGCGATGCGCCCCTACACATCCGGGCAACATGCCGCCGGCGAAGTGACACCACATGATCCTTGTGACGATGGATCGCGGCTTCGAGCGAGTCCCGGATCTCGATGTCTTGATCGTAAACCTGCGCTCGTAGCTCGTTTGCCGCACCAAATTCTCCAGCTCGATACAGCAGGCTCACTCGCAGGCATCATCGCGGTACAACGTCATGCCCCCGGCGGCGCGGACGACGGTGACCTCGGTGTATCCGTAGACAGCCGGAGGATCGTTGGGAAATAGCACCAGCCAGCAGCGCGGCTCCGCGGCGGGAGTCAGGGTGTAGTAGTCGATCTGGCCGTTGCCTTCCACGGTGTGTCCGGTGCGTTGCAGGATCGCCATCAGCAGGCCGAAGGCGACCGGGTCGGCTGTGGCGTTCGGCAGGTCCACCACCTCGCCGTCCGGGATCAGCTCCGCCAGCTCCCACATCCACGGGTCGCGCTCCAGCGTGTAGACGGCGTCAAAGCCCGCCAGCCGCAGCGTCAGCTCCGGTCGCTGGGCGATGGCGGCCTCGACCTCCGCGCGGGAGTCGTCCGGGAAGTCGCCGTGCAGGATGATGTTTTCCACGCCGATGCCCTGCAGCAGCCGGAGCGTGGCGTCCGATGGAAAGTCCTGCATGCGCTCGCGGAAGGGGTAGTAGGTCGGCGGGACGATGCCGGAGTAGCCGTTCGCCACCTCGTTCCAGTGCCACATCGACCAGAAGTTCGGCCAGGCGGAGGCCACCGGCCCCTCTCCCATCGGCAGCTCCAGCGTCGGCGCGGGGTTGTCGGCAATCCATTGGTAGTCGGCGCGCTCACTGGCTGGTGGCAGGGGGTCAGGAATCTCCAGCCGGTTCACCGCTTCGACCCCCACCCAGCCCAGAGACAGGCCGAACAGCAGCAGTCCGAGCAGCATCGGCTCCCGGTAGAGCCGGTCGGGGTACCGGGTGAAGAAGCGCAGCTTCTCCCGCGCCAGCCGCCAGAGGTAGTCGACGCCAAGCCCGGCCAGCCCCGCCAGCCCGACCAGCGCCAGCAGCCCCAGCCGCGCCGGGACGCGGATGGCCCTGAAGCCGGGCAGATGGTCGTAGAAAACCTGGTACGGCAGCGTCCAGACGTGCCCGGCAAATTCCTTCGACAGCCCCAACGAGAGGATGCCCGCTCCCAGCGCGACCGCCAAGAGCACCCACCGGTCGCGGCCTGCCCGCCGGTTCGCCAGCCCAACCGCCGCCAGCAGCAACACGAACAGCCCCGGAAAGAGCGCCTGCTCGATATGCCGGAAATTGCGCTCCAGCGCTCCGTTGTAGAGCCGGTTGCGGGGCCAGACGGCCAGGTAGTCCCGCGTGTTGGCGCTCCAGACGGTCACCTCCTCGGTCGTGCGCTCGATGCCCAGGTCGTCGTGCACGCGCAGGTAGGGCAGCAGGGTTGGGATCAGCAGCAGCCCTGCGACGGCGCAGACCCCCGCCGCCAGCAGCAGCCGTCTCACCGCTCCCCAGTCGTAGTCGGAGATCGCCAGCGCCAGGTAGACGGCGCCCACGATCAGCAGCATCACGATGGTGAAGTAGAAGAAGTAGACGCCGGAGAGCCCCTGCATCAGGAACGCCGCCGCCAGCAGCGCATACCAGCGCTTACCACTGACTGACCGGGCTCGCTCAAACGACGGTTGCAGCCACGCTGGCAACGACAGCGCCGGGGCGGGCAACGGGTTCATCGTCAGCGTCTCCTGCCGCATCACGCGCCGCAGGCCCAGCAGCGCCAGCGGCATCCACTGCGCCGAGAGCAGGTGCAGGTGCTCCACGTGCGCCATGCGCGACGGCGCGAAGGCGTAGGCCAGCCCAGCCAGGATGCCCGCCGCGCGGTTGCCGGTCATGTCGTACACCAGCAGGTACATGGCGCAGGCCGACAGCGTGAACGCCAGCAGCAGCGCGACGTTGTCGGCCAGGATGCCGTTGCCGGTCAGCGCGATCACCGGCAGCACGAGCAGCGTCTGCCCGAACAGGTGATCGGAGTAGGCCAGCGTGTTGCGCCACGGGTAGAAGACGTTGGCGTCGAAGACGCCGAGCGGGGCGGTCGTCAGCGCGTGCCAGTTCCAGGCGATCGTCCAGGCCTGAAAGACGGGATCGCCCCAGGAGATGAGCGTGTCGTTCAGCTGGCGGGCAAGCGGCCAGGTGAGCGCAATCGCGACGATGACGAAGATCGCCACTGCCGGCACATGTCTCGCGAGCCTGCCCTGGGGTTGCAGCCGCGCCAGCGCTTCCATCACGAAAAGGAAGTGAACCACAGGCGAGCGCCCGTGACGGGCAGGCACGGCAGCGTCTATGATCCAGGCAGGGCAACGGTCATGGAAAAGGAGGCGAGCATGCTGAACCTCGAGCTGGAGCGTGATCCGCTACGGGTGCTGGAGAGCACGCAACTGGTCCTGGAGCAGGCTCGCTTCGTCACGTTCGACCTCGAACGGGCGGAGCAGGTGGCGGAGCAGCTCGCAGCCGGTCCGGAGCCGCCGCCCGACTGGAGCGCCACGCTGCACCCGCCTGCCCGCAACGCCGAGGAGCTGGCCAACCTCGTGCTGGTCGTTGACGCGCTGAACTTCTGCTTCTGGAGCGTGCCCGGCGCGGCCCGGCCCCGCTGGCAGGTTACCTATGACGGCGTCACCCACGACGGTTACTGGGCGCTGGCCGCCACGCTGCGCCGGGCTGTCGAAGCCGGACGCCCGCTGGCTGATCCCGAGTACCTCACCACCCTCAACGAAGACGATGTCGCGGACATTCTGGCCGGTGATCCCGGCACGGAGCCGATTCCCCTGCTGCACGCGCGCCACCAGCACCTGCATGAGGTCGGGGTGCAGTTGTTGGCCCGCTGGGACGGCTCGTTCCTGCGCGCGGTCGAAGGGGCGCGCGGCTCGGCCCCACGTCTCATCCACACCGTGCTGAACGTCTTCCCGTCGTTCCGCGACGTTGCCCTCTGGAACGGCCACAAGATTCGCTTCTACAAGCGCGCCCAGATTCTGATCGCCGATCTGTTCGGCGCGTTCGAAGGCCAGGGGCCCGGCGCGTTCCACGACATGCACACCCTGACCGCCTTCGCCGACTACAAGGCGCCTCAGACCCTGCGCCGCTTCGGCGTGCTGTCCTATGCGCCGGACCTCGCGCGCGCCATCGATGAGTACCGCCTGATCCCACCCGACAGCGACGAGGAGCTGGAGATCCGGGCCGCCACCGTCTGGGGCGTCGAGCTGCTCCGGCAGTCCCTCGCCCGCCGGGGCCGCGACATGCCCAGCTACGCCATCGACTGGATCCTCTGGCGCGCCGGACAGGACCTGCCAGCGGATGCCCAGCCATACCACCGCACGCTGACCGTGTTTTATTGAGAGGGCCGAGGGCCGAGGGTCAAGGGATGAAGGTTCGGGGACGCGTCTTGACGCCGCGTTAAATGTTTTCGATATCGCCGAGGTCCGCGAGTGGATCTTCGCGGGTCGGCGCGACAGCGACACGACGGGGCGTGGATGCACCGTTCGGGGCGGCAGCAGCGACCGCCGAATCCGCGATCCCGGCCACGGACGCCGCCGCCGACCGCTCCGACACTCGATATGCGTTGTTCGCCGGCACGTACTCGCTCAACGTGTGCTCCAGATGATGGCGCTGCCGTCCCGGATCGCCACGGTGATGACAAGCCTATGTCACCGGGCACGGCACGACCACCATCGGTCACTACAGCCCTGCCAGCGACGATATTCGGCAGACTGTCTCGTGCTCGCTGCTGAACCGCGTCGCACCGTTTGTCGAGCGATCTGCAACTGCTGCCGCCACCGCGAGCATGGGGCGTTGCAACACGGTCTCGGCGGCGGACGCCCACTGCCGGCTGGCCCGAAAAGTCAGTGATGGATACGATCACGGTGTGGTGGGACGCGTTCTCGTTCGGCGGTGTTGGCGTCCCAGGGCGGTGACGGACAACGGCGGGGTCTCGAAGGCAGCACACGTCCGAATGTCGAGAACGTGACGCTGGCTCCGTCCTGGGAATAGTATCGGCCAGGACGGGCCGCTCGACCAGGAAGGAAACCTGCCATGATCGAACGGCGGAGATGTCTGCCCGCCATCAGTTGCCACCGTGCCGCGTGCAAGCCCGATGGGACGCTGGGAGAACCGAGAAAACGACAATGGGAGGCATGACAGTGCAACCGAATAAGATCACCGAGGTGCTGAACCGACCGATAAGCCAGGAGCTGTTGGCCCGCGACCTGACCCGTCTGGCCTACGTCGCCAAGGACGGCACACCCTGCAACGTCCCGATCGGGTTCACCTGGAACGGCTCCGAGATCGCCATGTGCACGGCGAAGAACGCGCCGAAGCTCACCGCCCTGCGCCAGAACCCGACGGTTGCCCTGACGATCGACACCGAGGCGTACCCACCCATGATCCTGCTCATCCGCGGTCGGGCCGAGCTGGACTACGTCGATGGCATCCCGGACGAGTATCTCCAGGCGACCAGCAGCGACGTGATGACGCCCGAGCAACGGGTCGAGTGGGAGGCGGAGGTGCGTTCGCTCTACCACGAGGGCATGGTTCGGATCGTGGTGACGCCGACGTGGACGAAGCTGATTGACTTCGAGACGACGCTGCCGAGCGCGGTCGAAGAGCTGATCCGGCAGCGGGAGGAGCGTCAGCGCGCCTGAATACCGCGCGGCCGCCCGCTATGTTGTTATGGGATGTCGAGAACTCGCGCTCGGCTCCGTCCCTGAAGTGAACATGGCCACATTGGGCCGTACCGCACGACGGACCAAAGGAGAACATGATGCCCAGGTACCTGCTGCTCAAGCACTACCGCGGCGCGCCGGCGCCAGTCAATGACGTGCCGATGGACCAGTGGACGCCGGAGGAGTTTTCGGCCCACGTGCAGTACATGCGGGACTTCGCC
>DATKCN010000206.1:0-14284 GCA_035513175.1 Thermomicrobiales bacterium
GGACGACGTGATGGCGCTGATGATCGAGCTGAACCGGACGCGGCGGCAGACGTTCGTGCTGGTGACGCACGACCCGCGCATTGGGGCGATGACGAACCGCATCATCCGCATGAAGGACGGGGTCATCCTGTCCGACGAGGCTGTCAACGGCAACGGACGCGGTTCGGCCGACTGATTAAGGCCCGGACGTTCCACGTGAAACGTTTCCCAACACTCGTGCTCCGACGGCTCGCCAGCGCGTCAACGGCGCCGCGTCTCGTCTGCAGGAAAGGCCAACTGGAAATCCATGAATAACGTCTTCGGCTTATCCATGACGACCATCATGATCGTCGTGTTGATCATCATGGGACTGTGCCTGCTCACCAGCGTGCTGATCGCCTGGCGCAACCCGGTGATCTTCCGCATGGCGGTGCGCAACCTGCCGCGCCGCAAGGCACAGACGGTGCTCGTGATGATCGGGCTCATGCTCTCGACGCTGATCATCGCCGCGTCACTGACGACCGGCGACACGCTCGACTATTCGATCAAGCGCTCCACATACGAAGGTCTGGGCGAGGTCGATCAGTCGATCGCGTTCGTCGGCGACACCGGTGATGAAGGCGATCTGTCGGTCAGCAACGTCCCGATTCCAGTCACGTTCGTTGATGAGCTGGAAGCGCGGCTGGGCGACGACCCCGACATCGACGGCTTCATGCCCATGCTGACGATCAACGTCCCGGTCGTCAACATCAACGCCCGGCTGAATGAGCCGAGCGTGATCATGACCGGCGTGGACGCCTCGCGGCTCGACGCGTTCGGCGGGCTGCGCACTCCCGGCGGGCAGGAGATCGACTTCGCCAACATGCCGGCCAGTGTCGGCACGGTCCCGGCCGCCGTCGTCGAGCAGCTCGGCCAGTTCGAGCTTGAGATGGGCACGGAGATCGCAGCGGTCGTCATCTCGGAGGACCTGGCGGACAGCGTTAACGCCCAGGTCGGCGATCTGATGCTCTTCTTCTACGACAACGATCCATATGTCGCGCAGGTCTGGGAGATTGCGCGCGGCTCGATCCTGACCGGCGTCGCATTCGGCGCGGACACGTCCCGGATGCTGGGCATGGCCGTGCCGCTGGAGTGGATGCAGGAGCTGACCGGCCTTGAAGGTCAGGCGCGCTTCATCGCCGTGTCGAACCGCGGCGGCGTCGAGGACGGCACGCAGCTGACCGGCACGGTCGTGCCGAAGCTGCGGGAGGCGCTGGACGCGATTCCCGGGGGCGAGCAGCTAGGCGTGAACCCGGTCAAGCAGGACGCCGTCGAGGGCGCCGAGCAGTTCGGCAACGTCTTCATGAGCTTCTTCCTGTTGTTCGGCCTGTTCTCGATCGCGGCCGGCGTGCTGCTGATCTTCCTGATCTTCATGATGCTGGCGGCCGAGCGGCGCTCGGAGATGGGCATGGCCCGCGCGGTCGGCATGAAGCGCCGCCACCTGATCCAGTCGTTCATCGCCGAGGGCACGGCGTATGACCTGGGCGCGGCGCTGATCGGGGCGGCGCTGGGAGTGCTGGTGGCCTTCGCGATCGCGGCCGTGCTGGGACAGCTGGTCGGCGAGTTCGTGACGATCTCGCCGCACTTCACCTTGCGCTCGCTGGTGGTGGCCTACGCGCTGGGCGTGACCGTCACGTTCCTGACGATCATCTTCGCCTCGGTGCGCTCCAGCCGGCTGACGATCGCGCAGGCGATCCGCGACCTGCCGGAGTTCAGCGCTCGGCAGCACCTGCGGCCCAGGCTGCGCTGGCAGCCGCTACGGGGCGTGATGATCCCGTTCACGCTGATCACCAACCTGTTGCGCGTCATCGCGCTCCTGTTCCGCTGGCTGTTCTACCTGGTGGGCTGGGGACCGATCACCGGAATCGCCGGCGCGCTGTTCATGTGGCTGGGGGCGAGCAGCCCGAGCGTCTTCTGGTTCTCGCTGGGCCTGTCACTGGCCGTGCTGGGCCTGAGCCTGCTGCTGCGGCGCTGGCTGCCGGACCGGCTGGTCTTCACCGCCGGCTCCGGGCTGATGCTGCTCTACTGGCTGCTGCCGTTCGGCTGGCTGGACTGGATCCTGCCGGAGCTGGGAACCGGCGGCATCGAGATGTTCTTCCTCTCCGGCATCTTCATGGTGACGTTCGCGACGCTGATCATCATGTGGAACGCCGAGGTGCTGGTCTGGCTCATCGGCCTGATCGGGCGTTACTTCTCGCGCTGGATGCCGGCCGTCAAGACGGCTGTGGCCTATCCGATGGCCTCCAAGGGGCGCACCGGCATGACGGTGGCCATGTTCTCGCTGGTGATCTTCTCGCTGGTGACGCTCACGACGATCAACCAGAACTTTGTGGCGCTGCTCACCACCGACGAGGCGGGCGCCGGCTTCGACGTCCAGATGGTGGCTAACCCGTTCAATCCGGTCAGCGACCTGCGGGCCGATCTGCAAGGCTCCGGGGTCGACGTGAATGACATCGCGGCGGTGGGCCGTGTCGCCACGATCGGCTTCCAGAACGGCCAGATCCGCATGCAGAACTCCGAGTCAGGCAACTGGCTCCAGTACCCGATCTCGGGCCTGGATGACGAGTTCCAGTCAAGCACGGATGTTCCGTTGCAGTCCCGCGCGCAGGGCTACGGGAGCGACGCCGATGTCTGGGCGGCGCTGGCCGCGGATCCGACCCTGGCGGTAGTTGACAGCTTCGCGGTCGACACCGGGGATTCGTTCGGCAACGACCCGAACGCGTTCCTGATGCGCGGCGTCGAGATAACCGACGGCGTGTTCGAGCCCGTGCCGGTGGAGATTCAGAATCCCCGCGGCGGAGAGCGGCAGACGATCACGATCATCGGGGTCATCGACCCGAAGATCAGCATCCTGTTCGGACTGTACATGGACCAGCAGGGTTTCGAGCGGATCTACTCCGCCCCGGACGTGGAGCGCATCTACGTGCGGCTGGCGGAGGACGCGACGGTTACGCCGGAGGAGATGGCGGTTCAACTGGAGTCCACGCTGCTGGAGAAGGGCGTGCACGTCACGTCGATTCGCGAGGAGATCGAGCGGCAACAGGCGATCTTCAACGGGTTCCTACTGCTGTTGCAGGGCTTCATGGGGCTGGGGTTGTTCGTCGGCATCGCGGCGCTGGGGGTGATCTCGTTCCGCTCGGTGGTAGAGCGGCGGCAACAGATCGGCATGCTGCGGGCCATCGGCTACCAGCGCAACATGGTGGCCGCCTCGTTCCTGCTGGAATCGCTGGTGATCGCGGGCATCGGCGTGCTCAGCGGGACGATCATGGCGGTCATCCTGTCGTACAACCTGATCAACTCAGACGACTTCTCGCAAGGGACGGAGTTCGGCGGCTTCATCGTGCCGTGGTTCACGATCGTCTTCTTCGTGGCCGCGTCGCTGGTCGCCGCGGCGGTGATGACGTGGGTCCCGGCCCGCAAGGCGTCGTCCGTGCCGATCGCGGAGGCGTTGCGGTACGAGTAGCGGCGTGGTGCGTAACGTGTAACGCGTAACGTGTAACGCGGTGAAGTGAGCGGGCGGGTCGGCATTGGGCCGGCCCGTTCCGCGTTTCGGGAGTGAAAGCAGGCACCCGGCGCGCAACAATTCCATAGGGGCGCATCGCATGCGCCCCTACGCGTCGGTGGGGGCGATCGGGCCGCCGCGCAGGGGGCGGCCCGCCTGCGCGCGTTGTTCGTTGTCGCGGACGCGGGGCTCGTAGTGCGAGAAGAACACCGTCCCGATCAGCTCGCGGCGGCTGTGAACGCCGGTCTTCTCGAACACGCTCTTCAGGTGCTGCTGCACCGTGTGGGCCGACACGCTCAGCCGCTCGGCGATCTCCGCCGTCGAGTTGCCCTGCAGCACCAGCCGCGTCACGTCCTGCTCCCGCTCGGTCAGGCCGTAGGCGTCCATCAGCAGCGACGAGATGCGGGCCGGGTGCGCTGGCTCGATGATGACTGCCACACGCCGGGTGCCGTCAGCCACCAGCGATGCGCCGTGCAGCACCATCCAGCGGCCGGAACGCGACAACACCCGCGCCAGCGCGATTTCGCCCGGCGCGTCCGGCTGCTCGGCGGTGCGCAGCGCGCGTCCCGCCACGGCCAGCACCGAGGGCGGCAGCTTCCGTGACGATTCCCACGCCCCGTCCGGCAGCTCGGCCAGCCAGCGTTCGACGCCGGGCGTGAGCGACTCAACACTCCAGTCCTCCCGCAGCACGATCAGCCCCGGCGCTTCCGGTCCCTCCGGATCGGATGCTTCGCCCACCAGCAGGCCGCGCCGCACCCCCTCGGCCAGGTGCGTGGACACGTCGCACAGGAAACGCATCTCGTCGGAGCTGAACAGCGGCCGGTCCGGCTCACGATAGAGCCCGAGCATGCCCCAGGCGTCTCCCGCGCGGGAGCGCAGGGCGACCAGTAGCTCCTGGTCCCCGCCATACGGACGGATGAATTTGTTCCAGCCGGGACTGCGGCTCGGATCGCCGCCCGTCGCCTCGTACAGCGTTGATGTGCCCCGCTCTGAACGGGCCACGTCCGCGATCTTGTGGGCGTCATCCTCGTAGTACTCGTGCGCCAGCCACTCCGCGGGAATCTCCAGTATCTCGGTCTGATAGTGGCTCGTGACCAGCAGCGACGCGGGGTCCAGCGAGTACCAGCATGGGGAGAGGTAGTGCGGCACGACGCTGGCGACCGCCTCCGAGGACTGTCGCCAGAACGTGAGGAGATCGTGACCCTCACCGGCCAGCCGCGCGATCTTGTCCCGTGCCCGCTGCGTTGTGCGCTCGTTCATGGACGCACTGTACACGAGCGCCCAGCGTCAGCAAATACCACATTTCTGGAATAGGCAGCGCGCGGCGCCAGCCATAGGATGGATGTCGACGCTGATGCGGCAGTGGATTGGAGGCGGGAATCGCGAACATGACGACAAAGTCCCGCGTGCCGGTTCCAGGCGGCGCGCGCACGCCGGAAGAGCTCGAGACGCTGCTGGAGGACGCCCTGGTCGTCCGCGATCGCGGTAGTGTGATCGATCTCTTCGAGGACGGGGCCGTGCTCATCGCGGGCGACAGTCCTCCGGCGCGCGGCGGCGAGGAGATCGCCAGCGTCGCGCTCGACACCTGGGACGGCGAGCACGCCTATCTCGCCGACCCGCGAAGCGTCGTGCAGGCGCGGGACATCGCCCTCGTCGTCACGGATTACGGGGTCAACGTGGCCCAGCGAGGCCGCGACGGAACCTGGCGCTTCGCAATCGTCCAACTGCTCTGCGATGGCGGGGCTGGCAAGTCACGGAGAACGGAATGGCGGAAAGCATGAATCAGACGCAGACGCTGCAACCAGTCGCTATCGCAGGCGATGCGGGAGAGGCCCGCTGGTGGTTCGCCGGTCTCGCGGTCATCAAGGCGACCGCTGCTGACACTGGTGGGCTGCTCTCGATCATCGAGATGACCGAGCCGCCCGGTTCCGAGGCGCCGCTGCACGTGCACTACCGGGAGGACGAGAGCTTCTGGATCCTCGAGGGCAGCGCGACCTTCCATGTCGGCGACATCACGATCGAGGGGCGCGCCGGGGACTTTCTCTTCGGCCCGCGGGGCGTTCCGCACCGCTACACGGTTGGACCCGATGGCTGCAAGATGCTGTTCATCATGACCCCCGGTGGCTTCGAAAAGCTCGTCATCGGCATGAGTCAGCCAGCCGCCAGCCGCACGCTGCCGCCGCCATCGACTGAGGAGCCTGACTGGGAGCGCATCGCCGCTGTCGCTGCTGCGAACGGGTGCGAGCTGCTGACCTGATGCGACGACTCGACTGAAGAACGACATCGCGGGAGGTGCTTCATGCTGATCGCACGACAGACATTCCAGGCGAAGTACGGCCAGGGCGACGCGCTGGTCGCGCTGCTGAAAGAATTCAACACCCGGATGCAGGAAGTTGGCAGTGCTGCTCCACAACTCCGCATCATGACGGATGCGTCCGGACCCTTCTTCACCGTCGTCACCGAGGTCCAGGTTGAGAACTTCGCTGACTGGGAGGGCCGGTTCAGCCGCTCGATGGCGCAGCCGTGGATGGGCGAGTGGTTCGGCCGCATGGCCCAGCACATCGAATCCGGCAGGCGAGACTTCTACACCCTGGTCGATTAGCGGCTTTTCGCCGAACGTCCACGCCCTTCAGTTGTTGACACGATGGGAGAAACACAGCATGGCCAATGTCGCGAACGTCGTTACCTACACCGTCCGGGCCGAGCACGCCGATGAGCTGACCGAGCGCGTGCGGAAGCACCTTGTCCCAGCCGCCAGCAAGGTTGACGGCTACCGGGGTTTTCTGTTGCTAGATCAGTGCGATCGCAAGCGCATGGCGGTGCTGCTCTTCGAGAGCGTCGAGCAGGCGCAGGCCGCGCAGCAGGCGCTGACCCCGGTCGGCAGGGAGCACACCTACGCCCTGATGGAGGAGCCGGCAACCGGTTCGGTCGGGAGAGTGCTCGTCGCCGACGGCATCTTCGCCTAACGCGCGCCGTCCGCGCCTGATACTGCTGGAAACATGGCTGGGCGCATCATGCCCAGCCATGTTTCGCGCATGGCGTTGGCTGGCGCTGATCAGCGTCCGGAGGGCGGGCAGAGCGGTCTCGATGCGACGCAATGCGCGCCGGAACGGGCTTGTGCGCGAGTGACGCTTCGGTTGCAGGACGCCAGCATGCGACACCCTGCTGGCTGCCGCTCGGACGACGCTGGCTGCGAACCGGGCGCATGCGATGCGCTCCTACGGCAACGACTGTCGCGTCTCGCGCAATGGACCGGCAGCGGTGAACATGCGAAACTGCGCGGCGGGCCGCGTGATGGCGATGGTCGAGTCCGGCAGCCGCGAGTATTACAACGTCGTCGAGCGGGGGCGGACGCGCAGGGCTCGTCGCGCCATATGTCGAGAGAGAGAAACACGCCATGACGTTCTACCCTGATGACGCGCCCGTCCCCGTTGAGCTGCGGACCGACGATCTGGTGCTGCGCATGCTCGGGCCGGATGTGGTCGAGCCCGACTACGAGGCGGTCATGGAGACGCGCGTGCGGTTGCGAGCCTGGAGCAACAGCGACTGGCCCACGGACGACTTCACCCTGGCGGGCAACCTCGACGACATGCAGATGCACGAGCGGGAGCACCTGGCGCGGGAAGCCTTCGCCTTCACGGTGCTGAGCGCCGATGAGTCGCGAGTCGAAGGCTGCTGCTATTTCCGGCCGCTGGGCGGTTTGCTGAAACGCCGCGAGTTCGTCGCGCGGGAAGGTCAGGAGCCGCTGTCGGACAGCGTGGCAACAGTCAGCTTCTGGGTGCGCGACAGCGCGCTGCCCCGCGACCTCGACCGCCAACTGCTCGGCGGACTGGCCCGTTGGCTGGCCGAGGATTGGCCGTTCGAGCGCGCGGTGTTTCTGACGAATGACAGCCAGACGCGGGACCACCAGACTCTGCGGGACATGGGCCTGCCGCAGGTCGCGACGCTGCGCTCGAAGGACTCCGGTCTCAACTGGCAACTGTGGGACATTCCTCCGCGGTAATGCCGCCCACTCGCGGCGGCGCGCGGGGCTGATGTTCCACGTGGAACACGGGCGTCGCTCTGCGATCCGTCAGCCGCCGCGCTTTCTTCTCCTCCTGCCCGACGGCCCAGTCAATGCGTGGGCATGCCGCGCTGCCGCGCAATATATGTACGGAAGGGCTTCAAATCCCTGCCGTGCGTGATCCCCGCCCCCGCGGCAACCTGTGTCCTGTCAGGGCCTCACAGTTCGCGAATGCGCCCTCGCGACAGGGGATCCGAGCGCGGGAGGGTTTGAAACGCTCCCCCACAGGTTTTGTGTGGCGCAAGTGAGCGACACGAACACGTTCGCTACGGTTTGTAACCCCCGTAGACGGCGTGTCCGGCCAGCGCCCAGAACACGTCGACCCCCGTGAAGCCCGCCTGCGCCAGCCAATCCAGCTGCTCGGCGATGGGGGACGGCATGTCCATCGGGTCCGGGTGTTCGAGAATGTTCCAGCGTTCGTTGTCGAAGAACGCATACGTCTCCAGGCTGCGGGTCAGCTCCAGCGACTGGCGGCGCACCTCTTCGTCCCAGTCCGCTGCCGCCAGGCGTCGCGCCCACTCGCTGGCGGGCTGCACGATGTCCGCGATCAGCAGGCCGCCGCCCGGCTCCAGACGCTCGTGGAGTCGCCGGAACAGCGCTCGCTTGCCGGGACCGTCGAGGTGATGGATCGCCAGGCTGCTCACGACGCAGCGGATGTCGCCGCGAATGCGCTGCTCCCAGTCGGGCTCCTCGAGCTGAAAGTGCTGGAACGTCACCCACCCTTCGTGATCAGCAAGCTGATGTGCGGCCTCGGCCAGCATCGTCTCAGAAGCGTCGAGCACGACGGCGCTGGAGTTCGGGAAACGCTCCAGGATGGCGCGCGTCAGCCAGCCCGCCCCGGCCGCGACGTCGACGAAGGTGAAGGCCTCGTCCGGGCCAGCCGGGACGAGCCCAAGCATCACGCGCTCGATCTCGTCTCGCTGGGGGATCATCACCCGGCCCATTTCGACGAACAGGGCGGAATCGGACTCCTGCCAGGGGAGGTCAACGGCGTCGGTCATGCCCGTGACTCCTCGATGTCGCCGCCAATGCACGATACGCGCGTCAGGGCATGGGTCGTGCATGGCGCGCTCTGTGCCCGGCACAGGCTCACATCGTCACGGAGCGGCTCCATGCAGATCGATCAGGTGCGGAAATGGCGCGAGGATGTCGTTGCGAGCCTCTGGTTCGTGCCGTCCATCTGCGCCGCAGCCGCGGTCATCCTGTCATTCATCGTACCCGAGATCGACCGCTGGATCGAACGGGATCTCCAGCCGTACCGCCGCTGGATCTTCTTCGGGTCCGCGAGCGCGGCCAGGACCATCCTGTCAGTCATCGCCGGATCGCTCATCACGGTGATCTCGCTGCTCTTCTCGATCACCGTCCTTACGCTGCATCAGGTTGCAGCCCAGTACACCCCACGCGTGATCCGCAACTTCACGGACGACCGCATGAATCAGGCGGTGCTGGGTGTGTACCTCGCCACGTTCCTGTATTCAGTGCTCGTCATGCGCCGGATTCGTGGGGATGACTCGCCAGGCAGCGAGTCGATCCCGATGCTGGCCATCACGTTCGCGATCCTGCTGGCCATCGTGTGCCTGATGATGCTGGTCTACTTCATCCACCATTCCGCCCGCGCCTTCCAGGCATCGAACATCCTGACCCGCGTGCACCGCGAGCTGCTGGAGCAGATCGCGACGCTGTACCCCGCGGAGATCGGGGAGCCGCTTGACCCAGAGGACGACGACCTCGACAGCTTTCGGAGGCTCCATGCGCGGGGACCGTCCCAGACGGTAGTGTCCGACCATGCGGGCTTCGTCCGCGCGCTCGATGATACCGGGCTGGCCGGCGTCCTCGAAGATGCCGAATGGGTGATCGTGCTACCGCGAGTGGGCAGCTTCGTGCAGCGTGGACAGCCACTCGTCGAGGTCGGGGGCAGCGCCACGCCGGTCGGGCCACGCATCGAGCGGCTGCTGGCGGCCTTCGTCATCGACAGCGAGCGCACGATGTCACAGGACGCCATGTTCGGTATACGCCAGCTCGTGGATGTCGCCCTGAAGGGTCTGTCGCCCTCAATTCACGACCCAACCACCGCCGAGCAGGCAATATCGCTGCTTGGTGACGCGCTCGCCGAACTGACGCGGCGCCCGTTCCCGACGCGCATCCGAACCGTGGAGCACGACAACGACGGCTCTTCCAGACGGGTCACACTCTGGGCTGCCCGGCCCGTCTTCGCCGACTACGTCGACGAGGCATTCTCCCAGATTCGGCGCGTCGCGAGGGATAACCTGCACGTAACGCTGTGCCTGCTCGACACCCTCGGGCTGGTCGCGCGCCACGCGATGGGACCGCGCGCCGACGCCATCCGGGATCAGGTCGACGAGGTGCTGTGGTATCTGGACCATGCCACCTTCAGCGAGCGCGACCGGAGATTGATCCGCGAGCACGCGAACCGTGTGCTGCGGGAAGCGGGGACAGTAGAGGTCCGGGCGTCATCGGGAGAGCGTTGACTGCTCGGGAGTAGCGCCACGCCAGCACACAACCACCGTCGTGCGCGACGATCAGGCGCCGGGGTACCAGAAGCGGCGGTAGACCAGCTCCGTCTTGCCGACGCGGATGCGGGCGCCGTCGGTCAGGCGGGCCGGCTGGTCGATGCGTTGCAGGTTGACGAACGTGCCGTTGGCGCCGCCCCCGTGGGTGATCACGTGGGCGCGGGACGCCGGGTCCCAGTGCAGCTCGGCGTGGACGCGATGCACGAAGGGATCGTGCAGGCGGACTTCCGAGAGGCTGCCGCGGCCGAGCACGACCCGCCCCAGATTCTCGTGGCATTGCAGGCGGGCGACGATGGCGCCGTCGAGCATGCCGAGGGTTGCGTAGGCCACGCCGCCCTGCTCGGCTGGGGCGTCCTGCTCCGGCACGGGGGCTAACGGCTCAGATGACACGCCGCTCCGGCGCCGGGCGCGCGGACTTTTCTGGTCCCGCGCAACGGCGTCGAAGCGTTCCGTGGAGGTGGCGTTATCGTCCTCGTCATGTGGCGACTTGACCATGTAGTGAATGGTACACCGATATCCGGCTCTGCGCCGACAGGCAGAGGTCCCGGGTTCCGGAATTCCGTGACGACAGAGGGTGTCTGGTATTGTACGTACGACGGAAGAAAATCGTGAAATGTGAAGGCAGGTGGCATATGGCGCGCTGGCACGGATGGTTCGCTCAGGAGACCCTCGCGGGCGCCGCCAGGCGCCGGTCCCGGCTGCTCCGCCTGTGCCTGGCGGGCCTGCTGCTGGCGTCCCTGTCGCTGACGGCCTGTGGCGACGACGATCCTGCCAGCACCCCCGGCGCGGCGGCCGACGCGACGTCGACGCTCGCGCCCAGCGGCCCAACCCTGACGGCGACGACGGCCGCCGAGGCCACGCCGACCGACCCGCCCGCCGCGACTTCGACCGCCGCGCCCCCCACCCCGACTACCGCCCCGACCGCGACGGCTACCCGAGCCGCCACCGCCACCGCGACGACGGCGCCGGAACCGCTGACCCTGCTGATCTACTTCATGCGCGACGAGAAAATCGCCGCGACGAAGCGCGAGGTCCCGCACACCCAGCAGGTGGCCGCCGCCGCCGTGAACGCGCTGCTGGAGGGGCCGGACGAGCGCGAGGAAGAGATCGGCATGGTCTCCGCCATCCCGGAAGACACAGAGCTGAACGGCATCACGATCGTCGCTGGCGTCGCGACCGTCGACCTGTCGGCGGAGTACGAGTCGGGCGGCGGCAGCCTCTCGATGGCCGCGCGGCTGGCGCAGATGGTGTACACGCTGACACAGTTTGAGACGGTCGACAGCGTCGTCTTCGAGCTGGACGGCGAGCCGGTAGAGGTCTTCAGCGGCGAGGGTCTGATTATGGACCATCCGATCGGCCGCGAGGACCACGAAGAGCTGACCCCGGCCATCCTCGTCGAGAGCCCCGCTCCGTGGGAGATCGTCAGCAGCCCGCTACAGATCACCGGCACGGCCAACACCTTCGAGGCCGTCTTCCAGATCAACATCGTCGACGCCGCCGGGCTGGTGGTCTACGACAACTTCGCCATGGCGACGAGCGGCAGCGGCACGCGCGGCACGTTCGACGAGACGATCGAGTTCACCACGACCCGCCCCGGCATCGGCGCGCTGATCGTGTTCGAGTACTCGGCGCGCGACGGCTCGCAGATCAACCTCGTGGAGATTCCGCTGGAGTTTGAGTAGGGAGCGGTGAGCGGGTAGCGGGTAGCGGAGAGGGGAAGTTCGGTGACGCGGGCGTCCGCGCAGATTTCGGACCGAGCGCGCATTGTGGAGACGGTCATCGATGCCGCCAGCCAGCCACGGCGGGTCTGACGAAAACCGCGTCTGGGCAGGGAAAATCAAAGGCCGCCATGTGGCGGTGTCAGGGTTTGGCGGCCTTTGAAGCTCTATGTCAAAATTGTGCCCCTGCCGCATCAGACACACAAGTTTCAGCCGGATGCCTGCTGCGGGCCGCCACCCTCAGCCGCTACTGCCTGACCCCCCACAACTCCGTATCCACATGAAAGCTGAACCACGCAAACCAGAACGCCCGCACCGGAATGACCCGGCGCAGCTCCTGTCCCGCCAGTTCGCCATCAAGCGCCCGTCCCTCGAACGACCACTCCGACCCCGTCTGGTCGTCGCGCAACCTGCCGTCGTGCCAGGCAAACGTCAGCACCCGCCCATCGACGCCCCGCTCGAAGACCGCGATGTTGGCGGGCGCTTCCGGGTCGGCAACGACCAGCAGCGGCACGCCGCCGGGGTCGTCGTGGATCGGGCCGTGCGCGACGACATCGATGTCCGCGTAGGCGGCGTACACATCACCGGGCAGCTCGACGCCGGTCACCGGCGCCTTGGGGCGCAGGCGGTCGTCGGTGGCGGTGACGCTGAACCACAGCTCGTCGCTGACGAAGTAGCTCGCGTAGGGAAAGCCGGTGTACTCGCGCATGTGGCCGGTGAAGGATGAGAGCACCTCCGTCTGCGGGTAGCGCGTGCGCCACTCGCCCCAGGTCATGATCTCGCTCGGGAAGGGCTGCAGCTGGCGGCCCGTCAGCGGGCCAACCACCGCCTTGGCGTGGATCTGCGACCAGAAGGAATCGGTCGCGCGGTCGTACATCAGCAGATCGGAGTTGAACAGCTTGCCGGAGACGCCGAAGACCGGCTGTGTGCCATCAATCTCGCGCTCGTACACGACGGCGCTGCCACACAGTGGTCAGTATGTCACCAGCAGCGGTTGCCCCCGGAACGTGTCGTTCACGATCTCGTGCCAGATCAGCACCTGGAACGGATAGGCGCGCCGATAGCCATCGATCTCGACCCCGATCACCAGCCGCTCGTCGTCATAGACCAGCTGGTTCCAGCGTTCGGAGGTCAGGAAGTGCGGGTAGATGATCGGCGGGATGGCGTCCCGCTGCACCCCGCCATACTCGATGCGGTCCAGCGGGATCAGATGCGGCGTGCCCTCGGCGCTGACGCGCACCGCCCGGTAGTAGCCATCCGGGCCAAACTCCCCGGCCTCCGCTAGCTCTCGGCCGGCGCCCAGCAGCGCCCCTGCTGCCACCACGAGCAAGGCCAGCAGCGCCAGCACCCCCGTCACCCAGGGCCGCCTCATTGCCCATCCTCCCGTCGATCGCCCGCCTGGTGATATGTGTTATTCATGATAAGGAGGATGGGGTTGGATTGGGCACGCGGGGTGTTGACGCGAACGACCGCTCTGCCACGCTGATGTGCGTCATCAACAGGCGCCTCCACGATCTGGTATCTCTGACAACGGAGGTACTGGTAACGTGTGATATCGCTCAGGTGAGAAGAGGTTGTTCGGTACACGTCCCTATGGAATTGAGCGGTCATATTCCGATCAGTACGTGCTAAGATTTGATCGACTAACATGACAGATGCGCACTGGACATCCAGCGACGATAGAGGGTATGATGGCGATTCAGCCGCAGGAAATTGAGTACACGCGGGGCCGAATCAAGGAAGCGATCTTGAAGGATCGCGGCCATCTCTCCCCGGCTGACCTGATCGACAATCTCCGCGCTGCAGGTGTCGACGAGGATCATGTAAGGCTGGTCATGTGGTTCCTGCTCGACCAGCAAGAGATTGAGTTGGATCGTGACTGGAAGCTGGTAACGCCAAACGGCGCAAACGGAACCAGTTAGGATAGATGGTCGACGCACAATCCACTGGGCCTGCGGCGCGTGATGACCGATACTATCCAAACGATAAACTGCCCGACCAACGCACTCCTTTTCAACGTGACCGTGATCGAATTCTGTATGCATCCGCGTTTCGGCGACTCGGTGGCATCACTCAGGTCGTCTCTCCGTCAGAACGCGTGCTCGTCCATAATCGGCTGACTCATACGCTTGAAGTCGCTCAAGTGGCCCGTCGCCTGGCAGAGAAGCTATCTGCGGACACGGCGCTTGCAGATCTCATCGAGTTTGTTGGAGGGATTAATCCCGATGTCGCGGAAGCGGCGGCGCTCGCGCATGACCTGGGACACCCACCATTCGGTCATATTGCCGAGGAAGTGCTCAACAATCTGGCCCTGAGTTCGAATCTGACTGATGGTTTCAACGGTAATGCTCAGAGCTTTCGGATTGTGACTCGCCTGGCCATGCGGCACCTTTCGTTCACAGGACTGAATCTGACACGGGCGACCGTGAACGCGATACTCAAGTATCCGTGG